>JAEXAJ010000081.1 GCA_023458215.1 Bacteroidota bacterium
AGTGGTTATCCCGGTGATTCGGTAAATATGAATGTACATTTCAGTAATTTATCCGGGTTTACCTTGAACCTGTATGCTACTACCTTGAATGAAGTGCCCTACATGGATCATGGCATCAATAAAGACACTTACAAGAAATATGCACGGAAACTATCTTCCACGCATTTCGATTTGCAGCCCTTGCCTGGCAAGGGAAAATTGCCCGAGGATGTGCCTTACGTTTCCACGGATACTGTATTTAAGCTTATGATTCCTCAGGAAACAGGTGTGTATATTCTTCAGATTGTGCCGGACGCCGGTACTACCCGTACCGAAGATAAGTTTTTGGTATCTACCCGCTTCAAAGTCCTGACACTGAATCTGGGAGACGGACGCATGGAAGTAACCACGCTGGATGCTTCCGGTGGGCAGCCGATTGCCGATGCAAAAGTGAGCTTCTATTCTACCTATAATGAACAAGATCGGAAGCTTTTGACAGAACTTACTACGGATGCAGGTGGAAAGGCTGTATTGCCTTGGCAGAACGGAATCAGAAGTTATGTAGCCACTAAGGGCAAGGACACCGCAATGATGCCGCAGTCAGTATATATGAACCGTCCGAATAATAATGATAAAGAGGTTGACTGGAAAACAATAGCTTTGTTGACCGACCGCTCGCTTTATCGTCCCGGACAGACAGTTTATGTAAAAGGTATAGCTTATAAACAAAACAGTGACAGTGCTCATGTGCTGGAAGGTGCTGACTATGAAGTTGTCTTGTTGGATGCCAATCGTAAGGAGGTAGCTACAAAGAAAGTACGGACCAATGATTTTGGCTCTTTCACCACAGAGTTTGTGCTTCCTGCGGCTTGCCTCAATGGCATGTTTAGTGTGCAGACTAACGATCCCGGTTCTACCTTTTCTTTTAGAGTGGAAGAGTATAAACGACCTACTTTCGAAATAACCTTTGCTCCGATATCGGAGGCATATCGGCTGGGTGAAAAAGTCGTATTGAAAGGAAACGTTAAAGCATTCAATGGAATGATGATACAAGATGTGCCATTGGCCTATACCGTAAAACGTCGTGACGCAAGGCTAAGTTATTGGAATAATACCCAAAAGCCGTTGCTTGCCGATACTATACAACTGAATGCCAATGGCGACTTTGTCATTCCTTTGGCTTTGGATGCACCTGCCGAAAATTCAGGCAGATTTGGGATTGTGTATACTTATAGCGTAGAAGCCGTTGTGACGGACGAAGCAGGAGAAACACAAACAGCTTCCTATAATCTGATGGCAGGACCAAAAGCTTATTCATTCAATGTCAATCTACCTCAGTATATTTGCAAAGAAGATAGTATGTATTTTACTTTTGGTGTGGATAATATCATGAGCATCCCTCAGAATATAGAAGGTACTTACCGAATTTATTCGTTAGCCGATAAGAATGCAATTTCAGTAAAAGATCCGAAACAACTGGTACTTGAAGGAGACTTTATCGCTAATCAGCGCCAAGACTTTTCGGCATGGCGCAAACTTCCTTCAGGAAATTACAGTTTGGAACTTTCTGTTCGTGACAGTCTGGGGCGTGAAGAGAATAACGGGGAATATGCAAGTAATCGTTTCTTGCTTTTCTCAAAGAAAGATACACGTCCGGCTGCGTTTACCGACTTCTTCTATTATAAGGAAAATGAAGAGTTCGATGCACAACATCCTGCTGCTTTCCTTTTAGGCACTTCGTACAAGGATGCTTATGTATTAATGGATGTTTTCTGCGACCAAAAGCGTATTGAAAGCCGTGTGCTTCAATTGAACGATACGATTGTCCGTATGGAATATCCTTACCAAGAATCGTATGGCAATGGAGTTACTATACTTTTCAACTTCGTAAAAGGCGGTGAAATGTATAGTCAGCAAATCTATCTGAAAAAGCGGCAACCTGACCGTACGCTTGATATGAAGTGGGAGGTATTCCGTGACCGTTTGCGCCCCGGACAGGAAGAAGAGTGGAAATTAGTTATCAAGACTCCGCAAGGTATGCCTGCCGCTGCCGAGATGTTGGCTACCATGTACGATGCTTCGTTGGATAAGATTTTTAAGCGTAACCAGCTCTTACAGGTATTCTACCCGAGCAATCTGTATGGGGTTTATAGTAATGCAAGCTACTACAATAACAATTATTTCTCTATCTATTTTCCATTGAAAACTTGGAGAACATCGGACTGGACGTTCGACCATTTCTACTCTCCTTATGATGAAGTGGAGAATTTGTTACAGGTTGTAGAGGATGGTACTTCTATGGAGGCTAATGTAATGGGCTATAGAAGTTCTCGAACAAAATCGGTTACTGGTGGACTGAGAATTCGGGGAATGGGAAATATGGCTGCTAAAGCGGAAAGTGCTTATGCCCCTGCGGCTATTGAGGAAACTTCGGTAGCCGATGTCGTCTTTGAAGAAGAACTCATCCCGGTAGGTGGCGAAACCTTGCAACCTGTATCCGGTCTTCGTACCAACTTTGCTGAAACTGCCTTCTTCTATCCGCAGCTCCGTACCAATGAGTCGGGAGAAGTTGCTTTCTCATTCACCATGCCTCAGAGCTTGACTCAGTGGAACTTCCGTGGCTACTCGCATACGAAGAACATGCTGACGGGAATGCTCAACGCAACTGCCTTCACTGCTAAGGAATTTATGCTTACCCCGAATATGCCTCGTTTTGTCCGTGTAGGCGATAAAACGCAAATTGCCGCTACTATTTTTAATTTGTCGGGTAAAGCGGTAAAGGGAACAGCTACGTTCACCCTTTTCGACCCTATGACGGAAAAGATCATCTCTTCCCAACGTCAGAAATTCTCTGTAGAAGCTGGAAGAACAACGGCAGTTAACTTCCATTTTGAGGCGACCGACCGTTACAATCTGCTTGGTGTACGCATGGTGGCCGATGGCGGTACGTTCAGTGATGGCGAACAACATCTTCTGCCTGTATTGAGCAATAAAGATTATATTACGGAAACGCTTGCCATGCCTATACGTGGTGAAGAAACCCGTACATTCTCCTTAGATAGCCTGTTCAATCAGAATGCCCGTACGGCAACCGAACGTCGTTTGACGGTAGAGTTTACCGGAAATCCCGCTTGGTATGCTGTTCAAGCCTTACCGGTGTTGAGTCTGCCGTCCACTGATAATGCCATATCTTGGGCTACCGCTTACTATGCCAATAGTTTAGCCGGTTACATCGCCAACAGCCAGCCACGTATCAAAGCAGTATTCGACAGTTGGAAACTGGCAGGCGGAACAAAAGAAACTTTCCTCAGCCAGTTGGAGAAGAACCAGGATGTGAAGAATATTTTGCTTACTGAATCACCTTGGCTGCTCGAAGCTACTACCGAGGCAGAACAACAAGCTCGTATCGCTACTTTGTTTGATGTTAACTTATTGAATGGGCGTAACTTGTCAGCTTTCACCAAGTTGAAAGAACTACAGAGTGAAGATGGCGGATGGAGTTGGTATAAAGGGATGTCCGGTAGCCAATATATCACCGCTTACATCACCGAATTGCTGGTACGCCTTCCGCTGATGACGAAAGAGAAACTTCCTTCCGAAGTAGATGAAATGAAACAGAAGGCTTTCGGTTTCCTGAATAAAGAGGTTTTAGCTGAATACCGCAACCTTCGTAAAGCAGAGAAGAGCGGTGTAAAAATAACAACGATTTCGGACGGAGCCATGAAGTATCTCTATCTGATCGCTCTTAGTCGTGAAACAGTTCCGGCTGAAAATCAGACTGCTTATCAATACTTCTTGTCTAAGGTAGGCAATAATCTGGTGAATGGTACAATGGTAACGAAGGCACAGTCTGCCATCATCCTGAAAGCAGCCGGACGTACTGCCGAAGCAAATGAGTTTATTGCTTCTATTAAAGAACACTTGGTTCAGACGAACGAGTTGGGGGCATACTTTGATTTCCATGCCAACCCGTATGCTTGGGGAATGTTGCCCGTTCCTGCTCATGTAGAAGTTATGGAGGCCCTGCGTATGGCAGGAGGTAATGATGCTTTGGTGGAAGAAATGAAGCTTTGGTTGCTGAAACAAAAGCAGACCACCAGCTGGGATTCTCCGATAGCTACGGCAGATGCCGTCTATGCTTTGCTTTGCCAAGGCAGTGATTTGCTTGAAAATCGTGGAGATGTACGTATCACTTTAGGTAATAAAGTACTGGAAACATTCTCACCGGCAAAGACTACCGTTCCCGGATTAGGTTATATCAAAGAAACCTTTACCGGAAGTAGTCCTGAGCTCAAAGCCAAATCCATCACCGTAGAGAAACGGGATGCAGGCATTGCCTGGGGAGCCGTTTATGCTCAGTACTTGTCGCCGATATCCGATGTGAAACAACAAGGGGATGAGTTGAATATCGAAAAGAAACTATTCGTAGAGCGCATTGCCGCTGACGGCCGGAAGTCCTTACAACCAATTGCCGATGCTGCTCAGTTGTCCGTTGGCGATAAGATCGTTTCACGCCTGACCATCAGTTTGGATCGCGCTATGGACTTCATCCAGTTGAAAGACCAGCGAGGCGCTTGCTTCGAACCTGTCGGTGCACTTTCCGGCTATCGTTGGAGTAATGGTTTCGGTTATTATGTCGAAGTAGAAGATGCCGCCACCAACTTCTTCTTCGATCACCTGGGCAAGGGCGTTTATGTATTGGAGCACAGTTACCGCATCGCTCGTGGCGGAACTTATGAAACCGGTTTGGCTACCATACAGTGTGCCTATGCTCCTGAATATGCTTCACACTCGACTGGTGGAACGGTAATCATAAAGTAGTAAATTGTTATACAGGTTCATCCGACAATGATTATGTATTTGGCGGATGAACCATTTCTAATCTTTCGCTTTCCTCATCTACCTTCACCGTGCAGCATGCCCTGACACAAGTAAATCATTCTCCAATTCAAATAGTTGCTTCTTCTGATTGGTACTCTCATCTAAAACTCTTATTTTTGTGGAGCTAATTAAGAAACGGGAGCGGCAGGACGAGAACTACTACTCTGTTTGCAAATAAATATAATTATGAAAACAGAAGAAATTAAAGACTTGTTCTGCAAGTTCGAAGGAATAGTGTGTGAATATAATGGTGTGGAGTGCTGGAGTGCTCGGGAACTTCAGATATTATTAGGATATGCTAAATGGGATAAGTTCATTAATGTTTTGAACAAAGCCAAAGATGCTTGTGAAAATGCTGGTGAAGTTATACAAAACCATTTTCCCCAAGTGGAGAAAAAGGTAACGATTGGTTCTGGTGCTGAACGAACCATACAAGATGTGCTTCTGACAAGATACGCTTGCTATTTGGTTGCCCAGAATGGTGATTCAAGCAAGCCCGAAATTGCCTTTGCCCAAAACTATTTTGCCGTGCAAACCCGTCGTGCTGAGTTAGTTGAACAACGTTTACTTGATTATGAACGCTTACAAGCAAGAGCAAAACTTGCGGAGACGGAAAAGATACTTTCCGGTGTCTTGTATGAACGGGGTATTGACAGCAAAGGATTTGCTATCATTCGTTCAAAAGGCGATAAGGCTTTGTTCCGTCTTGATACTAATTTACTGAAGCGTAAGATTGGTGCACCGGAAGGACGCCCTTTGGCTGATTTCCTGCCGACTCTTGGTATTAAGGCTAAGGATTTAGCCGCAGAAATGACTTCAATCAATGTGCAGCAGAAGGATTTGTATGGACAGAACCCTATTGAGAAGGAACATGTGGACAATAATTTGGCTGTGCGTGAAATGTTGGTAAGCCGTGGCATTTATCCCGAACAACTACCTGCGGGGGAGGATGTGAAGAAAGTGGAACGCAGGATGAAGTCGGAAGAGAAAAAAATAACTGTAAAAAAGAAACCTTGAAAATAGAATAGATGAAGAGAGTATTTACAACTTTATATGTATTTGCCGCCGTGGCATTGACCGCTGTAGCCCAACCTCGTTTTACCTCGAATACCGAAATGCATAGCTTCGGGCAGATTGAATGGAAGCATCCGGTAACGGCACAGTACACCATAACCAATACCGGTGACCAACCTTTGGTACTTACCGAAGTAGAACCGGATTGCGCTTGCTCGATAGCTCAATGGACTAAAACTCCGATTGCTCCGGGGGAAAAAGGTACCGTTAATGTAACTTTCGATGCCGAAGCATTGGGGCATTTCAATAAATCCGTAGCGATCTTTACCAATGCTCAACCGCATTTGGTTTATTTGAAGTTCAATGGCGAAGTAGTACAGGAAATCAAGGACTTTACCAGGACACATCCTTACCTCATCGGTCAGATACGCATTGATAAGAACAGCTTTGACTTCCCCGATATACAGCATGGTGAACGTCCCGTTATCCATATTGGCGTAGTCAATCTTTCAGATCGTCCTTACGAGCCGGTCTTGATGCACCTGCCCCCTTATTTGGAGACGGAAGTCAAGCCTGATGTCTTGCAAAAAGGAGAAAAGGGTATCATTACCCTAACCTTGAACTCTGAGAAATTAACTGACCTCGGACTTACGCAGGCTTCTGTTTATCTGGCACGTTTTGCGGGTGATAAGGTAGGCGAAGAGAATGAAATCCCCGTTTCTGCCATCCTTCTGCCGGACTTCTCCGGTATGAGCGCTGCTGAAAAGGCAAATGCGCCTGCCGTCAGCCTTTCTACCAAAGATATCGATATGAGTGCTCTACTGGCTAAAAAGTCGAAAGCCCGTCAAGACATAACTGTCACCAATACCGGACGCTCTCCTTTGCAAATAAGCAAGTTGCAGGTATTCCATCCGGCAGTGGGCGTCAGCTTGAAGAAAAGCGTATTACAACCGGGTGAAACTACCCGTTTGCGTGTAACGGTTGAAAAGAAAAATATCGGCAAGAAGCGTCGTCACCTTCGTCTGTTGATGATAACCAACGACCCGATGCAGCCAAAAGTTGAGATTAATATTAAAGCAAAACAATAAAAGGAAGTTATGAGTTATTAGTTATAAGTTATTTGTTGATCACTACACAATGAAAACATCAACAAATAACTTATAACTAATAACTCATAACTAAATCATATTCTTATGGAACATCCGGAAAATAATGAAGCATACAAAGGCTTGGTTGTCAATGCGGGCATTGAGCAACCGTCATCAGTGAATCCTTATCTGAGGAAATCTAAGAAACGCCAACTATCTGTTTCAGATTTTGTAGAGGGCATTGTAAAAGGAGATATTACGACACTGAGCCAGGCAGTGACATTGGTGGAAAGCGTGAAGCCGGAACATCAGGCTGTGGCACAGGAAGTGATAGAAAAGTGTTTGCCTTATTCGGGCAACTCGGTTCGTATCGGTATCAGTGGGGTGCCGGGTGCGGGCAAGAGTACTTCTATTGATGTATTCGGTCTGCACGTTCTGGAGAAATATGCCGGCAAACTGGCTGTGCTTGCCATCGACCCTAGTAGTGAACGTAGCAAAGGCAGTATCTTGGGCGACAAGACACGTATGGAGAAACTTTCCGTGCATCCTGATTCGTTTATACGTCCCAGCCCCTCAGCAGGTTCATTGGGCGGAGTAGCGCGCAAGACACGCGAGACGATTGTTCTTTGTGAAGCTGCCGGCTTTGATAAGATATTTGTGGAAACGGTAGGGGTAGGGCAGAGTGAAACAGCCGTGCATTCTATGGTGGACTTCTTTCTGCTTATCCAGCTTGCCGGAACCGGAGATGAATTGCAAGGCATCAAACGTGGTATTATGGAAATGGCGGACGGCATTGTTATCAACAAAGCCGATGGCGATAACCTGGATCGTGCCAAGTTGGCTGCTACCCAATTCCGTAATGCTTTGCATCTGTTTCCTGCTCCTGAAAGCGGGTGGACGCCTCAAGTACTAACCTATTCCGGTTTCTATGGCTTGGGCATAAAGGAAGTTTGGGATATGGTGTATGAGTATATCGACTTTGTGAAAGCGAACGGTTACTTTGAGTTCCGCCGCAATGAGCAAAGCAAGTATTGGATGTACGAAACGATTAACGAACAACTTCGTGACAGCTTCTATCATAATGCCAAGATAGAGTCTATGTTGGCCGATAAAGAGTCGCAAGTACTGCAAGGCAATCTTACTTCGTTTGTTGCTGCCAAGAAACTACTCGATACTTATTTCGAAGAACTGAAAAGATAAGGGACTCCCTTTCATATAACTCTTACTATCTATGGCTAAGGAAGACAACATGGAAATTGCGCGGCGGTTTACCCGCCGCCTTCATGAACTCCCTTTGGAGGAACTGAAACTGATAGCCGATTTGTTTGTACGTCGTGAAGTGCACAAAGGTGAACTGTTGCTCAGCGAAAAAGGGATAGCCAAAAACATTATCTTTGTGGAAAAAGGATTGCTCCGACAATTCTACTTCAAAGAAGGGCGTGATATTACAGAAAACTTTGCTTGCGACGGCGATGGCGCCATGTGCATCGTCAGCTTGTTTACGGGGCATCGCAACTGCCTGCAACTGGAGTCGTTGGAAGAAGGAGTGATTTGGACTATTTCCTATGCAAGACTGGTGGAACTATCCGAGTCCTACCTGCATATTGCCCGTTTTCACCGGCATTTGCTGGAAGGTTCACTGATTCTATCCCAATATAAAGCAGACTCCTGGCGCTTCGAGACATCTCGCGAACGGTATGCGCGTTTCTTGAAAGACTATCCTGAAGTAGCTCGGCGTGCATCCGTCAATCATATTGCCTCTTATCTGCTGATGACGCCGGAGTCATTGAGCCGCGTGCGTGCCGGAGTATTATAGCTTTTTCCCTTCCCGCTCGAAATCTTTGCGCGACTTGCTTTGAGTCACGATATATACGCCGAGGAATACCAAGGCAATGGCAATCCCTTTCTCCAGATTAAACGTGCCCATTCCTAATAGGATGGCGGCGGTTGAGGCTACAATCGGTTGCATGTAGTTGTACATGCTCACTACGGTGGGGCGCATCAGCCTTTGTGCAGTCATGATGAAAATATAGGCTAGGAAACTACCACCCACAACGACATAACTCACTTGCAGGAATGCTGCCGTAGAGATGCCGTTCCACTCGATAGCTGCCACATCGCGGTAAGAGAAAGGAATGTAACACAAGGAGGCATAGACAAACATCCATTTATTCAGTGTGATGGGAGAGTACTTCTGCGATAATCCCTTGAATACGGTCAGGTAGATGGAAAAGCTGATCTGTGCTATCAGGCAGAGGAGGTCGCCGATGATACTACCGCCACTGCTGCTTGCGCTTTGGCTGCTCATGATGAGTATCAACGCTCCCATGGCTCCTACAAAGATACCCAGTACTTTCTTGTTTGTAATAGGTTCTTTCAGATACAGGGCGGCAACAATCATGGTGACTATGGGCAAGGTGGTTGTTACAATGGAAGCATCTATGGGTGAGGTGAGGGATAATCCGAAGATATAGACTCCCTGATTGAAGACCAGTGCAAACAAAGACGCAAAGAATATCTTCAGCATGTCCCGGTGGTCTACTTGTTCTTGTTTGCAGAATGCAGAAAGCAGCCAGAAGCAGGCAGCCGCGCCTACCATGCGGAAAGTAGTTACGGATAGCGGGGAGAATTCTGCCAAGGCCGATTTGCCGATGGGAGCCATCAATCCCCATAATATATTTGCCGAGAGGGCGAACACATGCCCTTGTATGTTCTTGTTCATGACCGTATGTTTAGGGTATAAAGCTTCTGATGTCCCGGTGAAGTTTGCTCTTTGAGGGGAACATAACTTCCTCTTATCAAAAATCCCTGCAAAGGTAGTTAATTTCTCAAACCCTTTCTTTATATTTGCTTCTACTTTCTGTTAGTCCTATATTTGTTTCCACTTAAAGCGAGAATTTATGGAAGTACAAGCCAATTACATCAAGCATATCGAAATACATGGATTGTGGCATCGGTATAATATAGCTTGGGATTTGCGTCCCGATGTGAATATTCTTTCCGGCATCAATGGAGTGGGGAAGACTACTATTCTGAACCGTTCGGTGGTTTACCTCGAACAAACTACGGGAGAAGTGAAAAGTGACGAGAAGAATGGAGTGCATGTCTTCTTTGATAATCCCGAGGCCACTTATATCCCTTATGATGTAATCCGTAGCTACGACCGTCCGCTTATCATGGGCGATTTCACCGCCCGCATGGCCGACCCCGAAGTGAAGTCGGAACTTGACTGGCAGATATATCTCCTCCAACGCCGCTTTCTGGATTACCAAGTGAACATTGGCAACAAGATGATAGAGTTACTGAACGGAGATGAGGAACAGCGCTCCCGTGCCTCTTCTCTCTCCGTGCCTAAGCGTAAGTTTCAGGATATGATTGACGAATTATTCAGTTATACCCGCAAGAAGATAGACCGTAAGAGCAACACCATCCTCTTTTATCAGGATGAAGAGCAACTGTCTCCCTACAAATTGTCGTCGGGCGAGAAACAAATGCTGGTCATACTGCTCACCGTACTTGTGCGCGATGATAGTCATTGTGTCCTTTTCATGGATGAGCCGGAAGCTTCACTGCACATCGAGTGGCAACAGAAACTTATAGGCATGATACGTGAACTCAACCCTAATCTACAACTTATCCTTACCACTCATTCGCCCGCCGTCATCATGGAAGGCTGGCTGGATGCGGTGACGGAGGTAAGCGAGATCACTACAGTGATTAGTGATAAGTGATTAGTGATTTGTTGATGATTTCTTGTTATATGCGTCATGTAATCCTAAGGTACAAACTAATCACTAACCACTAATCACTAACCACTAATCACTATTTCTTATTCCGTGGCAACTTCTTTAAAAAATAATCTTACTTCGGCCTATTTGGACGCCGCTCGCAAGCTTTCGCCGAAGAAAGCCCGCAGACGTATTGTGGCGTATGTGGAGAGTTATGATGATGTAGCTTTCTGGCGCACATTATTGGCTGAGTTTGAAAGCGAGGAACGTTATTTTCAGGTAATGCTGCCCTCGGCTACCTCGTTGGCTAAAGGGAAGAAAATGGTACTGATGAATACGTTGAATACAGCAGAATTGGGTCGTAGCCTGATAGCTTGTGTGGATAGCGATTATGACTTCTTGTTGCAGGGAGCCACCAATGTATCCCGAAAGATAAACCGTAACCCTTATATCTTTCAGACATACGGGTATGCCATTGAAAATTTCCATTGTTTTGCTGAAACGCTGCGGGAGGTTTGCGTGCAATCTACGTTGAACGACCGCTTTATTCTGGACTTTCCCGCATTCCTGAAACGCTACTCACAAATAGCTTATCCATTGTTCCTGTGGAATGTATGGTTCTATCGCCAGCGTGATACGCACACCTTTCCAATGTACGATTTCAATGCGTGTGTACGCTTGCAGGATGTGAATATCCGCCATCCTTACAGTTGTCTGGAAGAGATGCAACGCTCGGTATCGGCAAAGCTTTCCGAATTGCAAACTCGTTTTCCGCAGCACATAGCGAGTGTGGAGCATCTGAAAGAAGACTTGCAGAAGTTGGGGTTGACGCCCGATACTACTTATCTCTATATACAAGGACATCACATCATGGATAGTGTGGTACTGAAGATTCTGATACCCATCTGCACGGTTCTGCGCCGCGAACGGGAACAGGAAATAAAGCGGTTGGCAGAACATAACGAACAGTTCCGCAATGAATTTACCGGTTATGAGAACAGTCAGGTCAATGTAGCGCTAATGTTAAAGAAAAACAGTGGTTACAAGAACCTTTACCTCTACCAGTGGTTGAAAGAAGATATAAAGGAGTTTCTGGAGAGGGAGAAACTTTGAGTAAGACTAATTAAGTATTGAATAGTAATTGAATGATAATTTACCAGTCTGCTTGATTCCTGTTTATGTTACAAACTTAATCTAAATAATCGTTTATGGATATATTGAGAAATATAGATGAGCTTCTTATTTCCTGGGGAATGATCCCCTCTTTAGCAAAAGCACTCGATCAGTATGTGGCCTTTGCCCTGGTTTTGATTATCGCCTTTGCGGCAGATGCGATATGCAGGCATATCCTGTTGAAAGCAGTGGCACATCTGGTGAAGAAGACAAAGGCCACATGGGACGATATCGTGTTCAATCATAGAGTAATGGTGCATGTGAGCCGCATGGTTGCCCCGATTATTATCTTCATATTTGTCCCTGTGGCATTTGCGGATATCAATTCCACTACATTGGCCTTTTTGCAGCGCATCTGCCTGATCTATATTATTATCACCTTCCTTAGTTTTATTAACTCCCTTCTGAAAGCGGTCTATACCGTATATAGCGAGAAGGAGCAACTTCGCGACCGACCGTTGAAAGGTATGCTGCAAACAGTTCAGGTGATCCTTTGGTTTGTAGGAGCTATTATCGTGGTGAGTATTCTCATTAATAAATCGCCCGTATCCTTGCTGGCAGGCTTGGGCGCTTCGGCCGCCATCTTGATGCTGGTATTCAAGGACAGCATCATGGGCTTTGTCTCCGGCGTGCAGCTTTCTGCCAACGATATGCTGAAGGTGGGCGACTGGATTGCGATGCCCAAATACGGTGCCGACGGTACGGTGATAGAAGTAACCCTGGCTACCGTAAAGGTGCGCAACTGGGACAATACCATTACCACTATCCCCCCTTATCTGCTTGTCAGCGACTCTTTTCAGAACTGGCGAGGCATGCAGGAGAGTGGCGGACGCCGCGTCAAACGTTCCATCAACATCGACATGACCAGCGTCAAGTTCTGTACCCCCGAGATGCTGGAGAAGTATCGAAAGATCCAACTGCTGGCTGATTACGTAGAGAAGACGGAACAGGTGGTAGAGGAGTACAATAAGGAGCATGACATAGATAACTCTATCCTTGTGAATGGTCGCCGTCAAACCAACCTCGGCGTGTTTCGCGCTTATCTGACTGCCTACCTGAAAAGCCTTCCTGCCGTAAACCAGCAACTCACCTGCATGGTGCGCCAGTTGCAACCCACCGATCATGGTATTCCGATGGAACTTTATTTCTTCTGTGCCATCAAGGACTGGATACCTTACGAGAGTGTTCAAGCCGATGTCTTCGACCATGTACTGGCCATCATTCCCGAATTCGACTTGCAGGTGTTCCAGTCGCCGTCGGGCAGGGACTTTCAGAAGGCTTTCTCCTGATAAGAAGATCCGGCATTCACTTTCAGCGTAAATAAGTCCTATACCCATTGGATTTCTCCTTAGGACTGAGTACCTTTGAGTCGTATACTGAGAGGTCACTACATCCGCACCTTTTCTCCGAAAACATCCGGGTCTTTTACCCCAAAACATCCGGATCTTTTGGGTGAAAAGATCCCCATCTTTTGGGGTAAAACATCCGGGTGTTTTGGGTGCTCACTATACGACTGTGAGGGGCTAAGTCCCAGTATGTGCCGGGTTCGGTATAGGCTTGTGGGGCTCTGCTAATAAATAAGGAGAAAATAGAATGGCAATGAATTACGTCGTCCGCAAAAAGGTGGACAAGAGTGGAGGGAAAGAAGTGGTGCGCTACTATGCCGCATCGAAAGTGGTGCAACCCGAACCGGTGAGCAACGATGAACTGGCCGCACGGTTGGCGGAACGGAGTTCGTTGCAGACGGGCGATGCGCAGTCCGTACTGGTGCAGCTGCCGGACATTATAGCCGATTATCTGGCAAGCGGGCGTACGGTAAACATCAAGGGATTAGGAAACTTTTTCCCGGCCATGACCAGCGAACCGGTAGAGCGGATAGAAGATTGCACGGCGGACAAGGTACGTATCACTCGCATCTGCTTCCGGTCGTCGAAAGAGTTCATGGCGCGCATCTACAGATATTTGGATTTGTTCAGCATGCAGGTGCATGACTTGAAGAAGGAACTGAAGAAGCGGAAGTGAAGTGCGGGAGATCAGTGGTTCTGAATATTTGTTTGCAACGAATGGATGATTCTGCTTTATTGCCCGTTACATGGCATCGCAAGCAAAAGAGCAGCCCGCCAACCGTCTTTGGTTGTGCAGGCTGCTCTTGCCTAAATTAAGAAGCTATCGGTAATTAATAGTTGGTGTTCTGTGGGTCGAAGTTCGTCCAACCTTCCAGCCAGTTGTCGCTGGCATCGCGGAAAGCACCGATATAACCACCGTTGCCATCGGAGATGACAGTGCCGGGGCAGTAGTTCTGACCGGTATTGGCAGGGTCGGTCAAACCTAAGGCCGATTCTTCCATCACCTTGTTGTTGATGGAGGTGGTGTATGTGCCGGCTGCATTCGTGAAGAACTCGTTAGAGAAGGATACGCGAGTGGCATCTGTAATGTTCTTGCCGTCGGCCGAATACTGGTCTTTGTAAATCTTGTTGCCGTCGCTGCCTATTACGCCCATACCGGCGAAGATGATGTTTTCCAAGGTGAACAGACCGTCTTTGGCAAATTGGGGAGTGCTGCCCTTTTCACCGTCGATAATCAGACCCACGGGATAGCCTACTGCAAGCGTGTTCTTGACGTTCAGCTTGCTGCTGCGGCGGATTTGCATGGCCGACTGGTACAGACCGAGGTCAGCGCCGTTACCGTTCATGCTGTTGCCATTGATGTAGTCGGTTGTATTGCAAGTGGCATAGTCAAAATTGTTCTTGGCAGCACCCGGGCCGATAAAGGTGACATGGCTGAAGTGAGCGCTGGTCATCGGAGTGGCGGTCGCACTGCCCGAAGCGTTGTTGTCGCTCTCGAAACCGTTACTTTGTGACTTGTCGGCAATCTTCGGGTCACGGATAGAGAGACAATACTCTACATTACCGCTGAAACCGTTGTCTGTATCAAATTCATCGTCCCAGCCCTTGTAAGCTACCAGATATTTGCAGTTCACCGTACCGCCAAACCATTCGTAAGAGTCATCGCTGGAGTAAGATACCTGAAGGTGGTCCACGGTGGTACCGCTACCTACCGAACCAAAAGTTATACCATTGATTTCCTTGTCCGGCTCAAACGGATAACCGGCAAACTCGACACGTAGATATTGGAAAATACCGGAGTTGTCATCGGCTACCGTACCGCCGTGCTTGGTTCTCGGGCCACCTTCAATCTGTTGGTTCAGCGTACCGTTGTTGTTCGGTGCCTTGCCGCAGATAATCAAGCCGCCCCAGTCGCCGGGTTTACGTCTACCGGGTGCTTCTTCTGAGGTCATTACGATAGGTTCGTTCTTCGTACCTTTCATTTCTACATAACCGCCCGGTTCTATGATGAGGGCGGCTTTGGTCTGCTTGTCACCTTTGATGACGGTACCTGCGGGGATGCGTAGTTTGGCTCCTTCGGCTATATATACCCAGCCTTTCAGCAAGTAAGTGCCCTTCTTCAAAGTAACATCGCCCGTGAATGAAAAGTCTTGCGTACCGTTACCCAGTTCTGTTCCTTTATTGAATAAGATGCCTTTACTGATGGCTGTACTTCCGTTGTAAGTCACTTCGGGGTCTTTCAGGTCGTCATCTCCGCCGCCACCACCGTTACCGTCATTGTTGTCGTCGGAACAAGCGGTCATCAGACCTCCCATTGCAATGGCTGCACACATCATAAGTGTCCAACCGAACTTTCTAATTTCAATTCTCATACTTCTTAGTTTTTAAACTTGTTTTCTTAAAACTGTTAGTGTATCTCTTTATATTTAGAAACTGTAACCTATTGTCAAGTTGTAGCTGCGTCCGGGCTTGTAACTGCGCGTTACTTCCTCGATGGTGCGTGCCTGCCCGTTCACTTTCACTTCTTCAAATTGCTTGAAGTTGTAGCGTTCGGCTAGCAAGTCGCGTACAGCGGCTTTTATTTCCCAGTGTCCCAGCTTCTTGCTCAACGAGAGGTCGATGGCGTTGCGCGGCATTTCGTAGGAGTCGGGGATGTTGAGGGCATCTCCTTCGCTGGTTGTACCGTAACGGCTTCCCACGCCGATGATACGCTTGCCGATGCGGTTGTAGAGCACGGCTGCATTCCATCCTTTTTCTTGGTTGTTGTAGAAGA
>JAEXAJ010000082.1 GCA_023458215.1 Bacteroidota bacterium
AAAACGAACGGTTATGAAGAAGATTTTATTGGTGGCTTTAGCCGCAGCAGCAATGGTAAGTTGCTCACAGAATGAAGAGATTGAGAATGCAGCACAAAAGACAAAAATTAAGATGGGAGCTGTTGTAGGATCAACAACGAAAGCTGTAGTTACGGATAATACTAATTTTGGCACATTCACTGTGGTAGGTTATGTTACAGATGGTGCTATGACTCCTACAACCACATTTGGAGAAGCATTCATACCAGCAACCAAGATAGATAAGTCTGGAGCTTCATGGGGTACTAAAGAACTAGATTACTATTGGCCTTACAATAAGAATGTTCAGTTCTTTGCAACTTCTCCTGCACAAACTTTGACTGTTGCTACTGGATATCCTACTTTTGATTATACAGTGAAAGGTACATCAACAGAGCAAGAAGATCTAGTTGCGGCAAAGATGATTGACCAAGATAAAACAAAAGCAGGAGATAATGGTGTAGTGTTGCCTTTTACTCATGCATTGACTCAGGTTAATTTCTCTGTAAAGGGTGCTGATGCTTATACATATAAAGTATCTTCAATAACCATCAAAGGGCTTATGAATAAGGGTAAATATAGTTTTGAAACAGGACAGTGGACAAGTCTTGATGTTGATGGAGAAGCTCCCGTTTACTCGTATCCTTTGATAACTGATGCTTCTGTTACAGGTACAGAGGGCGTTGCTATAGGTGATGCAGATGCAGCATTGATGTTGATACCGCAAGAAATGCCTGCTACTGGTGGGGTTGTAACAGTTGAATATCAGGTATTCAGTCAAAATACGCCTATCTCAGAAGTCTTTACTGCTACTGCTGACTTGGCAGGTACTACAGCTTGGAAGCCTGGAACAAAGGTTCGCTATACAATAACTTTAGATAATAAAGGATCAAAGATCGTGCTAGGTATTCCTACAGTTGGTGGTTGGACTGATGCTGATGTGAACCTGCCAAAGAAATAATTATTTTTCATTATAATCTTTATTCCCCGAAAACTTCCTTTCCCCGAAGTTTTCGGGGAATATTTGTTTATTAAAAGAATTTCCTTATTTTTGTGGGCAGCAAACAAGCAAATAAAAACTCTGTCCGACAATGTCTGATTCTTCCATTTGTGGATTACCGGGAAGTGATTGTCTGAAATGCCCTAAGGCTACGGATAATTCTATTATATACGCTTCTCACGCAAGAGGCTTTTACCGCCCTGCACAAAGAAGTGAGGAGAATATTATCATTTTTTTATTGAAGGGAGAAGTACTTGTTAACAGTGAAGAATATGCAGGTACTACCGTACATGCAGGTGAGTTTTTCCTTCAAGCTATTGGTTCAAAGTACGAGATCCTTGCTATGACGGATGTCGAATGCATCTGCTATCGTTTTACGCAACCCGAAATGCTTTGTGAGGGTTACTATAATTACATAGTCAATGAAGTGACTCCTCCATTGATTTTCTCTCCTTTAAAGATTTGTCCTGAGCTGGATTACTTCTTGCAAGGTTCTAAATCCTATCTTACCGAACCTAAGATATGTAAAGAATTACTGCGGTTCAAGCAGAAGGAACTTGCGTTTATTTTATCACGCTTTTATACAGAATATGAACTGTCTACAATCGTGCATCCTCTATCTAAATACACAAATAGTTTTGAATATTTTGTCCTTAAGAACTACTATAAGGTCAAGACTGTTGAAGAGCTTGCAAAACTGGGAGGATATACGGTTACCACTTTCCGCCGCATCTTTAACTCTGTGTTCCATCAGCCCGTCTACGAATGGATGCAAGAACGTAGAAAAGAAGGCATTGTAGATGATCTTAAAAATGCAAAGGTCACTATTTCAGAAATTTGTTATAAGTATGGTTTTGAGTCCCTGCCTCATTTCTCTAATTTCTGTAAGAAAAACTTCGGTGCTTCTCCCCGCAGTTTAAGAACGACCAATGCCTGATTTTGCTTATTTAATGGTGTAGTTAGCCATAATTTCACTCCCCACAAAGTTTGTTTTTTGTTTTTATCTGTCACGCTATCACGCAACATACTATATTCTTCTAGTATACAGCTTTTTAAAGCGTGATAGATACCCGTGATAGATGCGTGATGAATAAAGTATCTATCACGCTTTGCCGCATCAGTTTCAATGATGTAAACTATCGGTTTCAACGGTTGAAACTCCCGGTTCCAATGGTTGAAACTCCTGGTTCCAACGGTTGAAACTCCCGGTTTCAACACATGAAACTTCCGGTTCCTGACTACTGAAACTGAACGGGATGACTATTGTACATCCATTCTAAATAACGTGAGTTCGATGAAGTTCAGTAGTATCTCACATTAAATAATTCTTCGCTGTAACAATGATCGTTTTCTGCACTGGGCAAGTTTGAGAGGAAGGGTAAAGTAAAATTGCCTCGGTATTCTTAAAAATAAGAACTCCCCTGCCCGTTTCCCAGCAGAGGAGTTCCCTTGTGATATTAATCAAATATAGTGAAAGCTGAGTAATAAACTTGAGCTTGCTCAAGCGCTTATTCGGAGCACATCCTATATTATTTAAAGACCGGCTGATTAGTCTTTCAACTTCGCGATGATGAAGTCGCGGTTCAAGCGAGCGATGTTGCTGATAGAGATGTTCTTCGGACATTCGGCTTCGCACGCACGAGTGTTGGTACAGTTACCGAAACCGAGTTCATCCATCTTGCTCAACATAGCTTTGGCACGGCGCAATGCTTCGGGTTTACCTTGAGGCAGCAAGTTCAACTGGCTTACCTTGGCAGAAACGAACAACATAGCCGAACCGTTCTTACAAGCGGCAGCACAAGCGCCACAACCGATACAAGCGGCTGCATCCATAGCTTCGTCAGCAATTTGCTTCGGAATCAAGATATCGTTAGCATCCTGAGGAGAACCTGTACGAACGCTTACATAACCACCGGCTTGCATAATCTTGTCATAGGCGGTGCGGTCTACCATCAAGTCCTTGATAACCGGGAAACCGGCCGAACGCCAAGGTTCAACAGTGATGGTGTCGCCATCCTTAAAACGACGCATATAGATCTGGCAAGTAGTTGCACCGGTTGCAGGTCCGTGCGGGTGTCCGTTGATGTAGAGCGAACACATACCGCAGATACCTTCGCGGCAGTCGTGGTCGAATACAATCGGTTCTTTACCTTCACTGATAAGTTGTTCGTTCAGAATATCCAGCATTTCGAGGAATGAAGTATCGCCCGGAATATCTTTCATTTGGTATGATTCAAAAGCGCCTTTTGCCTTAGGGCCTTTCTGACGCCATACCTTGATTGTAAATGATATATTTTTATCCATTTTCTTTAATTCTTTTAATGTTCAACTTCCCGATTAGCTCTTGTAGTTACGAGTTTGTACTTTGATTGCTTCGTAAACCAAAGGTTCTTTGAGCAATACCGGAGCTTTTTCGTCAGAGCCTTGGTATTCCCAACAAGACACGTAGAAGAAGTTTTCGTCGTCGCGCTTAGCTTCGCCTTCTTCGGTCTGGTGTTCTTCACGGAAGTGACCACCGCAACTTTCTTCACGGTTCAGGGCATCGTAAGCTTCCAATTCGCCCATGATGATGAAGTCCCACAAACGGATAGCCTTGTCGAGCTCTACGTTCATGCCTTCTTTGTCTCCCGGGATGAAGAGGTTGGTTTCGAATTCCTTGCGGATTTCTTTCATCTTGGCGATACCGGTCTTCAAGCCTTCGGCTGTACGACCCATACCTACATATTCCCACATTACGTGACCCAGTTCTTTGTGGATAGAGTCAACCGACTTCTTACCCTTGATGTTCATCATCCAGTCGATCTTATCCTGAATGGCTTTCTCGGCAGCTGCAAATTCAGGCAGGTCGGTAGAGAAGCGGGGAACAGTGATCTGGTCGGCCAGATAGTTCTGGATGGTGTAAGGCAGTACGAAATAACCGTCGGCCAAACCTTGCATCAAAGCGGAAGCACCGAGGCGGTTGGCACCGTGGTCGGAGAAGTTACATTCACCGATGGCGAACAGACCGTTGATAGTAGTCATCAGTTCGTAGTCTACCCAAATACCACCCATGGTGTAGTGGATAGCCGGATAAATCATCATCGGGTTTTCGTACGGGCTAACGTCGGTGATTTCTTCGTACATATCGAAGAGGTTACCGTAGCGTTGTGCCACTACGTCTTTACCCAAACGGTTGATGGCGTCGGAGAAGTCGAGGAATACGGCCAGACCGGTGTTGTTTACACCGAAGCCTTTGTCGCAACGTTCTTTAGCCGCACGGCTGGCAACGTCACGCGGAACGAGGTTACCGAATGCCGGATAGCGACGTTCCAAGTAGTAGTCGCGGTCTTCTTCGGGGATATCTTTTCCTTGCAGTGTGCCTTCTTGCAACTTCTTGGCGTCTTCCAGTTTCTTAGGAACCCAGATACGACCGTCGTTACGCAGTGATTCGGACATCAAAGTCAGCTTGGACTGCTTGTCGCCGTGAACCGGGATACAAGTCGGGTGAATCTGAACGTATGCAGGGTTAGCAAACAAAGCACCTTTGCGGTAGCAAGCGATAGCTGCCGTACAGTTGCAAGACATAGCGTTGGTAGAGAGGAAGTAAGCGTTTCCGTAACCACCGGTAGCGATTACTACGGCATGGGCGGCGAAACGTTCCAGTTTACCTGTGATTAAGTTTTTGGCGATGATACCGCGGGCACGTCCGTCAACGATGACAACGTCCTGCATTTCGTAGCGGGTGTACAGTTTTACTGTACCTGCGTTTACCTGACGGCTCAGTGCAGAGTAAGCACCCAGCAACAACTGCTGTCCGGTCTGACCGCGGGCGTAGAACGTACGTGATACCTGTGCACCACCGAATGAACGGTTGTCCAGCAAGCCACCGTATTCGCGAGCGAAAGGAACACCTTGTGCAACGCACTGGTCGATGATGCTGTTTGAAACTTCAGCCAAACGGTAAACGTTAGCTTCACGGGCACGGTAGTCACCACCCTTTACTGTATCGTAGAACAAACGGTAAACAGAGTCACCGTCGTTTTGGTAATTCTTAGCAGCATTGATACCACCCTGTGCAGCGATAGAGTGTGCACGGCGGGGTGAATCCTGGATGCAGAAGTTGAATACTTTGAAACCCATCTCACCGAGAGAAGCGGCAGCACTGGCACCGGCCAATCCGGTTCCTACTACGATGATGTCCAAACGGCGTTTGTTAGCAGGGTTTACTAATTTTTGGTGAGCCTTATAATTGGTCCATTTCTCAGCTACCGGTCCTTCCGGTATTCTAGAATCTATCTTAGTCATAATGCAATTTACAATTTAGTCATTTACAATTTACAATTAGCAAGCGCCGCAACACAATGATTTCGCAAAGAATACGACAACTACCAAGGCGAAGCATACAACAATGATAGTAGAATAGATATTGGAAATACATTTCCAACGGTTAATCCATACAGTGTTGTTCCAGCCCAAAGACTGCATAGAGCTCCAGAAACCGTGAGTCAGGTGGAACCACAATGCGCCCAGCCAAACGAGGTAAAGCACTACATAAACCGGATTAGCAAAAGTGTTCTGGATGTGATAAACACCATCGGCAGCGTATGCCAGAGTCAAAGTGTCGGCATGCATACCCATGTTGTGCATCAACTCGGGGAGCTGCATTTTAGACCAGAAGTTTACCAGGTGCAAACCTAAACCTACGATTACGATGAGTCCCAGTACAAGCATGTTTTGCGAAGCCCACTCTACGGTTTTAGGTGTGTCTACTACAGCGTAACGCTCGTTACCACGTGCTTTGCGGTTCTGCATAGTCAACCAGAAAGCGTAGATGATATGGATGATAAACAAAGCGGCCAAACCTGCCGTTGCTACCAATGCATACCAGTTTGCTCCCAGGAACTCACAAACCATGTTGTAGCCGTTGGCCGAAACCAATGCAACAAGGTTCATCGCCATGTGAAATGTCAGAAACAGGACAAGGGCGATACCGGTAACGCTCATCACCACTTTCCTTCCTACAGATGAATTACTTAACCACATAAATGATTGA
>JAEXAJ010000083.1 GCA_023458215.1 Bacteroidota bacterium
GCATTGTCCAATCCCAGCATATTGGCGGAGAGGTTCATAAAGATAGAACCCATAGCCGGGTGCCCCTTCGGTATTTCAGGAAAGAGGCGGCAGAATACCGGACTTAACCAGCGGGAGAGTGCATTAATCATGCCACTGTTTTCGCCGATCTTCATTACACCCAGCCAAAGGGCGAGTATACCGGTCAGTCCCAATGATATTTCGAATGCAGTCTTTGAAGAGTCGAAGGTAGAATTGACAAGTTGCGTAAATATCTCTGTGTCCCCCATAAATAGTAGCCTGCAAAGTGCCACAATGAAAGCGATTACGAAAAATGCTACCCAAATGTAATTTAAAACCATAAAATAATACGTTGATTCTTATGCAAAAGTAGGAATATCTTTCCATTTAGCATGATGTTGTAGGAATATTCTTGCATTTATTCTTTGCTGGGGACATTGTCCCGAATACTTGCCCTATACTAATTTGAATTAATATTCTTTCTCATTCGCCAGATTCCATGCGTTGAGGAAGGAGGCTTTGGTTATTTCTACTACCTTGTCCAGGTTTATACGTTCGATATGGTCCGAAGGTTGATGATAATCCGGATGTCCGTCAGTGTGGTACCAAATGATCGGGATGTCTCGTAAAGCAAATGATGCATTATCACTTCCACCCACAGGACGATCCCAAGCCCGGTAATCGGGCTGTAGTTGCAGTTTGAAGCGGGATATATCTTCTTTCAGCCATTTACCAAAAGCCGGATGAGCCTCCGTGTAGAAATAAACGACCTGTTGAGGCTGTTCCGGCTTATGGTTACGTCCTATCATGTCAAAGTTCAGATAACCTTTCACTTGACCTATGCCGGTAAAAGTCTGCACGAAGTATTTCGATCCAAGTAACCCCTTTTCTTCACCATCCCAAAAAGCAAAAATGACATTGCGTAGTGGCTTCTGCCCACCGGCCGCAAATGCACGTGCTATCTGTAATACCGCCGATACTCCCGATGCGTTATCATCCGCACCGTTGTAAATAGGGTCGCCTGCCAATGTCGGGTCTACTCCCAAATGATCGAAGTGGGCACCGACAATGACATATTCATCCGTCTTTTCTCCGGGAATGAATGCCAGTACATTACTCATCTGTATAGAACGATGCGTGCCTTGCTTCAACAGAGCGATGGAGTCGGGATGTACCTGCCATCTTCCTCGCTGTTGACGCTCTTTGCTGTAAGCTTCGAAGGGCTGGTAGTAACCGCTTTTTTCCAGCGGTGCAATACCTGCTTCTTTCAGAGAAGAAACCAGATAACGGGCTGCTACCCGTGAGCCATGTTCACCCGCTTCGCGTCCTTGCAGTTCGTCGTCGGCAAGGAAGCTGATAATAGCTTCGGCAGAGGTACGGCTGATGCTTTTCAACCCTTTTTCGAGTGGAGACTGCGCATGTAGCGACACACTGAGAGACAGTAGGCAGAGGGTGTTTATAATGCTTCTATTCATATCGTTCTGTTTGAAAGATTGATGTGTCCGTCACAAAATTAAAGATTACTTTCTATAGTTTCTACAGTTTTATTGTATTTTTGTCGTTTTAGCAAGGCAATAGCTGAAATATACCTTCCCGAGACCTGCTCCGCTTCTCTTCCGCTTAAAGTACCTTCTAAGCAAAGAAGTAGCGGGTATATAGCGGAGGAGAAGCGGAGCAGCTATTTGATTTACCGATAAAAAAGAACGAAAATGAAAAAATCTAAATGTCAATCAGAAGTGCAGATCCTCCTGCTTTCATCAGAAGAGATATGCCGGATTGCAGCCGGTATCCGGCATGAGTTGGAAGCGCTTGTCGATCCTATAAAAAAAGAATATCTGCCACGCTTTTTTAAGACTGGAAAGGGACAATATGGCGAAGGAGATAAATTCTTGGGAGTGGTTGTCCCTAATACTCGCATTGTAGCCAAGCAACACAAGGATGAACCCTTCGAGGTGATGGCCGAGTTGTTGCAAAGCGAGTGGCACGAATGCCGTCTTTGCGCTTTGCTGATGTTAGTAGAGCGTTTTAAGAAGAGCGATGAAGAAGGACGAAAATTAATTTATGACTTCTATCTTACTCAAACTTCCCGTATCAATAACTGGGATTTGGTGGACCTTTCGGCTCCCGGTATTGTGGGTGAATATCTCAAGGATAAATCTCGTGAAGACTTGTACCGGCTGGCAGATAGTGCACTGCTTTGGGATCAGCGTATTGCTGTCGTTGCTACCTATACATTGATTAAAAATCACGATTTCATCGATATATTAGCTCTTTCCGAGCGATTTCTTGCACACTCTTTTGCGCACTCGGCTTTTGAGGTTGCACACAGTGCGCAACCTCTTCATGACCTGATGCAAAAAGCTATTGGCTGGATGCTCCGTGAAATGGGCAAGCGAGACAAAGATTTGCTGGTACAGTTTCTCGAAAAGTATTGTAAAACAATGCCTCGCACAATGCTGCGTTATGCGATAGAGAAATTCCCCGAGGAAGAACGGCAGGAATTTATGAAACGGTGAGCGGCAGACATATACTATTGGCTACACTCTCATCTTGAGTACTGTAAAAACTCAAGTAGGCAATTGTCTCATCTCCGTTCCAATCGTCAGGTAGCTTCAACTCGGCTTTGCCCTCCGAGCGCGCGGCTGCCGATGTGTTGTAGACGGCGCAATTTTTCCCCTTGTTGTATACTAACAGTAGGGCGATGTCGGTATCCATTGCATTTCCTTGTCCGCTGTTATTTTCCCAACCGAACAGTACGTTGCAATTTTCCAACGTTGCGGTAGCGTTGAAGGTTTGTGTCAGGCTGCCGTGTGCAACCAGTACTTTGTTGTAGTCAATTTCCAACCCTTGGCCGTTGTCGATGAAGGCATTCTTCATAATATAGGACATGGCGGCATTGAAGGCGTTCTGATTCGTAGCGAGCTCCCTATATCCGATGCGCAGGAAGGGGGTGATGTTGCGAAGGAAGTCTAATGCAATGGTAAACTTGCCTCGCTGATTTTGTTGCTGCTTGGTGCGTGGATTGGTCATGTGGGTGGGACGGGCACGCATATATGGTATTCCTTTCCAAGTGCATCCTACAAGACCTCCTACTTTTCCGGTAAATTCACCGAAAACTCCTTTTTGAATTTTTCCCATGATCGTTTAGCTTTAGTCGCTAGTCGCTTTTTATTAATGAAAGTGTGGTGAGAGCTTTCTTATCCTTTGTTTACTTTATAGCGCAACGGTTGTTTGTTGCACTTGTCCTACAAAGGTATGAATAATTTTTCTCTTTTGGCCCCGTATTTCGTGCGATTGTCTTCATTAATTTCTCTTGGTACCTGATTGGGGGGCGGAAGGGCTTCTGTACCTTATATATTACCAAACTCAGAGGTAACCGGATATGACCTTCTCCCTTCCTATAAGAAAGGAGTAGGTAGGGAGTAGGTAAGGAGAAGGTAAGGAGTAGGTACGGAGCGAGTAATGTGATTATAAAGCCGAAAGTCCGTGCTATGATATCAAAATTTGATATTGAAAATATTTAAACTTATTTTGTTTATCAAATAAACCTTCTTAACTTTGTAGCAATCTCAGCTAGCCGGTGGGTTAGGGGGAGGTTTTTATTATTTTAATAAGAAAAGGCGTTTACGAACGTTATCTTCTGACTTCAAATCTCGCAAATTTGATTCTCCAGGAAGATACGGCAACGGAAGCGTCCACTAAAGGTGTTTTATCCAAACATTGCGTTATGCGTGGTGTTCTGTATATTCATCTTGGCGTGGGCTAGCTGTGTTGCTTATCTTTGGAGATGGGCAATGCGAGAGCCTGAAGTCGAGATAAGCGAAAGTACAGACTCCCGCGCCTTTTTTATACCACTGAATTTGGGGAGTTCATTATATCTAATAATCTAAATTTATGTATGATATGAGAAAGAACCTTTTTTTAGTAATTATGTTTTTGGCAAGTTGGTGCCAGATGTTTGGACAATACAGTACTTTTCCTGTTGATAACAGACGCGATTTTGGTGAATACCCACATAGCAGGCCTTATAGTAACCGGACAGATGCCGAGCGGATGAATCTGAAAGGTGACGTGCGTTTTTTTGTAGAGAAGGGTAGTTGTTTTATGGACGCTCCTGTGGCTTATTACCAGTTTGATGAGACAGGTAGGCTGACCGCTCTTATGGCTGAAGATGAGAGAGGAATTGAAAAACTGTATGATGTTTATTATATTGACAAACAAGGTAGGCTAACTGAGCGTATACAAGTGAAAAACGGTGGAGAACTGAGTTGCTATCCCAATGAAGATGCCGTACGTGAATTGCCGGAGAGTGAAATGACGAGATATGTATATACCTATGATTCCGGAGGAAAGCCTGTGAATGTAATCCGCTGGTGGAGGGATTTCCGGCATAAAGGGCTTTTTGGGTATGATGAAAAAGGACGCCTAGTCAAGGAAAAGGGGACGAATGGAGAGATAATAACCTACAGATATGCAGGAGACCACTTAGTGATGATTGTTGTGCAAGATTCTCCGGACTCAAGAGGCACCTTTTATCAATATGATAGTCAAGGAAAACTTTTATCACAAGATGTAGAATATGAGGGAGTCATTAGTTATACGTACGACGTAAAAGGACGTATGACGAGTCGAAAGTCTTCTGATGAGACTATCCGTTATACCTATGATGAAAATGATAATCTAAAAGATGGGACGCGTTATGTGTATGACAGTCATGGGAACTGGATAAAAAAAATCTCTCTTAACGGTACTGTGGCGACCCGCACCTATTATTATGGTCAGTCACCCAATAATTTCCCTACTTGGAAGTCTCATAGGTTTGCAGGTTCTTGGCAGGGGATGAATAAGAAAGCGGATGGAAGCATTGAACATCTTTTCATGGATTTGGACTTCAACAATCATAAGATCAGTGATAATTTTGCCAACAATATGCTGGGCACCTTCCAGTATAAAATCCAGTTGCCTGGTGGTATGCCCACAACCTTCGGTTCTTATTATATCTATTATGTACGTCAAGGAGGAAACCATGCGGTAATTAAATTCAAGGAATACGGTCCTTATGCCGAAGATGATGATTTGGAGTCGGCGTATCAGGCATTACTGACTTACAATCCGCAAACTAAAGCGATGAAAATAAGTAATATTGTAAAGGTGATACCTGATGCGAAAGC
Organism: Bacteroidota bacterium; assembly: GCA_023458215.1. The sequence continues at coordinate 5,172 of JAEXAJ010000083.1, forward strand.
AGGTGAATGTACTATTAAGGAGCAAACCATGAATTCTTTACAATAATAAATGCAAATTAATTATGAAACGCTTTGTTTTGAGTTTATTATTAATACTTCCCTTATTTCTTTGGGCTAATGAGCTCTATACTGTCAATACACAGTCTAAGTTAAACATGCGCTCCGGACCGGGTGCGTCTTACCGTCTAATCCGATGTGGTATTGTACTCCCGGCATTGTAGGATGGGTATGGACATGTCTTGTCTTAATGTCTTTTTTACAATGTTAGTTTTAGCATCGTGTTGGGGGGCTTTTAAAGAGTTTTTTCTCGGCATGTTTCGAGATTTTGATTTCATTTATTTATTATCATGTCTGTTCGGATATGCTATTTATCTGATTGTAAAGACGGCGTTAGCTGAGTTATTGGTTGCAGGTATCCTTATGGTTATTGGTGCGGCGAGTGGTAGCAGATCGTTTGTTGGTACTTTTACAGATACTGACGGTAACAAATGGAATTTATACAAATGATTTCTAAAATACGATAGATAAGTTTTTTAATGATAGAATAATTAGTAATATAATTGAAACTATGAAAACAAGAGATTTTATAAAGAGAACATTTGGAGGATGCTTGGTATGCTTCCTGATTGTATTAAGCGGTTGTTCAGGGGTAGGAATAGTGCAGCCAAAGAAATACACGCCGTTGACCGTTTATTGTTCATCTACTTGGTATTTTAATATTTTTTGGTTGCCTGATTTTCAAAACTATCCGAATGATTTGACAAAATTGGGGTTGCGTGACTCTGTAAAAGAGATAAAAGCTACATCTCCCGTTTTTATGTGTCAGAAATTCAATAAAAGCGGTAATTTGATTTATAGTGGTGAATGGTTTGATTCTAGTCGTCGGTTTGGAGATGCGTATGCCTTGGAGTATGATGAAAAAGGAAATCTGTCAGCTTTTTATAATACCCGAACAAAAGGTGGATCGGGTGCATCTGCTATTTACACTTATGACGAGCAAAATCGTTTGATAGAGCGTAATTCTCAGTACTATAACCGTACTTTTCGCTATAGTGGTGAAGGGGATGATTATACGGCTACTACAGATTTGAAGAGTGGTCACTCTGATTCTGATGATTTTGCACTTGATATTCATGGGAAAAATTTAACGATAAAATGGAAGAGGAAACCGGAGGGATACTGGCTTTTGGATGGTTACACATGCCTTTCTGCGGAGGTTTCGTCAACGGAAATGTGCAAGAAGATGGTTGCTACATTTTATCCGGATAAGAAGTACAGCAATAAGTTGGATTCTATAGTCAGTACTTATTCATTCACCTATAATGATAAGGATGATGTAGAGAGAAGACTTATTCATGTTGTAGAATATCCTTCGGAAAAAGTATGGGATTGTCAAGTAGATTATACATATGAATATGATAAACACGGTAATTGGACTCAGAGGCGGTTTTATAGTACAGATTTGCGGCGTTTATTTGGTGATTTTGCTACTATTCAGACTGATGAAAACGGAAATAAATTTATTCAGGAAAAACGTTCCATAACTTATTATGAAGTGGGAAAAAACGAAGAAGCTATGGGTAATAACACAAAATGAATGTTACATAACTCATTTTGAGATAACTTCTAGCCTTTATATGGTTTATCCGACAAGTGCGTAATTCTTGTTTTATTTAAATTGCTATTAGGAATGAGTAATATCCTCGGTCCCCTTTAGGGGGCAGGGGATAGTTTCAAGCCTGCTACGTTTACATGGAAGACTCTGATACTCAGAGTAACCCTTTTCACCTTTAGGAGACCGAGGAGTAAAACCCAATGTAATGAATAAAGTTACGAGTTTGTCGGATGAACCTTTTATATAACCTGTCCATTAGTCCTTTTTTGTTGTTTTTAGTCGTTCTCTTCGGACATTTTCTTTATCCTTAATATTTCTTGTTGCACTTCCTAGCTGAATAGGCTGATGTCTTCCCGGGTGAGAATGCCTTCGCAAAACAGATAGGCTACTGTTATGAAATAGCGTGAACCACTCATCCTGTCATATCGTAGGGCGATGTGTTTGTCGAAGTTGGCTGTTTTCGCATACAATTTCAGGTAAGTATCGTGTGGGGTAAAACTCCTATGGCGAAGAAGAGCAAAACGAATAAAAAGGAAAAAGAGGCGGCAAACAAGGTTTCTTATCATTATAAGCCCGGCAATCTTACTTTGGAAGAATGGCAGATTGCCTAGCGCAGGCAGGCTGCCATAAAAGAGCAGTTCGGCATCTCTGTGATGAACAGAAAGCAGGCTCTTGGGTACTATAAAGTAGTGAATCCGATATCGCATAGCGAATACAGAGTGGTATATCGGGGTGAAGAAAGTCTTTGGAATTATTGTTCGTGTATGGACTTCAAGACCAATCAACTAGGCACCTGCAAGCATAAGGATTATCAGAAAATAAAGAAATCGAATGAAAAATAGATAGGGTTTGTCAGTTTGTACTATCTTTGTCACACAAAATGAATTTGGAGTGAATGGATAGCGAGAAGCAGACAACTGAATATAAAAGCCTTCTGAAAATCAGAACAGGAGATAAAGGATTCAAAGACTTGTCCGTGACATGTGTCGCTTTGGCAAATGCGCAGGGCGGGAAAATCTTTATTGGCTACGATGATAGGAAGAAAGCCCCTCTGCCGGAGCAACGTATCACCCTTGAGGAGGTGAACGAAGCTGTGACGAAGTTGCGCAGTCTTTGTTTTAATGTCGGCCTTGTGGCTTCAGAGATTTGTGCGGATGATAGTGGTAGTCAATACTTCATCGTTTCTGTTGCCCCTTCTATGCATTCTGTGGCTACTACGTCGGATGGACGTATTTATATCCGGGTAGCTGATAAATGTGAGCCGGTACGCAGTGAAGATTTGCAGCGTTTGGGTGAAGAGAAAGGAACCTGCCAATGGGAATTGGTACGTACCAAGTTCTTGCTCGATGAGGCTGCCTTGAATGCTTTGCGGCAGTTTTGTGAATCCTCAATTGATAAGCAATGCGAAAGTAAATCTGAAGACAACACTGAAGACAGTAGAACCTTATGTACTGAAAACATTGATAATGGAAGATCTGAAATTACATCCTCAAAGTAAAATATCTGAGATTGCAGAAAGGCTACCGGAAGTTGATTTGCAGGAACTGAGGAAGATGGTTTATTCGATGGTAGATGTGGAATTGATAATAGAAGGCTCCAATAAGAATAGATGCTATATGCTGAAAAGGTAAGTGGCAAAAAAAAAATAAATGAGAAATAAAACAGAAAACAATTTTATCTAATTGATTGATATTCAACGATAACTTTATTTTTCATTCTATTTCTAAAAAATAAAAGAGAAAAAAGAATCGGTATTAAGCATGGAACAAGAAGATTTCGACATACGCAACCAGCAACTCACCAGCAAGGAGCGCGACTTTGAAAACGCCCTTCGTCCTCTGAGCTTCGAAGATTTCAGCGGGCAGGATAAGGTGGTGGATAACTTGCGTATCTTTGTGAAAGCTGCCCGCCTGAGGGGTGAGGCGCTGGATCATGTGTTGCTTCACGGTCCTCCCGGATTGGGAAAGACGACACTCTCAAATATTATTGCAAATGAATTGAGTGTAGGTTTTAAGATTACTTCGGGACCTGTGCTCGATAAACCGGGAGACTTGGCGGGTGTGCTCACTAGCCTGGAACCCAATGATGTGTTGTTTATTGATGAGATTCATCGGTTGAGTCCGGTGGTGGAGGAATATTTATACTCCGCTATGGAGGATTACCGCATCGACATCATGATAGACAAAGGACCTTCTGCGCGAAGTATACAAATAGATTTAAGTCCTTTCACATTGGTGGGTGCTACTACCCGTAGCGGTTTGCTGACGGCTCCGTTGCGTGCGCGTTTCGGCATCAATATGCATTTGGAGTATTACGATGACGATGTGTTGAGTGGTATTATCCGTCGTTCGGCAAGCATACTCGATGTGCCCTGTTCTACGAGGGCCGCGGCAGAGATTGCTTCGCGCAGCCGTGGTACGCCACGTATTGCCAATGCATTGCTTCGTCGTGTGCGTGATTTTGCTCAAGTAAAGGGTACCGGAAGCATCGACACGGAAATAGCCAACTATGCGCTCGAAGCACTGAACATCGACAAATATGGCTTGGACGAGATAGACAATAAGATACTCTGTACTATCATTGATAAGTTTAAAGGCGGTCCGGTAGGACTGACTACCATTGCTACTGCTTTGGGCGAAGATGCCGGTACTATCGAAGAAGTCTACGAACCATTCTTGATAAAAGAAGGTTTCCTGAAGCGCACCCCTCGTGGACGTGAAGTAACCGAATTGGCTTATAAACATTTGGGACGGAGCCTGTATAATAGTCAGCGAACGTTGTTTGCTGATGAATAGTAGACTGATATGAGATGTGCGTTTTACTTCCGACTAATAATAACTACTATCATGAAGCATTTAAATCTATTGGGAACACTTAGTTTGTTATTCCTGCTAATTGTTCAGTCATCTTGCAGTAAAGATGACAGTTTAACTTTCAAGTTCGATGAAAATGGAGAGTGTTATTACCCTTCCGTTAGTCCTATTTCTACCGGAAACTTTGAGAAATCTGTAGTGGGTTCCGGTTGGAAGCATGTAAGTACGTATGAAATAGGTACAGATGGAGAATGCATGAAGGGTGAGTATTATGCTGATTTAATCGGAGTGGGGCCACATCACTATTTCTTTGAAAGCAGCAATTCCTTTAAGATGTATTATTATGCTGACGCTTATCCGGCCAATGGATTTATGACTACGTCTTATAGTTATGTGGAGAGTGTAAATGGGGTGGCTGCCAATTCAAGTACTATATTGCAGATTTTATCTGTAGATGGAGATGTAATGAAGGCAATAGAGTATATGGCTGTACGTGCAGACGGGAAGAAGGTTTTTGGATACTCTACTTATAAGAGAATGTCTGCACAGGAGCTCAAGAAATGTCAGGAAAGTTATCCTACCGACTTGACTTCCCCGCGGGATATTATCCTTTCCGTTACCGAAGATAAAGTATATATCAGTGGTAAGAGCTACTCTTTTGAGATATTGGATGGAAATGGGAATTACCGTGTCGAGGCAGAAAAGAATGATATTTGCTCTGTATCGATGGAAGGCAACAAAGTAACGGTGGATTTGCATAAGAACGGTGCTTTGGTACATATATCAGACCGCCTCAAACATAAGTATGTCTGGATATTCTCTACAGACAAATCTTTGGAACCAACCGGCGATGGCATTTATAATTTGGGATATGATGTCTTTGTCTTCAATAAGTATAAGGAGATGTTTACACGAGAAGGGGCTCTTTTGTCTTATGAGTATCTCTCAATGCCTCTTCTTCTACGTGAAGGAGTTTCTGATGGAAACTTGGCTGAAAGAAATCCTGTGGGTGCGGTGGTGGTTGATGGTAATCGCAGTGCAAGGCATATCCCCTGGGATAGTCAGGGATTTGTACGTGACATTTTGCCACAGTCTGTTGTTGACGGACTGATAGTGGCTAATACTACCGATATGTATGAATATGATTTCAGACTGGAGTTAGTGAACTCTTATGGAGTAGTATTCCAAGTCTTGCCCTTCAGAGTATATTATAAAAGTGATTTCAAAGAAGGAGATAGCTGGGCGATTAAATAAATGATAAATTAAAAGAAGTGGCTGGATTAAAAACTTTGGCAAAAGAAACTGCCATTTATGGGGTTAGCAGTATTGTAGGGAGATTCCTCAATTATCTGCTGGTGCCTGTATACACCATGGCTCTATCTGCACAATCAGGTGGGTATGGCGTAGTGACGAATATTTATGCATGGGTGGCACTGGTTATGGTACTGCTGACTTGCGGTATGGAAACCGGGTTCTTTCGCTTTGCCAATAAAGGGGATGAAGATCCGATGCGGGTATATTCTACTACATTGCTCAGTATTAGTATCGGCGCTCTTAGTTTCCTTGCGTTGGGTTTGATATTTCTTGAACCTATTGCAGGCTGGCTGGAATACGGAGAACATCCTTGGTATGTAGGAATGATGATGATGGTGGTAGCGATGGATGCGATTCAAAGTATTCCTTTTGCCTATCTGCGTTATAAAAAGCGCCCTATTAAATTCGCCGCATTGAAATTGCTGTTCATCTTCCTGAATATATCATTGAATCTGATTTACTATGTATGGTTAAAGGGGAATGATGTGGGTTATGCATTCTTATTTAACCTGGTATGTACTTCCGTAATCATGCTCTGTATGATACCCGAGTTCCGTGGTTTTGCCTATGTACTCGATAAGAAACTGCTGAGGCGGATGCTCGGTTATAGCCTTCCCTTGTTGGTGCTTGGTGTAGCGGGTATTCTGAACCAGGTAGCTGATAAGATAATTTTCCCGTTTGTCTATCCCGATGAGGCGGAAGCTACCGTGCAGCTTGGCATCTATGGGGCGGCAAGCAAGATTGCCATGGTAATGGCGATGTTTACACAAGCATTCCGCTTTGCTTACGAGCCTTTTGTGTTTGGTAAAAGCCGGGAAAAAGATAATAAAGAGATGTACGCACAGGCAATGAAGTTCTTCATTATCTTTACCTTGTTGGCCTATCTTGCCGTGATGTTTTATATGGATATTTTGCGCTATATCATCGGGCGTGATTATTGGCCCGGGCTGAGGGTTGTCCCGATTGTGATGGCTGCGGAGATTTTCATGGGCATTTACTTCAACCTCTCTTTCTGGTACAAACTGATAGACGAAACACGTTGGGGAGCTTATTTCTCATTGATAGGCTGCACGATACTTGTGCTGATGAATGTATTCCTGATTCCCAGATACAGCTATATGGCCTGTGCCTGGGCTGGTTTTTGTGGTTATGGGGTAGCTATGCTTTTGTCCTACTTTGTCGGTCAGAAGAAATACCCGATCAAGTATGATTTGAAGGCGATAGGCAGCTATGTACTGTTGGCAGCGGTGCTTTGCGTGGCTGCTGAGTATATACCGATTGAAAATATTTATTTGCGTATGGCATTCCGTACTATATTATTGTTGCTGTTTATTGCTTATATAGTGAAGCACGATATGCCGCTTAGACAAATACCGATCATTAATCGTTTTATCAAAAAATAGATTACACCATGGAGACACCTAGCCCGAAGGAAAGAAACACATTTGCCATTAAGAACTTTATAAAGGAGTATCTTGATTTACGTAAAGATAAGGACAACGAATTCGAAACAGTTGATTCAATCCGTAAAGGAGTTGAGTTCAAAGGAGCTAATTTATGGATTCTGATATTTGCCATATTCATGGCATCGTTAGGATTGAATGTTAACTCAACCGCCGTGATTATCGGTGCCATGCTTATTTCGCCCCTGATGGGACCTATCATGGGTGTGGGCTTATCGGTAGGGTTAAATGACTTCGAGTTGATGAAGCGTTCACTGAAAAGTTTCTTGATAACCACCCTGTTCAGTGTAACGACCGCTACCATATTCTTTTTGGTCAGTCCCGTTGCCGAAGGACAGTCGGAGCTACTGGCACGCACATCACCCACCATCTATGACGTACTTATTGCTTTGATGGGTGGATTGGCAGGTGTTACGGCACTTTCTACAAAAGAAAAGGGGAATGTAATCCCGGGTGTTGCCATTGCCACAGCTTTGATGCCTCCTCTCTGTACGGCAGGCTATGGATTGGCTACGGGAAATCTGATTTATTTCCTCGGAGCATTTTATCTTTATTTTATCAATTCAGTATTTATCAGCCTTGCTACTTTCCTGGGGGTACGGGTGATGCATTTCCAACAAAAGGAATTTGTAGATAAGAACCGGGAAAAGAAGGTGCGGAAGTATATTATACTGATCGCTTTCCTTACCATGTGCCCCGCTGTATATCTGACGGTCGGTATCATTCAAGATACTTTCTTTGAGAGTGCCGCCAATCGCTTTGTTACTGAACAACTTTCTTTTGAGAATACGCAAGTCTTGGATAAGAAAATCCTGCATGAGGGTAAAGGGCATGAGATACGTGTCGTTTTGATAGGGCAAGAAGTACCGGAGGCTTCCATTGCCATAGCCCGTAGTAAGATGAAGGATTATAAACTGAATGATACCAAGCTGATTGTGCTTCAGGGCATGAACAATGAAGCCGTGGATATTTCTTCTATCCGGGCCATGGTAATGGAAGATTTCTATAAGAACAGTGAACAACGGTTGGTGGAACAGACGCAGAAGATTACGGAACTGGAGAAAAGCTTGAAACGATATAAATCATTCGATGAATTGGGTAAAACGATTGTACCGGAGCTGAAAGTTCTTTATCCTTCAGTGAAGTCCGTTGCTATTTCTCAGGCTATTGAAACAAGAGTGGACACCATGCGTATAGATACCGTCACACTTGCCGTACTGAAATTCGGCAAGCATCCGGATGCACGCGAGAAAGATAAAATAACGGAATGGCTCAAAGCACGTACAGGAGCTAAAAAGTTGAGGCTGATTACTGAATAATAAATAACAGACAGGAATGAAACTGAGAATTTTGATTATGGCTGCTTGTTGTCTCGTAGTACTGACAGGGCAAGCGGACGAAGGAATGTGGATGTTGGGAAATCTGAATAAGCAGACCCGGGAGGCAATGAAAGAACTCGGCTTACAGATGCCTGCCAATAAGTTGTATAGCCCCAAGCATCCATCACTGAAAGATGCCATTGTCAGTTTCGGAGGTTTTTGTTCCGGGGTAGTTGTTTCTGAAGACGGGCTGGTGTTTACCAATCACCATTGTGGCTTTAGTAGCGTGCAACAACACTCTTCGGTGGAACACGATTATCTGAAAGATGGTTTCGTAGCCCATAGTCGAAGTGAAGAATTACCCAATCCGGAGCTTTATGTTCGTTTTCTGCTGCGTACGGAGAATGTGACTAAGCGTGTGCTTGGCGCCGTAGGGCCGGGCATGAGTGAGGCCGAACGTACGAGTGCGGTAGATTCTACCATGCTGGCTATTGGTGAGGAGGTATCTCATAAAGATTCCACCTTGGTGGGTATTGTGGATGCATATTATGCCGGTAATGAATTTTGGCTTTCTGTTTATCGCGATTACAATGATGTTCGTTTGGTATTTGCGCCGCCTTCATCAGTAGGCAAGTTTGGATGGGATACGGACAATTGGGTTTGGCCTCGCCACACGGGGGACTTCTGTGTCTTTCGCATCTATGCCGACAAAAAAAATCGTCCTGCCGACTATTCTCCCGATAATGTACCTTACCGCCCTGAGTATGTAGCTCCCATTTCACTTGACGGCTATAAGGAAGGTTCTTTTTGTATGACGATGGGTTATCCGGGAAGCACGGAGCGATACTTGTCTTCTTTTGGCATTGAAGAGATGATGAACAATACGAATCAGGCGCAGATAGACGTCCGTGGCGTGAAGCAAGCCATCTGGAAGCGTGAGATGGATGCCCGGGATAGTATTCGCATTAAATATGCTTCCAAATATGATGAAAGCTCTAATTACTGGAAGAACAGTATCGGTACAAATCTGGCCATTCGTAAGTTACATATCTTAGAAAAGAAGCGGGATATGGAGCAGGAGCTTCGTCGCTGGATTCAGCAGAATCCCGAAGAGCGTGAGCAGTTGTTGCATCTCTTTTCCGATTTGGAGCTGAACTACAAGAGCCGCCGTGAAGCCAATCGTGCCCAAGCTTATTTTGTGGAATCTTTCCTGAATGGGCCGGAACTGATACAACTGGCTTTGTCTATCCTTAACTTTGATTTTGAAGGAGAAGAAAAGACGGTAGTAGCCAATCTGAAAGCCATTGTGGAGAAGTATGCTAACCTGGATTTAGAGATTGATAAAGAAGTCTTCACCTCTTTGTTGAAGGAATATCGTTCGAAGGTAGACTCAGTGTATTTGCCGGAGATCTACCAAACAATTGCGACCAAGTACAAGGGGAATGACCGCACTTTTGTGGATAGTCTTTATGCCCATTCGGAGTTGGTTACCCCTCGGGGCTTAAAACGCTTCTTAGAACAAGATACGACTTATCATATTTATGATGACCCTGCCATGGTTTTGGGTATAGATATGCTTACGAAGTTGTTTGAGACGAATATGCAGATGCAACAGGCATCCGGTGAGATTGTCCGTAACGAGCGTTTGCTGAATGCTGCCGTACGCCGGATGTACGCCTCACGTAACTTTTATCCCGATGCAAATTCTACCATGCGCCTCAGCTTTGGTACGGTTTGCGGATATACTCCTTTCGATGGGGCTGAATATGATTATTACACAACGGCAAAAGGGGTACTAGAGAAAGCCAAAGCCCATGTAGGCGATGTGGATTTTGAGGTACAGCCTGAGATTCTTTCTCTTCTCTCCTCCGGTGATTTCGGCAAATATGCCGATGAAAAGGGCCAAATGAAGGTAAACTTCATCTCGAACAATGACATTACAGGTGGTAATTCAGGTAGCCCTATGTTCAATGCCAAAGGCGAACTCTTGGGATTGGCATTCGATGGCAACTGGGAAGCTATGAGCAGTGATATCCTTTATGAACCGAAGATGCAGCGCACCATCGGAGTGGATGTGCGCTACATCTTGTTTATGATGGAGAAGTATGGTAAGGCGGGAAACTTGATTCAGGAATTGAAATTAAGATGATAAGATGGCAAACTTATCATCTTAATAATCTTATTATCTTTCTTCGGCATCCATTACTAAACGAAAACCAACAGTTCCATTACGTTCATAACTTTGTGACAATCGAAACCATTGCTGGCGGTTAGTGAGTGGTTTCGCACCTCCTTGTACATACCACCAACTGGCTTTAGCATTGAAGTAAGGTGAGCCTTTCAGCATGATATAGGAGCGTACTCCTGAATGATACCAATCATTGGTCATTTGCCAAACACTTCCTACAAGGTCTTCAATGCCTAATGGATTAGCACCTTGAGGATATTTCCCTATTGGTTCCAAAATGCCATTGCCTGCATTGCATTTGGTAGCATCCATTTCATTTCCCCAAGGATATGCCCTTTTTACATCTCCTGCCTGCGCTGCATATTGCCATTCTTTTTCAGTTGGGAGCCGTTTGCCTGCCCACTTTGCATAGGCTTTAGCATCTTCGTAAGAAACAAATACTACCGGCATGTTTTCTTCTCCTACCACTGGAGCACCGTTTTTCCAATGCTTCAAGAAGTTTTCTGTTTCGGTAGGCTGGTAGTGGCTGGCTTTCATAAAGGCAAAAAACTCATTGTTGGTTACGGGGTACTTGTCTATATATAGACTCTGAACTTTTACTATCGTGGCCGTATCTTGCACCGGATGGTTACAAAGCCAGTCGTAGTAGTGAGTAGGCTTGAACATGAAGTCTCCTCCTTTTACGAAAACCATTCCTTTAGGTGTTGAGGTTGCTTTTTGCGTTTTTTCTGAATTGGAACAGATACGTGGATGGTTATAGGGCATGTATAAGTTAGTGCTATCCAAAGTTGTGTCTCCCTACTTTACAAGTAATACGAAATCACCCTCGTACCAACCGAATTTATCTATTAGTTTTATGGTTTGCTTTCCTGCAGGCAGATGTAGTTTGGGATACGTACGCATATCTTGTGGATAAACAATGACTTCATCTCCCTGTTTGGCATTGATGTGTAAAAGATCTTTGTCTAGTTCGAGTTTAGCTTCCACAATAGGAGAACTATAACTGCCTTGCTTCTTACTTTTCTTGTAGATGGCTTTTATCGGTTGAGTTACTGTGACAGCAGTACCTTTTAGGATTATTTCATCTTCCAGACTGCTACCTTGAAATAATTGAATTATTAAATCTCCTTGGTATCCTCCTTTGCGTAGTTGCTGCATGGAGATAGTAGCTTTTCTTTGGTTCGATTCGTAGATAGGAGTTTTGTCATAGCCGGGGGCACCTTGCCATATCTTGATTATTCCTTCTTTGGCTGACGATAGGCTGACGGTTTTATTCGCTTCTTTAGCCTGTAGCAGCTTGGGCAGGCGGGCAAAAGCTCCTACAGCAGCTTCTGCATCCGTACCTAAATATTCTGCCGGAAATCCTTCGATATCAGCCTCAATGATATACTTAGAGCCTATCTGCCGTATAGTAGCTTCACGATGGTTCCATAAATCTACGTAATGAAAGCCTTCTGCCGGAATGGCTTCAAATAGCATTCCTTTATATCCGTCAGTGCGGAGTGAATATATGGTATAGATAGTTTTATCGCCCAACGGCCATTCGTTAACCCAAATACTATCTGTGGCTGTGGGCAGTAATGGTGTCCAGTCTGCTGTTTGGAAG
>JAEXAJ010000084.1 GCA_023458215.1 Bacteroidota bacterium
GGCATTTCTACGAAGCCGAAACCGCGTGAACGTCCCGTCTCTCTGTCGTTAATAATGTAGGCTGAAGTTACTTCGCCATACTGTGAAAATAATTCCTGTAAGCTGTCACTGTTTGTGTTCCAGCTTAAGTTTGCAACATAAATGTTCATTTCTTTTTGTAAGTTAAAATTGTTATTTATTAATGATTGAGATCCGCACGGCGTTCATACCTCGCGTACCGCGTTCAATTTCAAATGTAACGTTGTCTCCTTCTGTTATACCTTCAGGAGCAGAAGTAATATGGAAAAAATATTTTTCACCACTTCCTAAATCTTTTATAAAACCATAACCTCTGGATACATTAAAATGTTCAATGCGTCCGTTTAAAGGCAGAATTTCTTCTGCTTCGCCTTTTTTAGGAATTGATATTTCTATTTCAGAAGCATCTATTTCCTCTTTAGGCTTTACACCTTCGGGTGTAGAATGAAGAATACCGTTTTCGTCTACGTATGCCAGCATCTCTTCGAAGCTACGGCTACCACTGCTCAAGCGTTCTTCTTTTCTTTTCTGTTTTTCTTCTCGCTTACTCTGTTTCGCTTTTTCTCTGTCTCTTTTACTTGATGTTACTCTTTTTACTGCCATTCTAAAATTATTATATATTATGCAGTTTAAAAACACTGCACTTAGTTTTTCTGACTAATGGTAGCATGCAATCATTCAGGACTAGCATACAACAATTGAATCGTATAATGAACAAAGGAGCTGATTGTGAGGTCAAATTTGGAATGGAATAATTTGCGGAATCCCGCAAAGGCAAACATGCACAAAGAAGATTTCAGAATAAACCCTATTGTTTATGGTACAAAGATACAGATAAAAATGAGCTATCCATTTGTTTTTTCAATTATTTAAAGCTGTAGCTACTTATTTTTTTATGTACATTTGTGCTTCTTAATATAAACACATAGCAAAAATGAAGAAAATTTTATTGTTAGGTTCCGGTGAACTGGGTAAGGAGTTCGTTATTTCTGCCCAACGCAAAGGCCAATATATCATTGCCTGCGATTCCTATGCCGGAGCGCCTGCCATGCAAGTGGCTGATGAGTGTGAGGTGTTCAGTATGCTTGACGGCGATGCTTTGGAACGTGTAGTACGCAAACATCAGCCGGATATTATTGTACCGGAAATTGAGGCCATCCGCACAGAGCGTCTTTATGGTTTTGAAAAAGAAGGTATTCAGGTAGTACCCAGTGCGCGTGCTGTGAATTTTACTATGAATCGCAAGGCTATCCGTGATCTTGCTGCCCAGGAATTGGGCTTGAAAACTGCTAAATATTTTTATGCCAAATCTTTCGATGAGTTGAAAGCTGCTTCTGAGAAAATAGGTTTTCCTTGTGTGGTGAAACCATTGATGTCTTCTTCAGGAAAAGGACAGTCTCTTGTGAAGAGTGCGGATGAACTGGAACATGCCTGGGAATATGGTTGCAACGGTAGTCGTGGTGATATAAAGGAACTTATTATTGAAGAATTTATAAAGTTTGATAGCGAAATAACTCTGCTTACTGTAACGCAGAAGAATGGCCCTACATTATTTTGTCCTCCTATCGGTCATGTACAGAAAGGAGGAGACTATCGCGAAAGTTTCCAGCCGGCTCACATTGATCCTGCTCACTTGAAAGAAGCACAGGAAATGGCTGAAAAAGTAACACGCGCTCTGACGGGTGCCGGTCTTTGGGGAGTTGAATTTTTCTTGAGTCATGAAAATGGGGTGTATTTCTCGGAACTTTCTCCGCGTCCACATGATACGGGCATGGTGACTTTAGCCGGTACACAAAACCTGAATGAGTTTGAACTTCATTTGCGTGCAGTACTGGGCCTGCCCATTCCAAATATCAAACAGGAAAGGATAGGAGCCAGTGCTGTTGTTCTCTCAACAATTGCCAGCCAGGAACGTCCGAATTATAGAGGTGTTGAGGAGGTAACAAAGGAAGAAGATACCTATATTCGTATTTTTGGTAAGCCGACAACACGTGTTAACCGTCGTATGGGAGTAGTGTTGTGTTATGCACCGCTGAATTCAGATTTGGATGCATTACGGGACAAGGCAAAACGTATTGCTGAAAAAGTAGAGGTATATTAAGATTTACTTTCTATATAATAAGACAACAGTTGTCACATTCTTTGCGACAACTGTTGTCTTATTTTGCAACTACTATTTCAACATCATATCCGATAAAAAGTCCGCTTTCAATTACTCCGGTAATCATTTTTAGATTTTCTTCCAAAGAAGGATCAATGTAACTGAAGCGGGTATCAAGAATAAAATTACCATTTTCAGTCAGAACAGGTCCATCTTTTCCATCGGCAAGACGCAGTGTTATTTCAGAAGCTCCTAATCGCCGCATCTCACTCTCTACAAAAGTCAATGCGCTTGGGAAGACTTCTACAGGTATTGGAAAGCGGCTCCCCAAATGATCAACCAGTTTTGTGTCGTCAATAATAATGAAACTCTTACCACTACTTTTTATCAGAAGTTTTTCTTTGAACATGGCTCCACCACGTCCTTTTATCAGACTCCGTTCCGGATCTACTTCATCAGCACCATCAAAAGCCCAGTCCGGACGTTTATTCCAAAGAGTAGTTTGTGGTATACCCAGTTGTATGCAGGTCATGGAAATTTCAGCAGAGGCAGGGATAACCTCTATGTGCAGAGATTCTTTGCGAATACGTTCCGCCAATGCAAATAATGTAAGGTAGACAGTAGAGCCGGAACCAGCCCCAATCACATCACCTTCTTCCGCCATTGCAGCAATTTCCCGCGCTACGATTTCTTTTCCTTCACGATTGATAATTGCATTCGACCATTGCAAATGATTTATCAGTTGATTATCCCATTTCATAGTTGGGGCGTTAATCGTTATTGTCTTCCTCGTCGTCAGTCAGATTGTTCAACTCTACTTCGAGTTCAACTAACTCTTGTTCCCAGATTTTTCTGATGTTTGCCGGCGTATCTTTGGGAGCTTCTTTGATACGTTTTTGAGCTAATGATACTTCATGCTCCAGTTGTGAACGTCTATTCATAAGTCATGCTTTTTTATAGTTATTTTAATAGATAACACACTGTTTTGTGCAATTGTTTTCTATTTGGTAAGAATTTTATATTACCCAAATAATTCGGGATAGATTTCTCCATCACCACCGGATACATCAAGACTCTGTAGTAGTTTACCGTCAGGAGCATAGAAAAGCTGAATTTCTCTGTTAGAATTATATTCTTCTATATCAATGATTACTACGGTAGGCATTTTAGGAAAGGTAATAATCTTTATATATCTGATTTGTATGGGAGGTGTCTCTGTCTGCATGAATGCTTTAGCTATGGGAGCAGGGACTTCTTCCAGGCTTTCTACATTTGTCTCTGTCATTATCCATCGGGCATTGTTACCAAACCAGACGTTCATATCATGACTATCTGAAACAAATCCGGCAATGTGGTAATTACCTTTATGCTCCCATTCCACGGTGGTCACTTTTGGATACATCTTTTTGAAAGCTTCCTGCACTTTTTCCGGAGCATTTTGTGCACATACGGATGCAGATATCAGCAATAACAAGCCTGCCAATAAATTGAATTTAAACTTTTTCATAATCAAGGACTGTTTTTAGTTGCTAATAGAAACAACCTGAAGAGGCTTTTGTTTGTAACTTTTTGACTCTATAAAATAATTATTGAGTCTGTGATATCACGTATTATTTAATTCACTACTTTCGGGCACTTTTTTAAAGAGACAAAATGAATAATGTATTGATCCTTGTAGACAGCTTGGATGATTGGAAGCCATATTCCAAAACAAACAGCATTTTAACCGTATCCGACTACCTGAAGTATAAATCACCAGGAAAGGATCGTAAGTTGGTAATTAACCTGAGTAATGATTATAGCTATAACTCCGAAGGCTATTATTGCTCACTATTAGCCCAGACGAGGGGGCATAAAGTCATTCCCGGAGTTGATATTATTAATAAGGTGGAAGCAGGTACAGGTATCCGTATGGATAGCAGTCTTCAGAAACTCTGTTACCAGTGGATTCAGAAAAATGATATAACTGATGATCTTTGGTATTTGAATGTATACTTCGGTACGTGTAAAGAGAAAGGGTTGGAGCGTATTGCCCGCTTCATCTTTGAAAACTATCCGGCCCCTTTGTTGCGAGTTACGCTGAATACGCGGCATAAAAACCAGATAGAAAATATTCAGTTCTTACCATTAAGTTTATTGAATAATGAGGAAGAAGATTATTTTGCCAATGCCTTGGACTTGTTTAACAGAAAGGTATGGCGTAACCCTCAGGCTTCAAAATCTGCACGGTATAATCTGGCTATACTCTATGACCCGAATGAAAAATTCCCTCCAAGTGATAAAAAAGCACTTCACAAGTTACTTGAGTTGGCTAAAAAAATGGATATCCATGCCGAACTACTGACAGAAGAAGACGCTACACGGCTGATGGAATTTGATGCCTTATTTATTCGTACCACGACTTCATTGAATCATTATACATTCCGTCTTTCCCAATTGGCTACACAAAACGGACTGGCTGTTATTGATGATCCGCAATCTATTATCCGCTGTACTAATAAGGTTTATTTAAAAGAATTATTTGAAAAAGAAAAGATTCCAGCGCCACTCTCCATGCTGCTGTTTAAATCGAACGTCAATTCCTATGAGGAGATTACTGAACAGCTTGGTAGTCCTTTTATTCTGAAAATTCCGGATGGTTCTTTCTCCATTGGAATGAAGAAGGTGAATAATAAAGAAGAACTGGATGAAGCTCTGAAAGTCTTGTTTGATAAATCGTCCATTCTGTTGGCCCAAGAGTTCACTCCGACAGATTTCGATTGGCGTATCGGTATTTTGAACGGGGAACCTTTGTATGCATGTAAATACTATATGGCTAAAGGACATTGGCAAATCTATTGTCACTATGCTTCCGGACGAAGCCGTTGCGGACTGGTAGAGACGATTCCTATTTATCAAGTGCCGCGTAAGGTTCTGGATACAGCGTTGCGTGCAGCTTCTTTTATTGGGAAGGGATTGTATGGAGTAGACTTGAAAATGGTAAATGACCGTGCTATTGTTATTGAGATCAATGATAATCCCAGTATTGACCATGGATTGGAAGATGCGATTCTGGGAGATGAACTTTACTACCGGTTGTTGAATAACTTCTGGCGTATGCTGGATATCAAACGTTTCTAATCTGTATGGAACCGGGATTTATGCTCCGTCCGGCGGTAATTAATGATATTCCGTCGATTATGGAAATAGAACAGATATGTTTTGATTTGGATAGTTTTTCAAAACGGCAATTTGCTTATCTTATTTCCCAAGCAAAAGGATACTTTTATGTGGCAGAATATCAGCAAAGGGTAGGGGGATATTTTAGTGCATTGATAAATCAACGTGCCTGTAGTTTGCGTATCTACTCGATAGCTATTCATTCTGATTTTCGCGGCAGAAGAGTGGGGCAATTATTAATAGATCAGATAGTAGTTATTGCTCTAAAAGAAAGCTTGAAGAAGATAACTTTAGAAGTGAATGTTTCTAATTTTCCTGCCATTTATTTATATGAAAAAAATGGATTTAAATGTACTTCTGTAAAGGATAACTATTACCATGACGGGGCTTCTGCATATTGTATGCAGAGACCTGTAACTGAGTAGTTTTTTCTTATACCAGCTATTTTGTAAACAAACAGAGAGGTCAAAGCCTCTCTGTTTTGTATTATTCTTAATTCCTGTTTAAAATATAGCGTTATTTCCGTCTTTTTCTTGGCAAACTGTTAACAAGGTGGATACAACTATTAAACCTTGTTGTAAAACGCAGTGAAATGACTCTGAAATTTGGAGAAATCAAGAAAAGCCGTACCTTTGCAATGTGTTTTTCATAGTATTAGATTTAAGGTTAACAAAAGATTGGCTGTCTGGGATAGATAGCCTTTTTTTATATCTTCTTGCTACTACTCTTCTCCAAGAAAATCATAGGACGGTGCAAAGAACAGAGTTCCTGTAATTGCAGTACTGAAATCCAATAAACGATCGGTGTTACCTACCGGGTTTCCAATAAACATACTTTCCAGCATCTGACGCGTTGTACTGAATGTACTTGCATAACCTATAAAATAGGTCCCATATTCTCTTTTGGCTGTATTTGCAAACGGCATATTGGCACGTACTATTTTAAGATCATCACCAATATTAGCAACTGCATTGTGAGCATTAGCCGGTTTTTCTTCATCTGATAACTCTACATCATTGAATTTACGGCGACCTATCACTTTTTCCTGTTCTTCTACCGAAAGGGCATTCCAGGCATCCATATCATGAATATATTTCTGCACAAAGACATAACTTCCACCTGCAAAATCAGGATCTTCCTCGCCAACTACAGCAAAGTGATAAGGATTTTCATCTACAGCCGGAGATTCTGTTCCATCTACGAACCCAATGATTGCTTTGCCATCCATATATCTAAAACCATGAGTTTCATCAATAGCTTCAACAGCGCCTTTCAGCTTTTCGTCAATAATAGAGGCAAACTCATAACATAACCCCATTTGTTTAGCGCGGATATGGAACAATATATCACCAGGGGTAGATACTGCTGTTTGTTTACTTCCCTTGATTTCCTTAAAAACTTCCAGTTCTTTGGGCTTACCTTTATCTGGGAAAATACGGTCCCATACGTCTGCACCAAAACTTATCGTGCTACTGAACTGTGCATCGGGGAAACGGTTACGCATACTACGTATTAATGCCGAGAAATTGGCACATACGTCTTTTACTTTCTCAACTGAATCAGGAGATTGATTTAATTTGTAAACAATGAAAATGGCATTTTCGCCTTGTCTTTCAGTTACATCCTGTGGGGTGTTTCCTGCGAATGGATTTTGATGTGAATTCATGCTTTTTCCTTTCATTAAATTTATACTTCAAAAGATAACTTGCTAAATGTTGTTTTGTTCATACAAAAACAACAGAATTCCTTCTTTGTATCTGTTGGTGAATGTTTAAGCAACGTTAAATGGATGTCGCTTTTTTGTTCTGATTGTAGTAATAATAGTTCAAAAGGGTATAATTTATAGAAAAAACGTTTTCATAGAGTACAATCTGAAAGTTTTTGTGTTTACATTTGCAAAGTTGCTTATGTAACTATCCCGTTAGAATTAAGATTTGAAGCTTTGAACAAAAACTATTCAATAGGTGTTAAGCTCATAGCAGCGGAATGACAAGAACGCGACTCGAAGAGTTTAGAAAAAGATAAATTATATAAAAAGATTGCTTATGTCACAAATTATCGGACATATCTCTCAGGTCATCGGACCGGTAGTAGACGTCTATTTTGAGGGTACGGATGCCGAATTGATGCTTCCAAGTATCCATGACGCACTGGAGATAAAAAGATCAAATGGAAAAACATTAATCGTAGAAGTGCAGCAACACATCGGCGAGAACACGGTGAGAACCGTAGCCATGGATAGTACAGACGGCTTGCAGAGGGGTATGAAAGTGCATTCCACAGGCGGTCCTATTACTATGCCGGTGGGCGACCAGATTAAAGGTCGGTTAATGAATGTAGTGGGTGATTCCATCGACGGTATGAAAGAGCTAGACCGTGCCGGTGCTTATCCCATACACCGTGATCCTCCTAAGTTTGAAGATTTGACTACCGTACAAGAGGTGCTCTATACAGGTATCAAGGTTATCGACTTGCTGGAGCCTTATAGCAAGGGTGGCAAGATCGGTTTGTTCGGTGGAGCTGGTGTAGGCAAAACAGTACTGATCCAGGAACTCATCAATAATATTGCCAAGAAGCAGCATGGTTTTTCTGTGTTTGCAGGAGTAGGAGAGCGTACCCGTGAAGGTAACGACCTCTTGCGTGAAATGATTGAATCCGGTGTGATCCGTTATGGTGAGGAGTTCAAGAAAAGTATGGAAGAAGGAAACTGGGACTTGTCTAAAGTGGATTACAATGAAGTGGAGAAATCACAGGTTTCTTTAATATTCGGTCAGATGAACGAACCTCCCGGTGCACGTCAATCTGTGGCATTATCCGGACTGACAGTAGCTGAGTCTTTCCGCGACCAGGGTGCTGAAACCGGTGGCTCGCGTGATATATTGTTCTTTATAGATAATATTTTCCGTTTTACACAAGCTGGTTCCGAAGTATCTGCTTTGCTGGGACGTATGCCTTCGGCTGTAGGTTACCAACCAACGTTGGCTACTGAAATGGGTGCAATGCAAGAACGTATTACTTCTACCCGCAATGGGTCTATCACTTCCGTGCAGGCTGTATATGTACCTGCCGATGACTTGACTGACCCGGCGCCTGCTACTACCTTTACGCACTTGGATGCTACAACGGTGTTGAGTCGTAAGATTACTGAGTTGGGTATTTACCCTGCTGTTGATCCTTTGGAATCCACTTCACGTATTCTTGACCCGCATGTTGTAGGAGAAGAGCATTATGAAGTGGCACAACGGGTGAAACAAATCTTGCAGCGTAACAAAGAACTACAGGATATTATTTCTATTCTTGGTATGGAAGAGCTTTCGGACGCCGACCGTACATTAGTGAATCGTGCACGCCGTGTACAACGTTTCTTGTCGCAACCGTTTGCAGTTGCCGAACAGTTTACCGGTGTACCGGGAACGATGGTGCCAATAGAAGATACTATCAAAGGCTTTAAGATGATTCTGGATGGTGAGGTGGACTATCTGCCCGAACCTGCTTTCCTGAATGTAGGTACGATTGAAGAAGCAATAGAGAAAGGCAAGAAGTTATTGGAACAAGTAAATGGTTAAAAATCAGAAGAAGGGAAAGAGCTATGAAGAAGTTGTATTTGAACATAGTGTCTCCTGAAAAGGAAATATATAACGGAGAGGTGGAAAGTGTAACGCTGCCTGGAACGATAGGAGCGTTTACCATTCTTCCGCAACATGCACCCATCGTGTCTTCGCTGCGTGAAGGAAAGGTGATATATATACCGGAAGGGGGCGAAGAACAGACTCTTGATATCGAAGGTGGATTCGTTGAGTTAAGCGGGGGAGTGGTTTCCGCCTGTGTTGACTGATAACAGTCTCTTTTTCACCCTTAATTCTTTCATTCTTAATTTTAGTAATACTATGAGCATCAGCTTGACAAAGCGCAATTTCTTATACCAGATCACCCTGTTAACGTTAATAGCAGGATGGGTGGGCGCAGGGATTTTACATTATCTATTACCTGGACACTATTTCGGGGGATACCCTTTTATTCCGGTGTATTTCTTTTTGTTCGGGCTTTTTGAGATATCTATGTTCGATGCGTGTCGTAAACATGCCCCACAGAAGATGTTGCTGCTTTATATGGCGATGAAGGTGATGAAAATGTTGCTCTCCGTGATGTTCTTGGTGGTGTATTGCTTTGCGGTACGTGAAGAAGCCAAGCTGTTTCTGCTGACGTTCATCCTTTATTATATAGTCTATTTAATATATGAGACTTGGTTCTTTTTTACTTATGAAGTAGGAAAGAAACAGAAAAAAGAAAAGAAAAATGAAACAAATGCGTAATCTATTGACTGGAATACTCCTGATGCTGGGAATGCTGTTCGGTACTCTGCCCGTTGCGGCACAGGGCATTGAAGCGGAACTTGACAGTATAGTCAAACGGGATGACGTCACCTCTGCCGAACAGAAAGAAAATACGGTAGATGTGAAAGAAATCGTCTTCGGACATATTGGCGATGCTTACGAATGGCACATCACCACATGGGGAAAGACGCATGTTACTATTCCGTTGCCTATTATCGTATATAGTTCGCAGACTGGCTGGCATGCTTTTCTCTCTTCTCGTTTGGAGGAGAATGGAGGGTCTTACAAAGGATTCTCTATCGCTCCGGCAGGTAGTAAATACGAAGGTAAAGTGGTGGAACATGACGCAGCCGGAAATGAAATACGTCCTTGGGATATTTCGATCACAAAAGTGACGTTGTCATTGCTGATTAACAGTGTATTGCTGCTGATTATCATTTTGGCTGTTGCTCAGTGGTATCGAAAACACCCGCAAGGCAGTGCAGCTCCGGGTGGTTTCATCGGCTTTATGGAGATGTTCATTATGATGGTGAACGATGATATCATCAAGAGTTGTGTAGGACCTAAATATCGGAAGTTTGCACCTTACCTGCTGACAGCGTTCTTCTTCATCTTTATAAATAATATTATGGGGTTGATCCCCATCTTCCCGGGTGGAGCCAATGTGACGGGTAATATTGCTATTACGATGGTGCTGGCGCTCTTCACATTTGTTGCCGTCAACCTGTTTGGAACGAAAACTTATTGGAAAGACATCTTCTGGCCGGATGTGCCCTGGTGGTTGAAAGTACCTATGCCGATGATGCCTTTCATCGAACTCTTCGGCATCTTTACCAAACCATTTGCCTTGATGATCCGTCTTTTTGCCAATATGTTGGCCGGACACATGGCGATGCTGGTATTGACATGCCTGATCTTTATTGCCGCCAGCATGGGACCCGCGCTTAGCGGTACGCTCACTGTGGCATCTGTGCTGTTCAACATCTTTATGAATGCATTGGAACTGTTGGTAGCATTCATCCAGGCATACGTATTCACTATGTTGTCTGCCGTATTCATCGGATTGGCGCAGGAAGAGCATAAAGAAGTAAAAGTGAAAGAAAACAACAATTAATAATAAACCATTTAAAAAATTAAAGATTATGTTACTATCATCTGTATTATTACAAGCTGCTGCGACTAGTGTTGGAGTTAGCAAATTGGGTGCAGCACTCGGCGCCGGACTTGCCGTTATCGGTGCGGGATTGGGTATTGGTAAAATTGGCGGTTCTGCCATGGAGGCTATTGCCCGCCAACCGGAAGCATCGGGAGATATCCGTATGAGTATGATTATCGCTGCCGCATTGATTGAAGGCGTTGCCCTGTTGGCGGTAGTTGTGTGCCTGTTGGTGTTCTTCTTATAACAGATCTATACTTGCTTTTAATTTATAATTATTAATTTATAATTGAGATTATGTCATTGTTATTACCCGATAGTGGTCTGCTGTTCTGGATGCTTTTGTCGTTCGGTGTGGTGTTCGTGGTGTTGGCGAAATACGGCTTTCCTGTCATTACCAAAATGGTAGAAGGCCGCAGAACCTACATCGACCAATCGCTGGAAGTGGCAAAAGAAGCGAATGCGCAACTCCAAAGGCTGAAAGCTGAGAGTGAAGCATTGGTTGCTGCTGCCAATAAGGAGCAAGGGCGCATTCTGCGGGAGGCGATGCACGAGCGTGATAAGATTATCGTCGAAGCACGCAAGCAGGCGGAAGCCGCCGCGCAGAAAGAGCTGGACGATGTGAAGAAGCAGATACAGCAAGAAAAAGAAGAGGCGATACGAGATATCCGTCGCCAGGTTGCCGTGCTTTCTGTGGACATTGCGGAGAAAGTAATCCGCAAGAAACTGAACGAAGGACATGAGCAAATGGAGATGATAGACCGGATGCTGGATGATATACTGGCAGCCTCAAGGAGCAATTAAGTAGCGATAAAGCGATTGGCGATGAGTGATTAGCGCAATGCTGATTATGAGTCGCTAATCACTAATAATTAAAGGAAATGGATATAGGAATTGTTTCGATGCGATATGCCAAAGCGTTGATAGAATACGCAAAAGGTACGGGGAATGAAGACTGCGTATACCGTGAATTGCGTATGCTGGAACGGAGCTTCCGTAAGCATCCTGATTTGCGTGAGGCGTTGGATAATCCCATTTTGAAAATCAAGGAGAAGTTTGCTCTGATTTGTACTGCTTCCGTAGGCAATGGAGAAGTGAGCCGGGAATTTTCCCGCTTTATCACCCTTGTGCTGAGAAATCGGCGGGAGTACTATTTGCAGTACATCTGCCTGGCTTATCTCGACCTATACAGGAAGTTGAAGCATATTGGTGTAGGAAAGTTGATTACCGCCGTACCTGTGAGCCGGGATGTCTGGGAACGCATTCGAAATAGTGCTTCTACTCTGCTACATGCACAGATGGAGTTGCAAACCGAAGTTGATCCTTCTATTGAAGGAGGCTTCATATTTGATATTAACGATTTCCGTCTGGATGCCAGCATTGCCACGCAACTTAAGAGAGTGAAACAACAGTTCATTGATAAGAACAGAAGAATCGTATAAACATTAAAGAATCATGTCTGAAAATATAAAAGTAAGCGAAGTCTCCGATATTCTCCGTCACCAGTTAGAGGGAATCGATACTCGTGTGCAGTTGGATGAAATCGGTACGGTGCTGCAAGTCAGTGACGGTGTGGCACGTATCTATGGACTGCGCAATGCCGAAGCAAACGAACTGTTGGAGTTCGATAACGGTATCAAGGCGATTGTGATGAATCTGGAAGAGGACAACGTAGGTGCTGTTTTACTGGGCTCTACAGATAAAATCAAAGAAGGTTACGTCGTAAAGCGTACCAAACGAATTGCTTCCATTATGGCGGGAGAGGGTATGCTGGGGCGTGTTATAGATCCGCTGGGAGCACCACTGGATGGTAAAGGACTCATTGGTGGAGAACTATGTGAGATGCCTTTGGAACGTAAAGCACCGGGGGTTATCTTTCGTCAGCCTGTAAACC
>JAEXAJ010000085.1 GCA_023458215.1 Bacteroidota bacterium
GGGTAGTATTGCCCGTGCCGGCGTATCTCCGTCTTGGGAGAAGCACCCCACCAAAATTCTGCCATCGCAATCGGTTTCCAGCCATGCAGATAGGCTTGTTGCAACAGCTTCGGGGCGGCGCATTCTCCTGCTCCGGCGGGTGGAGTCTTCTGTACGGTCTGATCGAATATTTCACAAAGCGTTTTGACCTCTCCCCGATAGTTTAGGATTCTGAACTGCTCAAATAATTGTTGTTGTAGAGTGGCGGAGCGTGTCTTTCGCTCGGACTTTAGTTGTTGTATCTTGTTGTCATGCGAGGCTATCCGGTCTTGCAGGGAAATAATTTTCTCTTTCCAAGCGCGTTCCATACGTTTAAATTCTGCTTTCTGGAATTGACTTTCGCGTATCAAGGCGGCCTCTTCTTCAGGAGCAAGAGTAGTGGTCAGTCTGCGCTTTTCCCGTTTTTCTTTGGCAGCTTTCATCTGCCGTTTCATTTTAGTTAAGGCATCTTGAGCTGTCTGTTCCAAATCGGATAGTTGTGTAATCAACGCTCGATACTCTTCGTTCTGTTCCAATTGCTTGATGCGTTGGTTGATTTGCGATATCTGCATTTCTTCTATTTTGAAGAACCCTTGCGGTTGAAGCAAATCGTAAATGGGAGGAACGAAAAAAGGATGTATATTTCTACCTGCCAGTATGCCGGAAAATGCGGCTAGATATCCTATCTCTCCTTTTTGTGTTTGCACCACCAACACGCCAAACATTTTACCTTGATTCAGTTCTTCTTTCCACTCCGGTTGGCTATTGAGATAACTTTGCACTTCCTCTGCCGCCTGCACGCAGAGCGGATGAGGTATGTAGCAGAAAGGATAAGTAAACCTTTCCGGTAGTGGAATGTCGGCGATGTTAGTTGTAAATCGGTGTAACATAATGGTGCAAAGATAACACTTAGTTTTCAGAATAATGGCTATCTTTGTGAACGAAGAAGGTTGATATAAATCAACTTCTTCAATTCTTGATTCGGACAAATCATCTTAAAAACAATAATTCGATGGAAAACAAAAAGTGGAAAAGTATCGTTCTTGTTTCACTTGCCTTGCTGCTGACTGCTTGCGGGGGCAATGCAAAGAAACAAACAAATGAAGAAATCATTATGGATAGTACATCTATTGTCATTGAGGGTGTGAATACACTACAACTTGATGGAATGCGGGTTACTTGGATTCAAGATAATGCGCGAGAACACTTTATGCCGAGAACACTCTTCCCCGATGCGAGTGATAGCTTGATAGAAAGTCTTTCCCTTCAAAATGGAATACCCGCCACGATGAGCACTTTCCTTGTCGAAAAAGAGGGTGCCAAGAGTCTTTTCGATACCGGCATGGGTGCTCCTGACAGTCGCTTACTTACTACATTGCAGGCTCTTGGAATATATCCTGCTGATATTAAATACCTGTACCTTACTCACTTCCATGGCGATCATATAGGTGGAATGATGAAAGGGGATAGTATCGTATTCCCCAATGCCGAAGTCTATGCTTCGAAGATAGAATATGATGCTTGGCTTGAGATGCCTGCTGATAAGAAAGCACAGGTTGTAAAAACGATGGATGCATACAAAGACCGATTGCATCTTTTTGCATTTGGCGATACACTGCCGGGCAATGTATTAGCTATGAATGGCAAAGGGCATACCCCCGGACATACAGTCTATCAAACCGGCAAACTCTTGGTGATTGGCGATCTTATTCATGGAGCTGCGCTTCAATTGGAACATCCTGAATATTGTGCTACGTATGATATGAATAAGGAGGATGCTATAAAAACACGCAAACACTTCCTGCAATATGCCAAAGATAATCAATTGACAATGGCAGGAATGCATTTGCCTGCGCCGGCGTTTAAGTAAGAGAAATCTTTTTTATTCTATATAAATCATCTTCTTTGTCATACCTCCGTCGATGGTAATATTTTCACCATTGATGAAATCATTTTCGTCTTGACAAAGGAAGAGGCACATGCGTGCGATATCTTCGGGTCTACCCACTCGCTGCGAGGGATGCTGTGAATGGTCTTCCGGTCGTAACCGGTCGTAATCGTGTGTCTGAATCCATCCGGGAGAAATGGCATTAACCGTAATGTGCAGTTCTGCAAGGGATAAAGCCAGTGCATGTGTTAATGAGTAAATGCCTCCTTTGGAAGCCGCATATCCTTCACTACCCGGTTCACTCATCAGATAGCGGGTGGAGCAGAGGTTAATGATTCTTCCATAAGTGTTGGCTATCTTCTTACTTTTACGATGTACGGCCAAAGCATGAGAGGTAATGAATACAGGGCGGAGATTTACCGACAATATTTTATCGAAAGTCTCTACACTTGTTTCTGCGATGGGCGAGAACTCGCTGATGCCGGCATTATTAATGATAATATCAATATCCTCCCATTCTTTGAAGAGGTTCTGTAAGCAAAGCTCTAATGCTTCTTTGTTGCTTACGTCAAGAGAATGAAATTGTGCTCCGGTTGCTTGGGCGGTTTGCTGTCCTGCACTCTCATTGTTGTCGCAAAAAGCTACTTGATAATTGAGGTTGCAGAAAGCTTCTACAAGGGTTTTGCCAATGCCGTCGGCGCCTCCGGTAATGAAAACTCTCTTTCCCGATTGTTTGGGGGTGGGTGTAGGCTTATGCGGCGTTTGAGGCTTACCGTATTTCTTTGCTTTCTCCCAAGCCGCTTTACGTGCCTGGTATTGCTCGTATTGATTTTCAAGATAATTGTCGGCCATGATTATTCTATATTAAAGTAGATGAAGTTACTGAAGTTCGTTGACGTATTCATAGACTATCCATGATATTTTCGCAATGATCTCGCTGCTTGCTTTGGGGCTTTCTTCTGAGTCCTTTACGAAAACTGCTATATTATAAGTATGTTTATTAGGTAGGATCACAAATCCTATATCATTGATAGCAGTCAGTTGTCCTTTGGTGTTTTTATCTCCTGTACCTGTTTTGTGACCGATAATTACATTCTTGCCCGATAAAGGGGCGAACAAACGATCTGCACCTGTCTTGCATTCAGTCATGGTCTGATAAATAAAATCTTTATAAGTCTTACCAAACAGAGGCTGGTGGAGAAACACTTCCAGAAGTTGGGCGGCGGCAAGGGGCGTGCTCCAGTTCAGGTAACAACGATTCATATCTTCATGCATATCGTTTTCGGTGAAAGCGATGGAGCAGGAATCAATTCCCAAAGAGTGAATATACTTATTGGTTGATTCCGGTCCGCCTTGGTAATTGAAAAGGATGTCGCAAGCATTGTTGTCGCTTTGTTGCAGGGTGTATTTCAGCAAATCGGCAATGCTCATGTCTATGTTTCCTTGTGGGTGCTTATCACGCAAAGGACTGTAAGTGTTCGGCTTTAAGTCCGAAGCCTCAATATGCAGAGGGGTATCCAAAGGTATATTCCGTTGATTCATATAATCAGCGAGTGCCAGCGCCTGATGAAACTTGAATACACTCATCAGGGGATAATGAGCATTGTTGTTTACGGTTATGGTATCTTTGCCGTCCACAATAACGGCAATTCCAATTTCTGCTTTCTTGCCCTGGATGGCATTTTCCAATTGCACCGCGAGGGGGGAAGTTTGCGCTTTAAGAAGGGCAGGGAACAAAATAAGCAGGAGGACGATAGGGTACTTCATATTCATAAGATGTTATTTGTTTTTAGGGTAAATATATCAAGAGAACGTTATTTTTGTAAAAGTTCCATATATTCTTCATAACTAATGAATCTCCCACCCATTGATTTCAGGTGTGGGGTTTCGAACTGGCAATCTATCAATGTGCCGCCATGCTTTTGTAAGAATTGCGCCAAATGGATAAGAGCCAGTTTAGACGCGCTGGGTACCAGGGAAAACATGCTTTCACCAAAGAAACAGTTGCCTATGTTCACTCCGTAAAGGCCGCCAACCAGCCGTCCGTCTTTCCAAACTTCTACACTGGCGGCAAAACCTTGCTCGTGCAAACGGGTGTAGGCTTCTATCATTTCTTGCCCCAGCCAGGCGCCTTCCATATCGATTCTTAGCTCGCCACAAGCGTGAATCACTTCATGGAAAGCTTGGTTGATAGTGAGCTTATAAGTTTGCTTGTTGATGAGCGCGCGCATGGAGTGGGAAATGTGAATTTCATCCGGAAAGATCACAAAGCGTTCCATCGGGCACCACCACTGTATCATGCCCTCGCGGAAGGCATACCACGGAAATATCCCATTGGAATATGCCAGCAGGAGGCGGTCTACTGAAAGGTCGCCACCTACGGCAAGCATTCCGTCAGGATCTCCGTAGTGGGGATCGGGGAAGGAGAGCTTCTTTGTTAATTGATAAACCATGTAGTTACTGCTCTTTTTTCAGAACTAAATTATTCTTTTCTACTTCTACGCACACTTTTCCACCCGCTTTGAGCGAACCGAACAGAATCTCACGCATCAGCAATGGTTTCAGGTGCGAAGCTATCATCCGATCCATTTCACGGGCACCGTATTCGGGCAAGAATCCTCTTTGCAATAACCAGTCGTGCGCTTCGCTACTCAGTTGCATTTCCACTTGACGGGCAATCAGCTTGCTGTTTAGTTCGCCTAGTTTCTTGCCGAGGATGAGCGTCGCCATTTCCCGGTTCATATCGCTGAAGACTACCGTAGCCGACAAGCGGTTGATAAATTCCGGTTTGAAGGTTTTCTTCACCTGTTTCAGCATGGCTTCGCCTGCTGTTACCTGACTACTGAAACCGATGGAGGCTTGCCGGGCAAATTGTGCGCCGGCGTTGGAGGTCATGATGAGTACTACGTGGCGGCAATCGGCTTTGCGGCCTTTGTTGTCGGTAAGCACGGCGTAGTCCATTACTTGTAGCAGGATGTTGAAGACATCGGGATGCGCTTTTTCTATTTCGTCCAGTAGCAGTACACAGTGGGGAGTTTTGCGGAGGGCGTCGGTCAGTAGTCCGCCGTCTTCGTAGCCCACATAGCCTGCCGGAGAACCGATTAGTTTGGCAACCGTATGCTTTTCGGTGTATTCGCTCATGTCGAAACGTTGCAGGGCAATGCCCAGTTCGGTAGCCAGCACTTTGGCTACTTCTGTTTTTCCTACGCCGGTGGGGCCTACAAAGAGCAGGCTTGCCAGCGGTTTGTTATCATCCAGCAGTCCGGCTTTGGACATTTGCACGGCTTCTACAGCTTGGCGAACGGCTTCATCTTGTCCGTATATCTTGGAACTGATGCGTTCGTACAAGGTTTCGAGTGAGGCGGTATCTTCTTCCTTCATGGCAAGTGCGTCTACCTTGCAGACACGGGCGAGCACATCGGTTATCAGTGCTTTATCAACTATCTGTGGTTCGGTATCAGAGGGATGCAAGACACGGTAGGCTCCTGCTTCGTCTATCAGGTCGATGGTTTTGTCGGGCAGAAAGCGGTCGTTGATGTAGCGTGCGCTTGCCTTTACGGCGAAGGAAATAACGTCGGGCTCGTAAGTCACTCCGTGGAAGGCTTCGTATTTCTCTTTCAGACCTTCGACGATGTGTATCGTTTCTTCAATGCTTGGTTCCTGAATGTCGATCTGCTGGAAACGGCGTACCATGCCTTTACTGCGGGAGAAGTAACGGTTGAACTCTTCGTAGGTGGTGGAACCGATAAAGCGGATGTCTCCTCCTTCCAAATAAGGCTTGAGCATATTGGAGGCGTCCATAGAGCCTTCTCCGGTGCGTCCGGCACCTACCAGGTTGTGTATTTCGTCGATGTAGACGATGGCATTCCCTTCACTGCGCACACCTTCCATAATGGTTTTCAATCGTTTCTCAAAGTCTCCCCGGTACTGGGTGCCGGCAATCAGATTGCCTAAATCCAGTTCGTAGATGCGGCAACCGAGGAGGCGTTCGGGAACATCACCCGCTTCGATGCGGGCTGCCAGTCCGTAAGCAAGGGATGTTTTCCCTACACCCGGCTCGCCTACATGCAAGGGATTGTTCTTTTCTTTGCGGCAGAGTACTTGTATGGTTCGCTCCAGTTCGGCTTCACGTCCGATGAGGGGATTATGGTCTTGCAGGCGGTCGTTGAGGCAGGTTACGTGGCTGCGCCAAGGTTCACTTTTGTCTTGTACCGATGGTTCTGTGTCTTCGTCCTGTTCGGTATCTTCGTAATTGGAGATCAGTGAACTTATAAACTCAGGAATTTCTTCGTTGACGGCGTCTTTCAACAAGAAGCATGCCTTAGAGTCTTCCAGTTGGAACATGCCTTGTACGAGATGAGGTACATCCAACTCTTCGGCGCTCGAATAGTCTGTAACCAAATAGGCATGTTGCAGCAGTTCGCTAAGTTGGGTTGAAATTTCCAATTCGTATTCCAGTTCTTTGGGAACTCTTTCCATTCCCTCTATGAGATAATCTTCTATGGAGAGGGAGAGGCCTTGAATGTCAAAGCAAAATTCTTCCAATGCGTTTATAAAGGGAATTTGCTCCATAAACGCACTTAGCAGATGTTCGGGAGTGATGAACTCGTGCCGGTATTGTATTGCTTTATGTTGCGCAGAAGCGAGAGCCTGGTTTACGGCTGTTGTATTTTGTATATTCATATATTTTATTCTCTTTTATTCTTCCTCCGGCGTAACGGTAAGCCGGAGCGGGAAACCTTCGTTGCGTGCCATGCGGGTGGCTTTTTGCACTTTGGACCGGGCGACGTCAAAAGAATAAATCCCCACTACAGCCGATTGGCTTTGGTGAACTTTCAGCATCAGTGCTTCGGCTTCTGCCGGCGATTTGAAGAAGATGGCGGTAAGTACTTGTACGACAAACTCCATGGTGGTGAAGTCGTCGTTGTAGATGGTTACTTTGAAGCGTCTCGGCTCGCGAAGGTCTATGCGTTCTCTTTCTTTGAAAGACGATTGTTGTTGTTCCATTTCTTGAAGAAAATAACGATTAAAATGTTGTGTTATATGGATTGCCTATCGTTGCGTGGGTAGTGAGAACTCCTGCCAGTCGTATTCCTGTCCGTCTTCATCGGCTAGGGCGATGCGGATGCTTATTTCTCCGGTCTTGATTTTGTCTCCGGCGTTGATATTGGCGGTATATTTCACTCCGTCGTTGGGCGCAATCTGCTCTATCATTACAGAAGGAGAGATGTAGATGCGTTTCATGCCGGTGGTTTCTATGACAAGAGGCACTACATTGTAAGCCGTTCGGTTTCCTTCGTTGATGATTTCGAAAATCACCTTGCTATTCTCGCCTGAGTTGATGATATGGTCGCGATTATCATCAATGAAGCGTATGTTGCGTATCTTCAGGTTCTCAATAGCTGATGATGATGGGCGGGTTTGAGATTGAGGAGGATAAGGTTGGGTTCTTTCTATCCGGAAACCGGGTTCCTCTTGTTTCTTTGGTGCCGTGGCTGCATTTGCGATAGCTGCTCCTGCAATGGTTCCAATGATGGTTCCGATAGCAGAGCCGCGATAGCCACCTCTCCATCCTCCGTTGCTTTCACCTATCAAGCCGCCGATAGCATTTCCTACATTGCCGCCGATGGCTGCTCCGGCAAATATGGCGCCGGGGTCCCCCGAAGTGGTACGGCTTGTACTGCAACTGCTGAATAAAAAGATGAGTGCCAAAGCTCCTAAAAAGTATTCTTTCATATCTTTATCATTATGAATCTAATATTCCTATAATGCAAAGGTATAGAAACTATTGAAAAGGTGTTATCTTTGTCACAAATTTTAATGAGAATGAAGGTATTATATGAAAAAGCATACGCATAAAAAAGTGAAAAGTATCTCTATTGAAGATTACGTAAAGGCGGTCAAGAAAGGTAACCGCCTCGCTGAACAAGAGTTATTGGGTCCGGGCTTCCACACATCGGACAGGGCGCATAAATCGAAAAAAGTTTATAATAGGAAGGCGAAACATAAAGGGGGCGGTTTAGTATAATATAGATTACTTGACCGCTTGTTTTATCAAACTCATTATGTACTCTAAATATTTAGTATCAGTAACCTTAATTGCATAATCTCCATTACCTAGATGTCCTATGGAAGAAACATCTCTTGTGAGTTGTTTACTATCATCCAAATGTCCTTTAGGCATATTGATGGTTATTTTAATTCCATTTTTTTGTGTTTCAATAGAACAAATATGGGTGTTTACTTTCTTGAATGTAATGTACCATTTTTGAGGTTTAACTTCAATGTCTGTATCTAAGTTTAGTATAGCATTTTTGTAACTTTCATACAGTTCTACTACATCATCAGATTTACCTTTTAGCAAACGTTCTTCCGAATATTCTTCTATTTTATCAGTAACTTCTTTGAATGCCTGATTATTTTGCATCACTGTTTTTATGCTTGCTGAAGCATGGCTTTTGCGGATAGGAGTGATAGATACAATGTCATTCTCATATCGTTTTACTTCCCATAACTCTATAGACAAATCCTTGAAATTCACAGCTTCACGTTGATTGGAAGTAAATCCCTGAGATACAAAAACGACTTTAGTTTGTGACCAGTCTACATCGTCTCTTTTCAGATTCTTAGAAAGTGTTTCATTGTATTCTAAAATAAAATCCGCTTGGTTTTGCAGCATTAGGCTCAAATAAGTAAAACCTTGGTCTATGACACTGGAGTTTCTCTCTCTCTTGTATTCGATGATAACAAAAGCTTTCGATTGTGGATCAAATGCCAACGTATCAATCCGACGGTCTTTGATAGTGAATTCTGACTTTACCATTTCAAGACTCATAATTTGTGGTAAGTTTGCTTCAAACATTCGTTGGATTTCTCTTTCCAGTTTGAAAGGCTTTTCCTTAATTTCTGAAAAAGTAGCTGAGGTATATTTGTAAAGTGCCATAGTTTTATTTTAATTGGAATTAAACCGTTTGAATAAAATCTTTTTTCATTGTTGCTTTAATACCATTTTCTAGTTCTTTTATGTTAAGTTTAAATCACTAGAAGTAATTGTGCTAATCATTTTTACAACCTTTAATGAGCTTTTTTATCAAGCCCTAAATTGGGGACATTTCTCCATTATTTTAACGAAGCCGATTTCTATTGCAATCAACTAGCCTTCCAATACTTTATCATGGTCTATTTTGATAGCTTAAGATGCATTGTTTGGTAAAGACTTAATATTCTTCCCGATATAACATCTTTTTAATATTCTATTTTATCTTCTTTCTTCATCCAGTTATCGAAGATTTTTTGTGATAATTCACGGTCGTGTTCTTCGGCAGCTATTTTACGCTTGTCGGCAGGCAAATCCAGTTGCTTGTAAATAAATGAATCGTCAAAGCCCGCTTCGGCAGCATCATGCTTGGTGCAGGCATAGTATATTCGATCTATATGCGCCCAATAAATAGCAGAAAGGCACATAGGGCAGGGTTCACAAGAAGAATAAATTTCGCATCCTTCCAAGATGAATGTGCCGAGTTCTTGGCAGGTATTCCGTATCGCCATGACTTCGGCATGGGCAGTAGGGTCTAAATGATTGGTTACGCTGTTACATCCCTTACCTACAATCTTGCCATTTTTTACAATGACTGCACCAAAGGGACCTCCTCCGTGGTTGATGTTATCTAATGCCAGTTCTACGGCAACTTTCATAAATTCTTTTTGATAGGCCATATCGTTATGTTTTAAGTTAGCACAAATATCGAAATTTTTAAGCATAAAGCATGCTTCCTAGGAAACTATTTTACCTTCTCGCAGGTAATCAGCCAACCGTTAATCAAGAGGTAGGCCGGAATATGAACCGTCATAACCCCATTTTACGTAAATTGCACCCCAGGCAAACCCGGCTCCGAATGCCGTAAATATCAGATTGTCACCCTTTCTGAGTTTGCTTTCAAAGTCCCAAATGCAGAGGGGGAGTGTACCGGCACTTGTATTGCCGTAATGCTCGATGTTGACCATGACTTTTTCGGTCGGTACTTCCAGACGTTGTGTTACCGCACTGATAATCCGCTGGTTTGCCTGATGGGGAATTACCCAGTCTATATCATCTTTACTCAGATTGTTTCTTGCAATGAGCGCTTCGCAGGCATCCGACATGCTTGCTACCGCATACTTGAATACTGTTCGCCCTTCTTGGTACACATAATGCAGATGATTGTCCAAAGTGTAATAGGATGAGGGGCAAACAGAACCGCCTGCTTTGATATGCAAAAAGGGCAGTCCTTTGCCATCTGTTCTTAAGACGGAATCCATAACGCCAATATCCTCGGTAGTCGGTTCGAGCAAAAACGCTGCTGCACCATCAGCAAAAATAGGACAAGTGGCCCGATCTGTATAGTTGGTTATCGAGGACATTTTATCAGCACCTATTACAATGATTTTCTTGTATCTTCCGGAGCGGATAAAGTTCGCTCCGGTTTCCAATGCATACAGGAATCCACTACAAACAGCCTGCAAGTCGAATGCAAAAGCATTATTCAGTTTCAGTTTTTCGCATAAGATAGAGGCGGTTGACGGTAGACGATAGTCGGGAGTAGTTGTTGCTACAATTACCAGGTCAATATCATCAGGGTTGGTTTGGGTACGTTGTATTAACTGTTTGGCAGCTTTACGAGCCATATATGAAGTACCGAGTCCTTCTTCTCTTAAAATGCGTCTTTCTTTGATTCCGATACGCCCCATTATCCATTCGTCAGTGGTATCTACCATTTTTGAGATTTCATCGTTCGTCAAGATATAATCGGGCACATATCCTCCGACTCCTGTGATTACTGCATTAATTGTCTGCATCGATACTATATAGTTTAGTAAGTATTGAATAGGTTTTTTAGTCTAATATGTCAAATAAGGGCGTAAATTTACATAAAAGAGAATAAAAAGCAATAGTAAGAGATGAATCGCCTACTCCTTTTATTATCAAGAAGGAAACTTTGATTAAAATTTAGCAAAAATGTTGCAATGCATATAAAAAGGATATTGTGTATTATTTGCCGATGCAAAAGTGCTGGAAAATGTTTTGCAATACCATATCATTTGTCACTTGTCCGGCAATATCACTTAAATGGAAAATACACTCCCGAATGTCCTGTGATACAAAATCGCCGGAAAGATTATTTGCCAAACCGTGTTGAACACGTTGGATGGCTTCTAATGCATGGGTTAAGGCTTCGTAATGGCGAATATTGGTGACAATGATGTCGTTTTGAGTGACCGTAGGCAGATTGGCGGCAGCTATTAATATCTGTTGCAACTCTTCCATATTCGTTCTTCTTTTGGCAGAGATGGCGATAGACTTTACATTTTCGGAAAAGTCTATTGTACTGATACTTGAGATATCTTGTATTAAATCGGCTTTATTGAATACAAGAATTAGTTGCTTGCCTTCGCAACGTGGAAGTATTTGTTCTGATAACTGTGCGATCTGAGCGGATGCATCTGTAGCATCTATCATCCAAAGCACGATTTCGGCTTGATCTAGCTTTTGGAAAGTACGTTCGATTCCTAAACTTTCAATGGTGTCATTTGTCTCTCTGATGCCTGCTGTATCAATAAAGCGGAAAGTAATGCCACCTATGTTGACGGTATCTTCAATCACATCACGGGTTGTTCCGTGAATGTCGCTGACGATGGCTTTTTCTTCATTCAGCAAAGCATTTAACAATGTGGATTTTCCTGCATTTGTTTCCCCGATGATGGCTACGGGAACACCATTCTTGATAGCATTACCTACACTGAATGAATGTACCAAACGTAAAATGACCTTTTCTATGTTATCAGCTAATAAATGCAGTTCGGACCGGTCGGCAAACTCCAGTTCTTCATGGTCGCTGAAGTCGAGTTCTAGCTCTATGAGAGAGGTGAAATGTAGCAATTGGTCGCGCAATGAAGTAAGCTCTTTGCTGAATCCACCTCGCATCTGGCTCATGGCAAGGCGATGAGTGGAGGCGGAGGAAGAAGCGATAAGATCGGCAACTGCTTCTGCCTGACTTAAATCCATCTTGCCATTAAGAAAGGCACGTTGAGTAAACTCACCCGGTTGCGCCATTCGGCAGCCGTTTTTGATAAGCAACTGCAATACTTTTTGTAGGATGTAATTAGAACCGTGACAAGTTATTTCAGTGCTATCTTCTCCGGTGTAAGAATGCGGATTGCGGAATATGCTGACAAGAACCTCATCAATAACCTCCGTACCTTCATATATACGTCCGAATGTAAGACTGTATGGTTTACATTCAGTTAGCTTCTTTTCCGCTTTCGCCGGTGTAAAGATGTGGCTAGTGATTTGTATGGCATCCGGTCCTGAAATGCGGATAGTTCCGATTGCTCCTCCTTGAGCGGTAGCAATCGCACAAATAGTATCTTGGTTCATCATATTCATTGTTTTGGAGTACAAAGATAGCCATTTAGATAAATATATTTGTGCGATTTGAAACAAGTTCCTCTTTTTTATTATATTTGCCCAGTTATAAAACTTTTAGCATCGATACAAACCACTATGCAACAAAAAAATGCCAATATTTCTGATTATAATGCCAATAACTCGGGTAAATCGGAAGAGATAGGGAACTTAGAATTGAAGCTTCATAAAGCTACTTCTGTATTAGCCGCCCATCAGATTGCGCTGTGGGAATATGACATTAAAACGAAAGAATGTACTTTCAATGAAAAATACTTTCATATATTGGGACTGGACAAAGCAGGTATCCGTTATAAAAATTTGGATGAATTTTATGAATGCGTACATCCTGAAGACCGCCATTTAGTGTCATTTGATAAATTCTATGAGAAAGTTAATAATCAGGAGAAATCCATGTTGCGTGTTCGTTGTGTTGGGAGTAAAGGTGAAATAGTTTGGCTGGAAGATCATTTTTTAGATGTTCAGAGAGGCAATGATGGTCTGCCGGAGAAACTATTCTGTTATGCAGTTAACGTGACAGAACAATGTGAACGTGAGGAGAAGATTCGCAAATTGGAGGAGAGGAACGGGAAGATTATCGAGGCTTTACCTGAATTTATTTTTATATTTGATGATAATTTCTTTTTTCAAGATATATTGATGTCTTCGGGGACTGTGTTACTTCATAATGCAGCGGAATTGATTGGTACGGACGGTCGATTGGTATATTCACCTGAAGTTAGTGATTTGTTTGTTAGAAATATACGTCAATGCCTGAAGGATGGGCAGTTGAAAGAAATAGAATATCCGTTGGATGTGCCCGGTCATGAAAGGCGTTATTTCCAGGCACGTATCGCGCCGTTTGAAGATAACAAAGCATTAGCGTTGATACATGACATTGGTGACCGTGTGCAACGTTCCAATGAATTGATAGAAGCCAAGCAACGGGCAGAGGAGGCTGACCGCATGAAATCTGTATTCCTGGCTAATATGAGCCACGAGATACGTACTCCGTTGAATGCGATTGTTGGCTTCTCTGAGATTATAGCCTTAACTGAAAGTGAGGAAGAAAAGTCTGAATATCTGGGTATTATTCAGAAAAATAGTAACTTGCTTTTGCAGTTGATAAATGATATTCTCGACTTGTCGCGAATCGAATCGGGAAAGTCTGAGATGAATATCCAGCTGACTGAAATGAGGGCGTTGATCGTTGAAATGGAAAAGATTCATCGGCTGAAGATGAAGACAAATGTGCGTTTGCACGTTGAAGGACTGAAAGAAGATTTGTGGATATTAACTGATCGTAACCGGCTTACTCAGGTACTATTCAATTTCTTGTCCAATGCCATTAAAAATACGGAAGAAGGCGTTATTACTCTAGGTACAGTACTGGAGGAGGAATATTTGAAGATTTATGTATCGGATACAGGATGTGGTATTCCAAAAGAAAAATTGCCTTTGATTTTTAATCGTTTTGAAAAGTTGAATGATTTTGTACAAGGCACCGGTTTAGGACTTTCTATTTGCCAAAGTATTGTTGAAAGGTTGGGTGGCAAGATAGATGTAGAGTCAGAATTAGGGGTAGGTAGTACATTTATGGTGTATTTGCCTTATCAGCAGGCTGCTCAGAATATTTGCGGCGAATTGATTGAAAATCCGGATGAAAAAGGACCGGTTTCGTCCAAACGTAAAAAGATTCTCGTTGTTGAAGATACTGAGTCGAATTATCTGCAAATAAATATTTTGCTAAAGAAAGATTATACTATCTCATGGGCAGTTAATGGCGAAGAAGCTGTAAATAGTTTCCTTCGTGAACAGCCGGATTTGATATTGATGGATATTCGTATGCCCATAATGAACGGAGTGCAGGCTACGGAAAAGATACGTGCAATTGCTCCCAATTTACCTATTATTGCGGTAACTGCCAATGCTTTTTTAATTGAGCAACAGCAGGCTTTGGCTGCCGGATGTAATGATATAATTTCAAAACCTTATACGTTCGAGAAGTTATCCGAAACAATTAGTAAGTATATTTAAGAATACTCCAGCCTATATAAACAAAGCATCTCTTCTCTCAAAATGAGTGGAAGAGATGCTTTGTTTATATAGGCTGGAATACTAGCTCAGATTCTGTCCAATACTGTTTTAACCAATGTATCAATTGTGTTTTTGTATCCCGTGTTGGCTTCTTTAATCAGGCGGTTGGCTATCACCATACATACTGTCATGGCTTTGTGTCCCATTAATCGGCTCAAACCTGCCAATGCGGAACTTTCCATTTCGAAATTAGTGATTCGGTAACCGTTGTATTCAAACTTTTCAATCTTATCATTTTGATGCGGATCGGCAAGGGGTACACGAAGTTCTCGTCCTTGCGGGCCGAAGAATCCGCCGGCAGCAATCGTTACACCACGTACCATATCGTCCTTAGCAACGCGGTCTATTAGATCCGCATTGGCATCGATTACATAAGGAGCGGGGGCGCATAGATTACCGGACCATCCCATGTGATTCAAGAAAGCACGTTCAAAAGCCAGATCGCAAACAGAATTACGTCCGGCGTAGAAGTTCAGCAGGCCATCGAATCCAATAGACTTTTCAGAGCATACAAAGGTTCCTACCGGAGTGTAGGGTTGCAAACCGCCGCAAGTACCAATTCGTACCAATTCCAACTGGCGTAATTGAGGCTTCTCTTCACGTGTTTGGAAATCGATGTTTGCCAAAGCATCCAACTCATTCATTACGATATCGATATTGTCACAGCCAATACCTGTTGATACTACTGTGATTCGTTTACCTTTATATGTACCGGTGATAGTCTTAAATTCACGGCTCTCCACTTCGCATTCTTTGTTTTCGAAATGAGAAGCTACTAAAGCTACTCGTCCGGGATCGCCTACTAAGATGACTTTATCAGCCAACCATTCGGGTTTTACGTGGAGGTGGAATACGGAACCGTCGTCATTAATAATTAGTTCGGAAGATGCAAAATATTTTTTCATAATTAGAAGGATGTTAATTATTGTTCACCCTCGTTCCCCTAAAGGGGGCGGGGGTACTCTGAATATCATTTCCTCAATATACTTATATTGAGTCTGAAACTATCCGCCACTCCCTTTTGGGAGGGCGGAAGGAGTTACTATTTGCTTAAAGGTTGGCTAGGTGTACTACTGCCGGGCTTTGCTATATTTTCGCGCATAGAAGTATCGGCTTCGATATTCTTCATGCGATAATAATCCATGATGCCTAGATTGCCGCTACGGAATGCTTCTGCCATGGCTTTAGGAACTTCGGCTTCGGCTTCTATAACCTTGGCACGGGCTTCTTGTGCTTTAGCTTTCATTTCTTGTTCACTGGCTACGGCCATTGCACGACGTTCCTCTGCTTTAGCCTGAGCAATGTTCTTGTCGGCATTTGCCTGGTCTATTTGCAGGGCGGCACCGATGTTTTTACCTATGTCGATATCAGCGATATCAATGGACAAGATTTCGAATGCAGTACCCGCATCCAAACCTTTACGGAGTACTAACTTAGAGATGGAATCCGGATTTTCCAATACTGTCTTGTGGCTTTCGGACGAACCGATAGACGAAACGATACCTTCGCCTACACGGGCAAGGATTGTATCTTCACCTGCACCACCCACTAACTGGCGGATATTGGCACGTACCGTAACACGGGCTTTGGCTATCAGCTGGATACCATCTTTGGCCACTGCAGTTACCGGCGGTGTATCGATAACTTTGGGATTTACTGACATTTGCACGGCTTCGAATACGTCACGACCGGCAAGGTCGATAGCGGTTGCCATTTGGAAAGGAAGTTCGATATTGGCTTTAGAAGCCGATACCAAGGCATGCACTACTCTTTCAACGTGTCCTCCGGCAAGATAATGCGCCTCTAACTCGTCGCGGGTAATTGTTTTTAAACCGGCTTTGTGAGCCTCGATCATGGCAGGAACAAGGACATAAGGCGGTACGTTACGAATACGCATCAGAAATAGCTGCACCAGCGAAATATTAACTCCCGAAACCTTGGCGGACAACCAAAGGAAAAATGGTACATAATGGAAAAATAGAACCAAAAAGATAATGCCTCCCACTACAAGGAAAGCCGTCAAATACAAAGTACTCGGATCCATAAATTGTCAAGTATTAAGTGAATATTAGTTTTTTATTTTTTCAACCAGAAGCACACCATCTGTAATACGGCTTACTATGATGGGAGTCTTTTCATTCAGAAAACCATCCATAGATTTTACTTCAACAATGCTTCCATTAATTTCAGCATAACCGATCAGTGCCAGCCGGGTAGTGGTAATACCGATATCGCCCACTTTTACTTTTTCTTCGGCACTGCGATCTACCTTGGAAGTAATATCTTTTTTCAAAGCCAGTTTATCCAGTGTCTTGGAACGCATAAACCAAACTAACGAACCTGTGCAGGTTATAGCAGATACGGCAAGTGTGATGAAGCCTTCCAATGTTCCCATATAAGCAAAAGCATAGTAGTTGGCAAAGATGATACAGCCTCCTGCCAAAAAACCGGCAACACTGATCCCCGGAATTACAAATAATTCCACTAAAAACAGAATAACTGCTGCGATAATCAGTATCGTAATAATAAGTATATCCATGGCCTGTCCTATTTGATGGTTTGTTTTTCTGAATTACGAATTTGTATAGCTGTATCCTTCATTTGTGCAGATACTTGCTGTATGTTTTTCTCTAAATCGAGAATGGCTGCCGACATTTTTCTTTTTTCATCTGCATTGGCACGTGAATACCATGTGCGCATATCTTCCAATTTTGCAGATTGCTGTTTATAGCTTTTTTCTAATTGGCTGTATTTGCCGAATAAAGCTTTGGCTTGCGGGGAGCGGAAATCGCTTAGCTGGTAGTACGTCGTATGATCGTCTATGATAAATTCAAAATCGTAGTTCTTGACGGCCTGCTGCTTTTCATTTCCTATGTTTTTAAGTCTTTCTTTAGCTGCATTTACAGCACCGGCATCCTTCCAGGTGTCTTTTATTGAATGTATTTCTGCTAATTGTACTAGTTTTTTGGGTTCCATACTTTCATAATTATAGACTTGTTTGGAAGTATTGGGAATAAAAACATAGACGCAGACTTTATCGTCCGGTTGAAATCTGTCGGATGCAAACCAACCCAGGTTATTGAACTCGTCGATAACATACATATAATCGTTATAAGGTGAATTAAACGGCATGCCGACGTTATCCGGTGTCAGGTATGAATCGGTATTTGTGTTATAACGAGTGACGAAAATATCATATCCGCCTATTGAAGACGGACCATCTGCTGCATAATAGATGGTTACACCATCTGTAAGTACAAATGGGTAGTTGGCATTGATTGCTTCGTTGATACTTCCGGGCAGCAGACTACCGTTGCTCCAATTATCCAGCAATTTGTTGCGTGAAAGTATGCTAAGAGTTCCGTCCGGTTGCTGTTCGCTATAGTATACTTTATTGCCTAATTCTGTTTCATAAACTGTACCCCCTTTTTTGTCGGAGTCTTTGAAATAAGCATTATAAATGAATAGCTTGCCCGACTCAGGACTTATTTTATATGCATCCAAAAAGTTCTTTTTGTCAACAACGAAGCTGTCAATGAAACAAACTTCTTCTACACCTTTCAACATGCGTAAGTTGGCTTTGGTCTTGTCTAATAATTTTTCCGCTTCTTCGGTCGGACGTTTTCTTCGGCTAAGATCCGAGATATATTCTTCATAATTTTGGATGGCTTCATCGAAACGGTATAAGTCGTTATAGTTTTGTGCTAAGTAGAGTTGACCACTTGGAATACGCTTTTTTACGGCAGTTTCTAAATATTTCAGAGCTTCGGCAGGCTCACCTGTATTGAGGCAACATACTCCGTACCAAAGGTTATAATTGCCGTTGGCAGGTTGTGAACTGACGAATTTCTTAAAAATGGGTTTAGCTTTTTCATATTGCCCTTTCTCATAAAACTCTTTAGCCTCTGCCAGGGTTTGTGCAGAGATTGTGATACTTAAAAGGCTCAATAGGAGAAAGAAGATATATTTTTTTTTCATATTTGCTTTGTTTACTTATCATTAGGAGTTCAAAAATACAAATTAATCGGGAATAAAGCAGAATTCCATAATTCTATTATGTTAATTCTTCTTTAAATGCTTCTTTTCTCTTACTTTTGCAGCCGATTCTCGCAATAAGCGGGGAACTGGAATAGAAGAGTGAAAATTAACTGTTTTATATGGCACAATTTACCAAAGAAGAGAAGATGATGCGCCGCATAGAGAAGCGGTTTAGCAAAGGTGTAGTGGAATACGGATTGATTGAAGACGGAGATAAAATTCTGATAGGTCTTTCCGGTGGTAAAGACTCTTTGGCTTTGGTGGAGCTGCTGGCTAAGCGTGCACGTGTTTTTAAGCCTAAGTTTTCGGT
This sequence comes from Bacteroidota bacterium, assembly GCA_023458215.1. The sequence continues at coordinate 18,793 of JAEXAJ010000085.1, forward strand.
AGTAGCTGTACATGTGGTGATGAAAAATATTCCTTATCAGAGCGATGTGCAGTATCTAAAGGAATATGTGGAGTCGTTTGGGGTGTCTTTTGTTCTTTATGAAACAGAATTCGATGCTAGTACCGATTCTCGTAAATCCCCTTGTTTCCTTTGTTCGTGGAATCGCCGAAAGGCTTTGTTCACGGTAGCTAAGGAATACGGATGCAACAAAATTGCATTAGGACATCATATGGATGATATATTGGAGACATTGTTGATGAATATTACCTATCAAGGTGCATTCAGCTCTATGCCGCCACGCCTGGTTATGAATAAATTCGATATGGTGATTATCCGTCCGATGTGCCTGATTCATGAATCCGATTTGATAGAAATGGCGCAAGTGAGGGGTTACCGTAAGCAGGTGAAAAACTGCCCTTTTGAGTCGCAATCGAGTCGCAGTACAATGAAAGGCATTTTGAAACAATTGGAAGCAATGAACCCGGAAGCGCGTTATAGCTTATGGGGTAGCATGACGAACGTACAAGAAGAATTGCTGCCGGTTAAGTTGAAAATAGAAAATAAGGAATAGAAAAAATAGTACCTAACTGATTATCATTTATAGATGAAAGCGTTTTATACCATTTTATTATTGATCGTATCCAATATCTTTATGACATTTGCATGGTATGGTCATTTGAAGATGAAACAAGAATATTCTTGGTTTGCATCACTTCCGTTAATAGGCGTTATTACTTTTAGTTGGATCATTGCCTTTTTCGAATATTCATGTCAAGTACCAGCCAACCGTATAGGCTTTATGGGAAACGGCGGTCCTTTCTCACTAATGCAACTCAAGGTTATCCAAGAGGCTATCACCTTAATCATCTTCACTGTATTTACAACTGTACTATTCAAAGGCGAAACATTGCATTGGAATCACTTTGCCGCTTTTATCTGCTTGGTACTTGCAGTGTACTTTGTATTCTATAAATAGGAAAATAAATGAAGAATGGAGAATGAAGAATGAAGAATTACCATGCGGCATAAACGTGCAATAAAATTCTTCATTCTTCATTCTCCATTCTTCATTTATCTACGTATTTCTCCATCCCCTTGGTTAAAAAGGTTTGGAGTTTTCCATTTTCATCACTATAGATGAAGCAGGCATCGATATCGGGGTGGGCATTTGCAAATTTTTCGGCTTCTTCCAGTCCCATGACCATGAAGGCGGTGGCGTATGCATCGGCGCTCATGCAGTCACGGGCAATGACGGTGGCGGAAAGGATATTATGTTGCACGGGGTAACCGGTACGGGGGTCGATGGTATGCGCATATTTTTTTCCATCTTTGTAGTAATAGTTTCGGTAGTTGCCCGAAGTAGCCATACCAATATTGCTGATGTTCAATACAGTTTGTATTTCCTGGTTTACAGATAAAGAGTCATCAACAGGCTTGTTTATTCCGATTCGCCAAAGTCCCTTCTTCGGATTCTCTCCACGAACTACTATTTCTCCACCGATGTCTACCATGAAGTTACGAATTCCTTTTTGTTCTAATAGCTGAGCTATGACATCTACGGCGTATCCTTTGGCTATGGCGCTGCAAGAGAGCATAATACGTGGATCTTGCTTCAGAATCTTTCCTTCTGCGGATAACTTGACTTTGGTATAACCGGTGATTTCTTGCAAACTGTCGATCATGGCCGAGTCGGGGAAAGTGCCTTTTTTGAAACCAAAGCCCCAAGCATTTGCCAAAGGGGCAACGGTAATGTCGAAAGCTCCGTCGGTTTCTTTTGATATCTCCATGCTCCGTCGGAACACATTGATAAAGAAGGTGTCGGGTACAAAATCTTCGTTATGGTTTACACGGGTTATGGTAGCCGTATCGTTGAAAGGAGATAGCGAACCGTCAAAGCGCTTGAGTGCGGCTTCTATTTCCTCTTTTAGATTGTCATCATATTGATAAGTAACCTTATAGACTGTTCCGAATATCAGACCATTGTCTATTTGAAAAGGAATCGTCCGGTTGTGGCGGGCAAGTATCCAAATTGTACCCAGCACTAATAAGGCAATCCATAAAAAATTCCGTTGTATTTTCTTATCCATAATCAAAGTGTTTAGATAGAATGTTAGCTGAAAAATAAATGTTCAATCAGAATCTTGAGCCCGATAATGATGAGAATGATACCTCCCCAAAGCTCTGCCCGCAATTTGCGTGCAATGCCGCAGCCGAACCGGATGCCGAATATCAGGCCTATCATAGACAGAACAAACGATACAAATCCTATAATACAGATAGGAGGCAGGATTGCCGAACAATCATTAATTCCTAAGAATGCAAACGAAACGCCTACTGCCAAGGCGTCGATACTGGTTGCTACCGACAAAGCCAGTACCACTTTCAGGCTCGTGGGATCGTATTCTTGTTTGCAATCTTCGTCTTTGAAAGATTCCAGTACCATGCGTCCGCCAAGAAAAAGAAGAATGCCAAAAGCGATCCAGTGGTCTATGCTTTCTATCAGATGGCTGAAAAAACTGGCGCCTATCCATCCCAGTAAAGGCATAAGAGCCTGAAAAAAACCGAAGCCAAGTGCCATCACTAGCATAGGTCGTAGTTGTACGCGTTTCAAGATGATTCCGCTGGCTATAGAAACGGCGAAACAATCCATCGCGAGTCCTAAAGCCAACAGCCAAATTTCAAATCCTGTCATTGTTTCAGAAGGGTAGTTTATAGGTTATTGTATAAGTAATTCCCGTCGTATTCGAACCATATTTGCCAAATCCGGGTACGTACCACGGATCACCATATGAGTCGGTCGATCCTGACAATTTGAACTTAAATCGTAATGCCCACCCCATATATAGCTCTTTCCATACATGAGCACGGATACCTACGCAGAATTCCGCCCATTGCATAGAGCCTTTCATTCCGTTATGATTATAGGGTAAACTTCCTCCCCAGATTCCGTCTTCCAAATTCGGATTCCCTACAACTCCTCCATAGATAGGGTCGTCAATCGCAAGAGCATCCACATCATATTTGAAGCTGGTAACGCCATAGCGCAGACCTACAAGTAGCATGTGACCGTGTTTTTTCTTATAAAGTGCGTTGTAATCCATTCCTAACCGGAAGTAGGGGGCACCACTTTTATAATGTATTCCTTTGTCGTTCCAGGTGTCTGTCTTTCCGTAGCCGATTTCTGCTATTGGAAAGAAGCGGTTTTTGAGATTTACATCCACAGCAATCTCGGTACTTAAGAAATCTCCTCCAAGCACTTTGCTTCCGATACCCCATAAGTCCACACCAAGTGAAACGCCGTTGTAAAGCGGAAAATTCACGTCTTCTGTTGCCTTTTTCTTCTCGGCAGCTTGAGGGCGGTTACTTCTCCCCTGGGGAGGGGTAGAGGTATTGCGCGTCTGAGCCTGCAAAGGAAAAGACATCAGTAGGCAAAGTGCCAGACTAATAGAATAGTTTAAGATTTTCCCTTCCATAGATACCGGCTTCTTTGTTTAATATATAGATGGAATCGAGGTCGCGGCGGGTATATCGGATGCTTGTGATAGCTTGCTTCATCTGATAGCCGCAATCCATTGATAGAAAATAAGGTGTATTGGTATGCCAGATAACTACCGTATCTCTCTTGGTCCGGGTATAATGAAATACCAGTTTGGTAGAATCTACAGTATATCTTAAAGGCAATGAGAGGTCATGCACCTTTTTCTGGTTGTTGATGATAATGGAATCCGTTCCCCAAGCAGTCACCGTTAGCGAATCGAGTGTATCGTTCTTTTGGATATTGGTTGCGGGGTCTATTGTGTAAACGTAACATTGCACCATGGCACGTGCAGCCATAGAGCAATCTGCCTCTTCCGAACAGGAAATCACGATGCTGATAATGGGGCAAAGGATAGCACCGAATATAATAAGTCTGACTAAGCTTTTCATTGTTAAATCGTTTTCTCTATTTGATACTTGTTTCGTTCAGGGGCAGTACGCGAAATCAACTCTCCGAGGAATCCCGCTACAAACAGTTGCGTACCGATAATCATGGATGTTAGCGAGAGGAAGAAATAGGGTGAATCAGTCACGAGGCGGTAGGGCATGCCGTGGTGCATATTGTACAACTTGGTAGCTCCTACCATTATCACGGCAATAAAACCTAGCACGAACATTAATGAACCCAGTAAGCCGAAGAAATGCATCGGTTTGATACCGAATTTGGAGAGGAACCACAAAGATATCAGATCCAAATAACCATTCACAAAACGGTTAAGTCCGAATTTGGTTGTTCCGTATTTACGGGCTTGGTGCTGCACGATCTTTTCGCCGATTCTTTTGAAACCTGCATTTTTAGCGAGGTAAGGGATATAGCGATGCATTTCACCGTAAACCTCTATGTTTTTGATAACATCTCTACGGTATGCCTTCAGCCCGCAATTAAAATCATGCAAATTCTTAATACCGGAAACCTTGCGGGCGGTTGCATTGAAAAGCTTGGTGGGCAAGGTCTTGGATAGCGGGTCATAACGTTTTTGCTTCCAGCCGGAAACCAGGTCATAACCTTCTTGGGTTATCATGCGATATAGTTCCGGTATTTCGTCGGGGCTATCTTGCAGGTCGGCATCCATAGTAATAACAACATCGCCTTGAGCTTGCTCGAAACCACAAAACAGTGCCGGTGATTTGCCATAATTACGGCGGAATTTAATGCCTCTTACTGCATCCGGTGCCTGTTTTTGCAGTTGCTCAATCACTTGCCAGGAGCGGTCTGTACTTCCGTCGTTCACAAAAATCACTTCGTAGGAGAATCCGTTAGCTTTCATTATCCGTTCAATCCATGCGAACAGTTCGGGAAGAGATTCTTCTTCATTATATAACGGTATAACAACTGAGATATCCATTGATTTACGATTTAACTGTTTATGATTTATGTTACTTGGTTGCTTTATTGTTTCTGTTCCTCTTCTCGAACCGGTTCCGGCTTTTTCCGTCTCATCACGAACAACGCAGTGGGGATTGCCATCAGCGAGCCGAAGAAAACATTGAATGAAACCATCTGAATTGTGATGTCTATCGGAGTATATGTACGTGCTTCTTCCAACGTGTCACGATACATTTTTATATAATCCTCTGTTCCCGGAATGCGACTTTGAGCAAGTAAGTCAATCTGAGATTCTATGGAGTTTATAATAAAACCATGGTCGATAAACCGGAAATAAATGTAATGGGCTACGGCGGTAAGCAACGCGGCGAACATATACATAAAAACGGTGAATACCCATGCATGGGGGAAACTGATAACTCCTCCACATACCTGATTGCGGTACATTCGGGTATAATAATATCCCATGAAAGGAACCCCCAAAGTAAGTCCTATAAAAAGCAAGGATAAAAAAGGGACTGTCATCCCCAAAGGAAAGAGAATGAACTTAAGAATCCAATATCCACCCATGTAGGTGCCAAACAGCATGGCGTATCGTTGCATGTAACCTCTATTTTCTGTCATCTTTCTACGAAATAATGCGCAAAGGTATAAATAATATTGTATGTAACGCCTTGTCTACCTGTTAAAGTTGAAAAAAGTTAGGGGTAGGTATTGCAGGATTCAAAATAATGCGTACCTTTGCAACCGCAAAACAAAAAACGGGTAAGTCCTATACGGCCAGCTCCCTTCAAATCCTCCAGGGCTTGATCGCAGCAAAGGTAGTTGGTTGTAGCGGCGCGATATAGAAAGCTTACCCACCCGCCTCTTTAGCTCAGTTGGCCAGAGCACGTGATTTGTAATCTCGGGGTCGTTGGTTC
>JAEXAJ010000086.1 GCA_023458215.1 Bacteroidota bacterium
GCCATAGACAACGGGGAAGTCCAACTGTTCTTCGGTAGCATCCAAGCTGAACATCAAGTCGAACACCATTTCATAGACCTCTTCGGGGCGGCAGTTCGGTTTGTCCACCTTGTTCACCACCACGATAGGCTTCAATCCGATTTGCAAAGCCTTCTGGAGCACGAAGCGCGTTTGCGGCATAGGGCCTTCAAAGGCATCTACGAGCAAAATGCATCCGTCCGCCATATTCAGCACGCGCTCCACTTCGCCTCCGAAGTCGCTGTGTCCCGGAGTGTCGATGATGTTAATCTTGGTGTCTTTATAATTGATAGAGACGTTTTTGGAAAGAATCGTTATACCTCGTTCACGTTCAAGGTCGTTGTTATCCAGCATTAATTCACCTGTGCTTTGGTTGCTTCGGAAGAGGTTTCCGGCCAGAAGCATCTTGTCAACGAGCGTTGTTTTCCCATGGTCCACATGGGCAATAATTGCAATGTTTCTGATATTTTGCATATAATACCTATTATTTGGCGGCAAAGGTACACATTTTGCATCAGATATATAGTATCGAGAAGAAAAAAAAGCTATATATCATTGTGATATAAAAGATAATACCTATCTTTGCAGCCCCGAAAGGGATTATTTAAAATAACTTTTTAATTAAACATTATGTATTTAGACGCTGCTAAAAAGCAAGAAATCTTCGGCAAACACGGGAAGTCTAACTCTGATACTGGATCAGCTGAGTCTCAGATAGCTTTGTTTTCCTACCGTATTGCCCATCTGACTGAGCACCTGAAGCTCAACAGAAAGGATTATAGTACTGAAAGAGCTTTGACGATGTTAGTAGGTAAACGCCGTGCGTTGCTGAACTACTTGAAAGACCGCGATATCAACAGATACCGTGCTATCATCAAAGAACTTGGCTTGCGTAAGTAATCTACTTGCGGCAAAAGCATTAAGAAGCGGGGAGTTTTCTTTCGAGAACTTCCCGCTTTTTTTTGTGTATAGCAGACAAGAGCAAAAACCTTGATTTGTCAGACACTGGTGTCCAGCGCGATAGACACCAGTGTTTATCTTGATAGACTCCAGTGTTTGTCGCGGTAAAGACCAGTGTCTATCACGACAAAGGCTAGTGTATAGCAGATAGGGTAATGCCGTACAACACATGTTCCTTTAACGGATGTCCGTCAGGTACCGAAGGATGCGGAAATTCCTTCACTTTCTGCATGCCTATCTTTTGCATCACTCGTTCAGAACGCTTATTGGGTAAAGAGGTAAAAGAATAGACGGTAGCAAACGGAAGATGCTCTCCCGCATACTTCAGACAGGCCCCGGCAGCTTCGGTAGCATATCCAAGGTTCCAACAGTCTTGTTTCAATCGCCAGCCTATCTCTACACCCGGAGCAAAATCTACATCGAAGGCGATGTTATGAAATCCGGTATATCCGATAAAGGTGTGGTCTTCTTTTCGCTCAACGGCATACAAACCATAGCCACATTGGATAAACTCGTCTCTGATTCTATTATAAAAGCCCAAAGACTCAGCTTCAGTCAGTCTTTTCAGAAAGAACTCCATAACTAAAGGATTCTGATTCATCTCCGAAAATGGTTTTAAGTCTTCTTCTTTCCATTCACGCAGCAGTAGGCGGGGAGTTTCAATGTATATCATCACAGAGCGCAAGTATATAATTCATAATATGACGGATAGTGCAAGATAATTGAGCATTAGTGAGTACCTAAAAGCTTAATTACTGTACAAAAATACCGAAATTCAGTTGATTACCCAAAACATTATCTTTAGATTTGTATAACCTTTGAAGAGGAATGAAAAATCACTTCCTCCAACAAAATGCAAAGAAAATGACAATACCGGAAAATCAGTCCTTCAGTTATCCCGCCTTACTGAAACAAATAAAGGCAAGGGTAGCACTTGCCCAAAGAAAAGCAATCTATACTGCCAATGAAGAAATGCTATACATGTATTGGGATATAGGCAAACTGCTTTCTCAAAGTCAGAAACAGATAGGCTGGGGCAATAACGCGTTGGAACAACTTGCAAATGATCTGAAGAATGAATATCCTACGGTAAAAGGATTTTCCGTGAGAAATTGCCAGTTCATGATACAGTTCTATAACGAATATAATCAAGAACTTACAAATACGAAACGGACCGTTTCGTATTTGATAAATGGGAATATCACTCTTCCGGTAAGTAAATTAAGTTGGTCTCAGAATATCGTTCTCATGCAGCGGGTCAAAGACTTGAAAGCCCGTTACTGGTATATGATTCAATGCATTAAAAACAGTTGGAGCAGAGATTTCCTTGTAGAAGCTATTAAACGGGATTTTTATAACACTCACGGAGCTTTAGCCAATAACTTCAGCACTACACTTCCTGAAGTTCAAGCGGAACAAGTACAAGAAACACCTGCAATCTATGAGCAACAAAACCATTACCGACAACAAAACCGCAGAAACGATACAAACCTATGACTTGTCTGCCCAAAACTATCAGGACAAGTTTATGCAGATGGACTTATACGACGACACTTATGATCGGTTTTGCGATTTAGTGAAAGAATCTGCTCCTTCTGTTTTAGAAATAGGCACAGGTCCCGGAAATGTAACCCAATATCTGTTATCCCGACGCCCCGACTTCAAAATATTCGGAATAGACTTGGCACCTCAAATGATAAAGTTGGCAAGGCTGAATAATCCCCAGGCAGAGTTTGAGGTAATGGATTGCCGGGAGATACACAAGACAGAGCGGAAGTTCAAAGGCATCATGTGTGCATTCTGTTTACCTTACCTTCCTAAAGAGGACAGCAGGGAATTTATATCAAACATCTCACAACTTTTAGAACCGGAAGGTGTTTTATATATAAGTACAATGGAAGGTGATTACGCTAAGTCGGGATACGAGACAACCAGCTTCAGCGGAAAAAACAGAGTATACGTATATTATCATCAGGAGAATTTTATCACCGGATGCCTCGAAGAATCCGGATTTGAAATAGTAGATTTACAAAAGAAAAGATATCCTGAACAAGACGGAAGCTTCTTAACAGATATGATTTTCATTGCCCAAAAGAAATTAGATTAATTTTTTGTCCCCATGAATTATGAAAACAAGTAGACTGATTCTATTGTGTCTGGTATGCATGACCGCCACAATACCGGCTAGCGCCCAAAGCCGGAGTGAGAAAAAAGCACAGATTGAACGTGCCGTAAAGGAAGCCATTGACTCCAAAACGTACAAGATTGACGTGAACCGTATGCAGCCCATGAGAGGGGGAAGCCGCACGCTGACTACCAACTACTCCCTGAAAATCAGCAACGACTCCGTCTATTCCTACCTGCCCTACTTCGGAGTGGCTTACAACATTCCCTACGGTGGCGGTAAAGGACTCGTATTCAGCGAACCGATAACCGAGTACAAAACCAAAGAACTCAAGAAAGGAAGAATACAGATAGACTTCAAAACCCGTAGCGAAGGAGACAATTATGAATACAGTCTCACAATCTATCCAAACGGTTCGACTACCATACATGTGCAGGCATCGAACCGGCAATCCATCTCTTATACCGGAGATGTAGAAATGAAGGTATCACCTTCTAGATAAACAGAAAGAGCAAAGAGAAAAAACAAATTAGAGGTATTTATCGAAATAATACAAATACAAAACAAATGCCTAGCATAATGACGCCATATTAAGGTTTTCACCAACACATACTCTCTAATAAAAACTTCTTCCAGTACACATTCAGAATAAGGAAAGAATAACAATACACTCTTTGCGTATATTTTTTCACCTTTTCAAGCTGTTTATGCAGAAAAGGGTTACTACTTATGGGTAATTGGGTTACTACTTATAGGTGATATGGTTACTACTTACGGGTAAAAGGGTTACTACTTATAGGTAACACTCCTATAAGTGTGACCTTTCACTCCTACATGTGTACTTTCTGACAAGGATTTCACTCTAACAGAAATGTAAGTATTTCGATACCATACTTATTATCTGCCACTTACCGATTTTCGTTTGCCTATTTTTGTTATAGCAGACATTAGTACAGAAATAGGCCATCCTGAGCGGTATAGAAATACAAAATGTCAAAATGAAGATAATTTATACCCCACCTTCGGGATAGTCAGCAATTCAAGTTGCTTGTCTTCGGATAAGTATTTTCGGAGTTTGGCTATGTAATTGTTCAGGCTTTGTTCGCTACCGGAAGTTCCTTCCCAAAGTTCCTGCTCTATCTGCTCGCGAGTTACAACAGTATTGAGATTCAGCGCTAACAGTTTCAGCAGTTTGCATTCAAAAGTGGTAAGTTTATGGGCTGACTGACCCTCCTTTATCAAGAGCCGTTCTTCTACATTAAGTTCAAATTGCCCGATAACAATTCCTACCGGATGAAAGTTTGGTGCATATCTGATAATATAAGCCAGCAATTCCTCTATTTCGAACGGCTTTTTCAGATAGGCTACTCCACCTACAGCTAATGCTTTCAATATATGTCCACCATCTACATGCGAGGACACAAAGAGCAAGGGCGTATCGGGAGCCAGTATTTTCAATTCGGACGCCATCTCAATGCCATTCTTGCAACCTATCTCTACATCAAGCACAATGATATCCGGGTTCCATTCTTTAATTACCTGACTGATACCTACCAACGACGTCTGATAATGCATTTCATATCCCGCTTCTTCCAATGCCAGTACTACGACATTTCCTAACGCCACGTCATCGTCTACAAATAAAACTTTAGTTTTCTCCATGCATATATTCTATTTGGGTTGAGGAATAGTAAAGGTGAATTCACTACCTTGTCCCTCAGTACTTTTCACCGTTATCTTTCCTCCATGTTCAGCAATGATGTATTTCACTTGAGTCAATCCTATGCCATACCCCTTCCGGTTTTGGGCATCGCTGCGAGGTACCTGATAAAACTGATCGAACAACTGCTTCTGATAGCGGGGGGCAATGCCCCAGCCATTATCTTTTACAGAAACCTGTAGCATGCCTCCTTGCAAAGAGAGTGTTACCACTACCTCCACTCCGTCGTCAGAGTACTTCAATGAATTTTCTATCAGGTTTCTTATTACGTTTTCTATATACATTGAGTCGGCACAAACGCAATAACCATCCGGCAGGTTATCTACTATTTCAACCGTATGCGGCTTGTCTCTATAAAGCACATCCAGTTCCTTCCTTACCAACGTCACCAGATGCGGAATATCTACAGCTACCTTATTCAATATAATCTTTTTCCGGTCTCCACGCGCTACCGCCAGCAATGATTCGATAGTACCTACCAGATGCTTCACGCCGGATCGACTAACCTCAATAGTCTCTTTCTTTTTCCCGTCAGGTTCCGACTTATAAAGCCAGCCCAGCATTGTGACAACACTATTCAAAGGTGCTTTCAGATCGTGTATCGTACCGTTGATGCTCTCTTCCCGTTTCCGCAACAGTTCATTTTTAATACGTAGCACAATCAACTGATAAATCAAGCTGAACAAAGCTACGATCATAAAAAAGCCGGAAAAGACAAGAGACCAAATATGCAGTTCAAGAAAATGGTACATTGAGATATCTATTCGTAACTGCAAGTACTGCAACCCTTTGGTTCCTACGGGAATAAGTTCGGTTTCATAATCAAATTCAGTATGATTAAAGTTTCCCACAGAATCAGATACTACTTTATCTTTATTATACAGCAGGAAGGTATGCTGAAAATCATCCTCAAATATAGTGTTGAATATGCTGTCTAAAGAAGGCAAATGTATAGGCATTCCTTTCTTAAAAGACATGTCTTGCAAAACCTGAGAAAAAACATCAGCGGTAGTCTCTCCAATTCCATTTTGCCGTGCCTCATCAACATTATAAGCATCATTAATTGGCGATATGCGTTTCAAACTATCCAATTCTTGAGGAGACATATCAGAAGCCTCCTTAATTAGAATATATCGCTGTTCTTGCTTTTGAGATCCAACACTTCTTAAATATCGTATATGTTGCTCTTCATCGATAGCTAATCTCAAATCGGTATCTATGTCGATTATCTTTTCAGCAACATAGCGATTATATAAAGTTGACACATAATTCACTTGTAAACAAACAATTGCTATGGCAGCAACAATGGTAATATAATAGAATTTCTTCATTATTAATCAGAATGGCGCTGCAAAGATAATCAAAGCACAGGGAAAAGATTATAAAATGATTATATTTTTATTATAAATACCCTCATATAAAAGCACTTACTTTGCAACATCAAATTAAAATAAATAGATAAAAAAACATGAAGACATTACTATTAGAGAAATTATCAGAGAATGAAATGTCACAGATACTAAGAGCCTATGGTGAAGCAAATTGGGATTTCCCTGACCCACAATGTTGCTATGCGCCGGATATACCATCAGCCATGCTATACCAATAGCAGCAGAACTCCATACAATCACTAATTAATATCATTCATATGAAACCATTTAATGCTTTACCTGTTAACAAAAGAGTCATAACTTTCGTTCTGGCTCTATTTACTATTGTAGCCGTGCATGCACAAACCCCTAACGGAACTATTACTGGAAAAATAATCGGTAACGATTCTATTTCACTCATAGGAGTTGCCGTTATTATGCAAACCATCGACTCCATCTTTCTGGATGGAACAACAACGGATGTAGAAGGAAACTTCCGGCTCAAACATCCCGGAAGATCCTATCGCTTATTGTTCCAGCATATAGCCTATAAGCCCTATTCCATAGAAACTTCAAACAGCCAACTGGGCACCATCGTATTGCTAGATGCGGTAAATGAATTAAAAGAAATAGCCATAACAGCCCGACGTCCTCTTGTGAAGATGGAAGGAAACAGACTGACATACAATGTCGGTCCACTGATGCAGAACAGAATTATTGGCAATGCTTTCGACTTATTGAAAGAAATACCAAGTATAAAAAGCGATGAAAACAGCTTAACACTAAACGGAGCCATTGGCGAAACCCACATCATTATCAACGGCAAGCCTTCGAGCCTGTCCGCAGAGCAGGCGACCGAATACCTCAAATCGCTACCTGCCGAACAAGTGGAAAAGGCAGAGATAGTATACAATGCTCCTCCACAATGGCATGTAAAAGGAGCCGCAATCAATATCATCCTAAAGAAAAATGATCAATACAAAGTGCGGGGGCAAGTTCAAGGTATTTGGAACAATAAACACGCCAATAATTATACGGGAGGAGGAAGCCTGTTCGTATCCAATAAGAAAGTATCCTTCGACCTGCTATATAACTACAAAAACAACAATGAATTAAGCCGCAGCATTATCAACTCACAACATACCGTAGGCGATAAGGTTTACGACATAGAATCGGACAGTCGTGAAAAGAGTAAGAAACAAAGCCACAACATCTATTCCAGTATTAATTATAACCTTACAGACAAAAGTAGCCTGAATCTGTCCTACAACGGACAAATAGCTCCCGACATAAAGACGAATTCCTTTACCCGAAACAATCTGTTTTCGGATGCTTCATCATATGATGCCGGTAACAGCAACCTGCATAATATCCGCCTGACCTACGATGCTCCTTTTGGCTTAAAAATAGGTACTGAATATACCCACTTCAACAATGACATGAAGCAGGACATGGCTTATCAGAGAAAAGAACAAGATAACGCAAGTTCGTTCAAGTATAACCGGAACCAGAAAATAGCACAAGCTAACTTCTTTGCAGACATGGCGCACGCACTTCCTCACGACTGGAAGTTGAGCTATGGAGCTAAATATGAATATACTACCAATAACAATAATCAAATATACAACGATCTGCAAAACAACGGTAAGGACGACTATAACCGAACATCAAAAACCACAGAGAAAACAGCGCAACTGTATGCCGGCATTAGTAAGTCTTTCTTTGAAAATAAACTAAATATAGACTTCTCATTAACAGGAGAAATCTATCAAATTAATGATTATAAGAAAAATGTATTACTGCCCAATGCTACCATTTCGTATGCACCGTCTGCCAAACATATTTTCCAACTGTCGTACATTTCATTAAGGAGATACCCTTCTTATTGGCAAAGACAGGATTACGTAGCCTACAACGATGAATACTCCGTATCTTACGGCAATCCGACACTGAAACCGGATAAGACTTCGTATGTAACCCTGGCTTATGTGTTCAACAACAGATATATCCTTCAGGCATCTTACTATAAAGTAAACGATTTTGTTCTCTCACAAAGTTATCAAGCATCTGATAAATTGGAATTGATGCAGAAAAGTTTCAATATAGATTACTCAACAGCATTTACCACCAACCTTATCATTCCGATAAAGGTGGGAACAGCATTCAGTTCTAATGTTACTGCATCGGTCAGCAATGAGCGTTACAAGAATAGCCATTGGTTCGATATTTCATATAACAGAAGTAATTGGAACGCCGCACTGATGGCAGACAACACACTCGTTGTTTCGAAGAAGCCCAACATTACAATCAATGCGATGATGTTTTACAGAACTCCTACTATACAAGGTATTTGGGATTTGAGTGACAACTGGTGCGTCAATGCAGGCACCAAGTATTCTTTTGCAGACGGAAAAGCCATCATAAGCCTGCAATGCTATGATTTGTTCGAATCGATATACCCCACCACTAAAGTGAGATACGGCAATCAATATCAAAACCTGAACGATAACTTCTACCAAAGAAGTTTCACACTCAGCTTTACTTATAAATTCAACAGCTATAAGAACAAGCAACGAAAAACAGTAGATACATCTCGTTTCGGAACCAATTAAATAAAAATCAATACCAAATAGAATAGTAGGATGAAACAATTCCCTTTCTTTGAAAAACGCGATGCAGGCAAAAGTACACAAAAGCAAACCCATTCTTTCGGGTTTCTCCTGCGGTACATCAAGCAATACAAACAGCACTTCGGGAAGATACTTCTCGGACTGCTGATAGGCAGCTTGCTACAACTGATTCTACCTTTCCTTACACAGGCTATCGTAGATAAGGGAATCAATCATCAAAACTTGAATATAATCTGGTTGATACTGCTAGGACAATTAGTATTAACAATCAGCCGCACTGCCATTGATTTCGTCCGCCGTCGGATATTGCTAAGCATAAGCATGCGCATCAATATCTCACTGGTATCGGACTTCTTCATCAAGTTGCTGAAACTGCCTATGTCCTTCTTCGATACCAAACTGATGGGCGACTTGTTGCAGCGAATGAATGACCATAAGCGTGTAGAACAGTTTCTAACCACACAAACGCTATCGGCCCTGTTTTCGTTGTTCAGCTTTCTGATATTCGGCATTGTGTTGTTCTTCTATAACACCTTGATATTTGGCATCTTCTTGATGGGCAGTGTCATCTATGGTATATGGATAACTGTATTTATGAAACGCCGGAGAACACTAGACTACACCCTGTTTGAAAAACAATCTATCAACAACAGCAAGACGTACCAGTTCATCACTTCCATGCAGGAAATAAAGCTACAGAACTGCGAACAGCGCCGTCGTGTGGAATGGGAAGAAGTACAAACTGGCCTCTGCGACATTCAGATGAAAAGCCTGAAGCTGCAACAAACTCAGGAAGCAGGAAGTATCTTCATCAATGAAGTAAAGAATATCGTAATTACTATAATAGCCGCAACAGCAGTCATCCAAGGTGAGATGACCTTGGGTATGATGCTTGCCGTACAATATATAATAGGTCAACTGAACAGCCCTATTGAGCAATTAATGAAATTTCTCTATTCACTACAAGACGTCAAGATTAGCTTGGAACGTATTAATGAAATTCACGAAATGAAGAACGAAGATGGAAATGGGAAGCAGCTGTCCACCTTCCCTGATAACAAACGAGATCTGACATTCGAAAATGTAAGCTTCAAATACGACCCGCATAGTCCTATAAAAAACATCGACAACATAAGTTTCTCAATCCCTTATGGAAAAACAACTGCTATCGTAGGAGCATCGGGCAGTGGCAAGACAACTCTTCTTAAGCTACTTTTAGGCTATTATCCTGTTACTAATGGAACTCTCAGGATAGGAGATACCGACATCAATCAGTTCGACATGAAATGGTGGCGAAATCAATGCGGAGTAGTCATGCAGGACGGCGTAATTTTCTCTGAATCCATAGCCATGAATATAGCTGTAGATGATGGCGAAATAGATCCGCAGAAGCTACTCAAAGTGGTAGAATTGACCAATATTCAGAAATTCATCATGGAACTGCCGCTAAAGTACTGCACCGTTATCGGTAGAGACGGAATAGGTTTGAGTCAAGGTCAAAAACAACGCGTACTCATAGCAAGAGCACTTTATAAAAGCCCGAAGTTCATCTTCCTGGATGAAGCTACCAATGCGCTTGATGCCCAAAACGAACGGTTTATCGTAGAAAACCTCACTGATTTCTATCTGGGAAGAACTCAGGTAGTGGTAGCTCATCGACTAAGCACAGTGAAACATGCCGACCAGATTATAGTTATGGACAAAGGGAAAATAGTAGAAATTGGAAATCACAATTCGCTGACAGAAAAACGGGGGGTATACTACAATTTGGTAAAGGATCAACTTGAGTTAGGTAATTAAAAAAGATTGCAGGTATATAATTATCAAGTGATTTGTTTTATACATCAAAACCAAACTTTTCTTCTCAGATAGTTGCACTTAGTGAAAGTTTATCTTATTTTTGCGGCTTAACAACTATAAATCATAACCTTTAGACTGAAAATACTTTCATTATGGATACTAGTAAGATTGTAGGAGAAAAGATTAAAGCGCTCCGCGAAAGCCAATCTATCGGCATAGAAGAATTGGCACAACGTTCGGGACTTGCTATCGAGCAGATCGAACGCATAGAAAATAACATCGACCTGCCATCGCTGGCACCGCTTATCAAAATAGCGCGTGTACTTGGTGTTCGTCTCGGTACCTTCCTTGACGATCAGGATGAAACCGGTCCGGTAGTATGCCGCAAATCGGAAGCTCAAGACAGCATCAGTTTCTCCAACAATGCTATCCAAAGCCGTAAACACATGGAGTATCACTCCCTCTCCAAATCCAAAGCAGATCGCCACATGGAACCATTCATCATCGACGTTGCCGCTACCCAAGACAGTGACTTCGTTCTTTCGTCTCACGAAGGCGAAGAATTCATCATGGTTATGGAAGGCATCATGGAAATCAGCTATGGCAAAAGTACTTATCTGCTCGAAGAAGGAGACAGTATTTATTATGACTCCATCGTCCCCCACCATGTACATGCCTACGAAGGACAAGCGGCAAAAATACTGGCAGTGATCTATACACCCATTTAAAGAGTGGTAAGGTGATGGAGTGATAAGGTGATAAAGGAATGTCACTCTATCAACTTATCACTCTATCAACTTATCACATTATCACATTACTATTATGTTATACGAAAGAACGCTCGGCCAATGGTTGGAGCACTGGGCAGAAACTACGCCCGATAAAGAATATATCGTTTATTCTGACCGCAACTTGCGCTTTACTTGGAGCCAGTTCAACCGCCGGGTGGACGATATGGCAAAAGGACTTATCGCCATTGGTGTGGAACGGGGAACACACGTCGGCATTTGGGCGGCTAATGTACCGGACTGGCTGACACTGCTGTACGCTTGTGCCAAAATAGGTGCCGTGTATGTAACCGTAAACACAAACTACAAACAGGCGGAACTGGAATATCTGTGCGAAAACTCAGACATGCACACCCTTTGCATCGTAAATGGCGAAAAGGATAGCGACTTCGTACAGATGACCTATAACATGCTGCCCGAGCTTAAAACCTGCCAACGCGGACACTTAAAAAGTGAACGCTTCCCGTATATGAGAAACGTAATCTACGTAGGACAGGAGAAACACAGGGGTATGTATAACACCACCGAAATTCTGCTTTTAGGTGACAATGTAGAAGACAGCCGCCTGGACGAACTCAAAAGCCAGGTCGATTGCCACGATGTAGTGAACATGCAATACACTTCCGGTACTACCGGTTTCCCGAAAGGGGTCATGCTGACGCATTACAACATTGCCAATAACGGATACCTCTCGGGTGAACACATGAAGTTTACCGCCGACGACAAGTTATGCGTCTGCGTACCCTTGTTCCACTGTTTCGGTGTAGTGCTTGCCACTATGAACTGCCTGACTCATGGCTGTACGGAAGTAATGGTAGAACGTTTCAATCCATTGGTGGTACTGGCATCTATTCACAAAGAACGTTGCACGGCACTTTACGGAGTACCTACTATGTTTATTGCCGAGTTGAATCATCCTATGTTCGACATGTTCGATATGTCTAGCCTGCGCACAGGCATCATGGCAGGTTCCCTTTGTCCGGTAGAGTTGATGAAAAAGGTGGAAGAAAAGATGTTTATGAAGGTTACCAGCGTCTACGGACTGACAGAAGCTTCGCCCGGTATGACCGCTACCCGTATTGAAGATCCGTTTGATGCCCGTTGCAACACAGTGGGTTACGATTTTGAGCATACGGAAGTCAAAGTGCTCGATCCCGAAACCGGTGAAGAATGTCCTATCGGCGTACAAGGTGAGATGTGTAATCGCGGATACAATACCATGAAAGGATATTATAAGAATCCGCAAGCCACTGCCGAAGTGATTGATAAAAACAATTTCCTGCATTCGGGAGACTTGGGGGTAAAAGACGAAGATGGTAACTATCGCATTACAGGACGTATCAAAGATATGATTATCCGAGGTGGTGAAAACATCTACCCGCGCGAGATAGAAGAGTTCCTTTATCAGCTAAAAGGCGTAAAAGATGTACAGGTAGCCGGCATTCCTTCGAAAAAGTACGGAGAAGAAGTCGGTGCGTTCATTATCCTGCACGAAGGAACTGATTTGCATGAATCCGATGTACGCGACTTCTGCATGGGCAAGATATCACGCTACAAAATACCTAAATATGTCTTCTTTATTGAAGAATTCCCAATGACCGGAAGCGGTAAAATACAGAAATTCAGATTGAAAGATCTGGGATTACAGATTTGCAAAGAAAAGGGAATAGAGATTATATAAGCCAGTGAGAGTGTATCAAAACTGAATTGAGTTATCACTTTGCTCTGTCATCCTGAGCTTGTCGAAGGATCTCCTCTCTTCATACAAGGAGAAGAGATGTTTCGACAAGCCCAGCATGACAGAATGATAGGCTTATCAGAGTTTTGACACATCGTTACCAAGGGGTAGCGTAAAATAAAATGCCGTACCAATTCCTTCGGTAGATCGCGCCCAGATTCGTCCGCCCATAAGCTCCACTAACATCCTGCAAATGGTTAGTCCAAGACCGGTGCCCTGTGCAAAGTTATCAATCTTGCCGAAGCGTTGGAATATGGTTGCAATGCGGTTGGCCGCAATTCCGATGCCGCTATCCTTCACATAAAATTGTACCACATTACCCCGCAACTGGCAACCAAAATGAATCTCGCCGGAAACAGTAAATTTAGCGGCATTGCTCAATAAATTCGTCAGGATTTGGGTCAAACGAATTCTATCATTAACAACACAGAGGCTCGGATCTACTTCATCGAGTTTCAGCAGAACACCTTTCGCTGTTTTCTTATGGAACTGATCGTACAGTTTCGTGAAAAGAGTATATAAGTTAACCTTTTCTTTCACCAAGTCCATCACTCCGGCTTCGAGCGAAGAAAGGTCGATGATATCATTGAACAAGTTCAACAGTAGTTCCGAGTTCTTTTCTATGATATTGCTGTAGTCTTCTTTCTCTTCCTCATTTCCCGGGTTAATCACCAAACGGGAGAAGCCGACGATAGCGTTCAACGGAGTACGTATCTCATGACTCATATTAGCGAGAAAAGCCGATTTCAAGCGGTCGGATTCTTCGGCACGTTCCCGTGCAGCTATCAGTTCTCTTTCTGTTTCCTTCAAGCCTGTGATGTCCCATGAAATACCAATCAGATAAGAATCGCCATTCGGAGAATCAGCCATCAACTTCGCGGTATGTACAATCCGTTTCTCGCCATTGGCAGTAGTATAATCTTCATCAAATTCCTTGAAGCCAAGCTTCACTATTTCAAGATCGTCTCTACGGAATTTCTCTCTATCTGCCGAATCCGGGAATATTTCGAAGTCGGTATGCCCTACTGCCTTTTCAGCCGGAATGCCGGAATGCTTGACGAAATCTTTGTTCCAATACAGATAGCGGAAATCGTCTTTGGCATCTTTTACAAACAGATATACGGGAATATTGTCAAGGATGGCACCCATTATGGAATTCAGGCGAACGATCTCTTGCTGTTGTTTTGCATTCTCCATTTCCGATTTAACCCGCCTGGTTACATCCTGGCATACACACAACAAATACTCGTCACCCAAGGGGCAAATTCTGTTATCAAAGTAGTGTAATTCCCCTTCGAACATCAAGGAGTGCTGGGCGGTGTGAGTTTCCTTCGTACGCTTCACCTTTTCCATATTGGCTGAGATGGTGTCATAAGCATCTCCTGTTACGATATTTTCAAGTTTGGAACAACACAAAGATTCATTGGAAAGACCTTCGATATGATTGGTATCGGAAGCAGAAACTAATGCTACGCAGTTCTCATTATAGTCAAATACGGTTATCATGTCAGGAATGGTATCTAATATATCCTGAGCATATAATTCGCGAAAACCTTCCTGTGAATTATTCTCACAAGGATCATCTTGAATGGGGCACCTCTCTAATTTTTGTTCCAGCTGATAGATGATGTCCAATAGTTCTTCTTTTGTCTTGTTTCTGTAATCGCCCATCTCAATAAATGATAGAATCTGACCATATTATACAAATATCGTGGCTACAAATATACTGTAAAAAATGATTGCATCCACATTTGTTTTTACTTTTATTTAAAAAATGACAAAGCTTTTGCTCTACTAATCAGAATGTTCTATCTTTGAATAAGATAAGCTGTACCTCAGCAGTAAAAATAAGCCGGCTTATTTTGTACTGCTTTCAGTTTGCATTATCTTTGCAGCACTTTTTAATTAAAATCAAACATATATGTCTAAAGAACTATTCTCTACGCTGCCCTATAAAGTGGCAGATATTACGCTTGCCGACTTCGGTCGCAAGGAAATCGATCTGGCAGAAAAAGAAATGCCCGGCCTTATGGCTCTTCGCGAAAAGTATGGAGAAACAAAACCGCTGAAAGGCGCCCGCATTATGGGTTCGCTGCACATGACTATTCAGACGGCGGTATTAATCGAGACACTTGTAGCACTGGGTGCGGAAGTACGCTGGTGTTCTTGTAATATATACTCAACCCAAGACCATGCCGCTGCTGCCATTGCTGCCAGTGGAGTAGCTGTATTTGCCTGGAAAGGTGAGACATTGGCCGATTACTGGTGGTGTACACTCCAAGCTCTGAACTTTGCCGGCGGTAAAGGTCCTACAGTGATCGTGGACGACGGCGGAGATGCCACGATGATGATACACGTAGGCTATGAGGCAGAAAACAACGCTGCCGTACTCGACAAAGAGGTGCATGCCGAAGATGAGATTGAGTTGAATGCCATCCTTAAACAAGTGCTGGCCGAAGACGACGACCGTTGGCATCGTGTAGCTGCCGAAGTTCGTGGTGTTTCGGAAGAAACCACTACCGGCGTACACCGTCTGTATCAGATGCAGGAAGAAGGCAAATTGCTGTTCCCCGCATTCAATGTCAACGACTCGGTAACCAAATCCAAGTTCGATAACCTGTATGGCTGCCGTGAATCTTTGGCAGACGGTATCAAGCGTGCTACGGACGTAATGATTGCAGGTAAGGTAGTTGTTGTTTGTGGCTACGGCGATGTAGGTAAAGGTTGTTCACATTCTATGCGTTCCTACGGTGCCCGTGTGCTGGTAACCGAAGTTGACCCCATCTGTGCTTTGCAAGCTGCCATGGAAGGTTTCGAAGTAGTGACTATGGAAGATGCCTGCACAGAAGGGAATATCTTTGTAACCACTACCGGCAATATTGATATTATACGCATCGACCACATGGAGAAGATGAAAGACCAAGCCATTGTCTGCAACATCGGACACTTCGACAACGAAATACAGGTAGAAGCCCTCAAGCATTTCCCGGGCATCAAGCGTGTGAACATCAAACCGCAAGTAGACCGTTACTACTTCCCGGACGGACACAGCATCATCCTGCTGGCCGACGGTCGCCTGGTAAACCTGGGCTGTGCTACCGGCCACCCGTCTTTCGTCATGAGTAACTCATTCACCAACCAGACCTTGGCACAAATCGAGTTGTTCAACAAGAAATACGAAACCAACGTTTACCGTCTGCCCAAGTATCTGGACGAAGAAGTAGCCCGTCTGCATCTCGAAAAGATCGGTGTGAAACTAACGAAGCTCACTCCCGAACAAGCCGCCTACATCGGTGTAAATCCCGACGGCCCCTACAAAGCAGAACACTATAGATATTAATTGGAATGAAGAATGAAGAATGAAGAATGAAGAATGACCATGCGGCGTGAGTGCGCAGCCAAATTCTTCATTCTTCATTCTTCATTCTTCATTCATAAAACTTTCGTTTTATGAAAAAGATTCTTCCTGATTTCATTGCCATACTAGTATTTGCGGTATTGTCATTCGCCTATTTCTTCCCGGCGGACATCGAGAACCGCATACTGTTCCAGCATGACATGGCTGCCGGAGCAGGTGCCGGACAAGAAGCTGCACAGTACCACGAACAAACGGGCGAACGTACGCGCTGGACGAACTCTATCTTTGGCGGTATGCCGACCTATCAGATATCTCCGTCCTACGACTCTACCCAACCCTTGCAGTGGGTACAGAAGGTGTACCAACTCTTCCTGCCCAATTATGTATGCCTCACATTTATCCTGATGCTGGGTTTCTACATATTGCTGCGTGCATTCGGCATACCTGTTTGGTTGGCGGGATTAGGGGGAATTATATGGGCATTCTCGTCCTACTTCTTCATTCTGATATCTGCCGGACATATCTGGAAATTCATCACACTGGCTTACATACCGCCTACAATAGCCGGTATCGTGCTGGCTTACCGTGGCAAACTATTATGGGGAGGAATCGTGACCGCCCTGTTTATAGCCTTGCAAATCGCATCAAACCACGTACAGATGTCCTACTACTTCCTGTTCGTTATCCTGTTCTTTGTGGGAGCCTATTTTGAAGATGCCTGGCGCAACAAGACGCTGCCGCAATTCTTCAAGGCAAGTGCAGTATTGGTTGTAGCAGCCCTTATCGGAGTAGCTACCAATTTATCGAACCTTTACCACACCTATACTTACAGTAAGGAAACCATGCGCGGCAAGAGCGAACTGGTAGAAACCGGCGAAGCTGCCAAGCAGACCAGTGGTGGACTGGAGCGCGATTACATCACTCAATGGAGTTACGGTGTGGACGAAACACTGACCCTGCTTGTGCCCAATTTCAAGGGAGGAGCTTCCGTCCCCCTCAGCAAGAATGAGAAGGCGATGGAAAAAGCAAATCCCACCTATAGTGGTCTTTACAGCCAATTGACCCAATACTTCGGCGACCAACCCATGACCTCGGGGCCTGTTTATGTAGGTGCTTTCGTGCTGTTTCTTTTCATCTTAGGATGTTTCATTGTACGCGGTCCGCTGAAGTGGGCGCTGATAGGAGCTACCTTCTTCTCCATCGTACTGGCATGGGGCAAAAACTTTATGCCACTGACTGACTTCTTTATTGATTACATCCCGATGTACAATAAATTCCGCGCCGTATCCTCCATTCTGGTGATTGCCGAATTTACCATTCCGTTACTCGCTATCTTCGCCTTGAAGCGTGTACTCGATGAACCGGAGATCATTAAGACTAACAAAAAAGCAACAGGCATCAGCCTGGCACTTACAGCCGGAGTTGCCTTGTTGATGTTTATCTCTCCGGGACTATTCACCAGCTTTATCCCTGCACAAGAAGCACAAATGCTACAGAATGCTGTCGACCAGCAAATGATACCCGCCGCCGAGTTATCCGGTATCTTGAGCAATATGTCCGAGATGCGCGCCGCAATGGTCAGTTCTGATGCCCTACGCAGCTTCTTCATTATAATTATAGGATGTGCCCTGCTTTGGCTTTATGCCACCGGAAAGTTGCGCAAGACATTGGTTATATCAGGTATTGCCATTCTTTGCCTGGTAGATATGTGGAGTGTCAACAAACGCTATCTGAATGACGAACAGTTCATTCCGAACTCTACCCGAACAGAAACATTCAACAAGACAAAGGCTGACGAACTCATTCTGCAAGACAAAAGCCTGGATTATCGTGTACTGAACCTTGCTACCAATACCTTCAATGAAAACAATACTGCCTACTGGCATAAGAGCGTCGGTGGTTATCATGCAGCCAAGCTGCGCCGTTATCAGGAGATGATAGAGCGTCATATTTCACCCGAGATGCAAGCCGCTTACAGGGAAATTGCTACCGCCGGTGGTGAGATGGATAGTGTGGATGCTTCCAAATTCCGTGTGCTGAATATGCTGAACACGAAATACTTCATCCTGCCCGCCGGACAACAAGGACAAACCGTGCCCATCCTGAATCCTTACGCTTATGGCAATGCCTGGTTTGTAGACAAAGTGCAATACGTAGACAATGCCAATCAGGAAATTGAAGCACTCAACAACATTCTTCCTACCGAAACAGCCGTTGTCGATGCCCGCTTTAAAGATATCCTGAAAGGTGCTACCGAAGGCTACAAAGATAGTTTGTCCAGCATCATACTGAAAGAGTACGAACCCAACCGCCTGGTTTACGAGACCAACAATGCCAAAGATGGCATTGCCGTCTTCTCCGAAATCTACTACCCGGATGGCTGGCAAGTAACCATCGACGGCAAACCCGCCGATATAGCCCGTGCCAATTACATCCTGCGCACCCTGTATGTACCTGCCGGAAAGCACACCGTCGAGATGCGTTTCGACCCGACCAGCTTGCACGTCACGGAAAGTATCGCATACGGTGCTTTGGCTCTATTGCTTATCGGGATCATTGCAATAGTACTGATAGCCAGGAAGAAGCAATCCTGATACATCAAGAAAATCCAATTACTTTGTGGGGGAATGCGGAATGAGCCAAAGCCATTCTGCATTCCCCCACAAAGTTTAAAAATGAAATTCATCTGTCACGCTATCACGCTTCCCATGATACGACACTGATAGTTAACACATTAAAGCGTGATAGATACCCGTGATAGATGCGTTACAGATAGAAGTATCTATCACACGAGTTCCCGCATCAGTTTCAATGATGTAAACCATCAGTTTCAACAGTCAAAACTTCTGGTTTCAACGGTTGAAACTCCCAGTTCCAACGTATGAAACTGCTGGTTCCAATGCATGAAACTCTCGGTTTCAACCTATTGAAACAAAACGGGGACACAGAGCATAGGAAAGTATACAACAGTTAACCGTTTCTACCCTCACGGGTAAAAACGGTCCAAGTCAATAATACATGAAAAAACGCTATTTAGAGAGAGTCTCTTCTACAAATACATAACTATAATGTTCCACTAAATTCAATTACAGTCTGTTTCTATTCTGATACAAATGTACATAGCTGCCCCATTAATAGCAAATGAAATCTACATAATGGTAGTTTTTACCGACGAATGGCGGGTAAACGAACACACAAAGCACAAAAATGAGGAGAATATTACTTCTTCAGCAACCGCCGTGTAAGATAATGCACCGGATACCAAACTGACAAGAACCCTACCGCAATGACCGTTATAAATATCAGTAATACATCCGTCAAGTGGACACTGACCGGATAGGCATCGACTACAAAACTGCCATTACCTCCCAAGGATATAATACCGAAATGCTGTTGAAGAAAACAAAGCAGCAATCCGAGAAGTATGCCGGCAAATGCACCGAACACAGAGATAAGCCTTCCTTCGAATAAGAAGATACGAGCTACCAGTCTGTCGTCTGCACCCAGATTACGCAAGGTTTCCACATCTTCGCGCTTGTCAAGAATCAGCATCGAGAGAGAACCTATCACATTGAAACACGCAATAGCAAGAATAAATGTAAGGAAAAGATAAGATATAAACTTCTCTATCTCCATGATGCGGAACACATCCGCCTGCTGCTCGTAGCGGTTCAGCACCGCATAGTGCCGTCCCAATATGCGGGAAATCTTCTTCTGCACAGATGCAACGTCCGCATCCGGTTTCAGTTTCAGTTCGATGGCCGAAACTTCTTTATCATAATTGAATAATCGCCGCGCAAAATCAAGCGAAGTAAGAATATAGCGACTGTCGTACTTTTGCTGGTTCACCACAAACACGGCTCCCGGTGAGAACAAGTAATCCCGATTGAAAGAAGCGGAAGGATTTCCCATATTGACCCGCACATTCCGCTTGGGAGCATAAACTTGCAAAGGGTCTACAAACTGAATGCCTGTACCCAATTCAGATACCAACTCCACACCCAAAATGCCATAATCCACCACTTCATCGTGCAGGATGAACTCCCCGTTGCCATACAACAAGCTGTCAATGGAAGTCAATTGCTTAAAATTGTCATCCACACCTTTGATAACCGCCATCGCCTGACGGTCTTTATACTGCACCATGGCATTCTCTTCGAGCGTCTCCGTCCAAACCTCTATCTCCGGAAGCGCCCGCACTTGCTTGAAGGCGGCGCTGTTCGGTTCAAATACTTTTCCTTCGCGGATCGTTATCTTCAGCTCAGGGTCGAAAGCCGTAAAGAATCCCGCCACCATCTCCTGAAAGCCATTGAACACGGAAAGCGTGCATACCAAAGCCAATGTAGCCAATGCCACCCCACACACGGATATACCGGATATGATGTTTATAGCATTATGCTTCTTCTTTGAGAAGATATACCGGCGAGCTATGTAGAAGGGAAGGTTCACTTCAGCAACTCATCTATTTTATCAAGATAATCCAATGAATCGTCTACAAAGAACTTCAATTCGGGGATGATGCGAAGCTGATGACGCACACGTGAGCCCAACTCAAAACGAATGGACTTCATATTGGCATTGATATTCTTAATAATCTCCTCTCCTTTCTCGGAAGGGAAGATACTAAGATAAGCACGTGCCACACTCATGTCCGGACTAATACGCACAGCGCTAACAGAGATCAATACACCTTGCATAGACTTGGTTTGTAACAAAAAGATCTCACTCAACTCCTTCTGGAGCAAACGGGCTATTTTATTCTGACGAGTAGTTTCCATAAATTCTTTTTCTATAATTAACGGCAAAGTTACGTATAATATCTTGGCAGACTTACATTTTATACTTTTTTTAGCATCCGAGCCCAGTCAATACCAAATAATAAAGTATATTTGCAGCTTATCACAACAAACGCATTGTTTTAAATATGAGGGTATACGTTTGGCTATTACTGCTACTCATTTCTTCTGCCGCTTTTGCAAAGGACAGCATTCGTTGGAAAGAAGCTGAGTTAAACATGCAGAAACAACAATATGAGGTCGCAGCAAAACTTTATGAAGAATTAAGCAACCAGTCGGACAGCGATTACGAAGAGATCAACTCTCAAAAAGTAGCAGACTTGCGTAAAATATACTCCATCGACGAATTGGAATTGGCAAACAGCCAAGGACAAAACCGTATACTTTTAATGGCACTTATCATTCTGCCTATCCTCATTGCCATTGCCGGATATATTATTCTTTATCTGAGAAAGCAAAGAAAGAAATTAGTCTTGTCACAACAAGCGCTTAAGGAAGCCCAGGAAGCAGTAGAAAAATCCATTCATAACAAGAGTTTGTTCGTTTCGAACATGAGTCACGAGATACGTACTCCCTTGAATGCCCTATCCGGGTTCTCCGAGATACTTACCACACCGGGTATCGACGAAGAGACACGGAAGCAATGCTACGAAATTATCCAATTAAATTCACGCCTGCTAATCAATCTCCTCAACGATGTGGTGGATATCTCTTGTTTGGACATAACCAACATGAAATTCGATTTAAGGAAGTACGATGCAGTGGCTCTTTGCGAAGGTATTATCCAGACCGTAAATGGCATTAAGCAGACACAAGCCGAAATATCCTTCGAAACCAACTTACCCACGTTAGAGATTGAAACAGACACTTCGCGCTTGCAGCAAGTATTAATCAATATTCTTATCAATGCCACGAAGTTTACCAAAGAAGGCAGCATCGTACTACGGCTAGAACAGAACGAGGAAGGCCATGCACTGTTCTCAATCACAGATACCGGCTGCGGCATTCCGCTAGAAAAACAGCCCACCATCTTTGCCCGCTTCGAACGGGTAGACGAGAAATCGCAAGGAACAGGTATCGGACTTTCCATCTGCCAATTCATCATCGAGCGTTTCGGTGGGAAAATTTGGATTGACCCGGAATATACCAACGGCTCGCGTTTTGTGTTTACTCACCCTATAAAACTGGAGGGCATAGTATGAAAAAAGTACTATTTCTTTTACTCTTTTGGGTTAGTCTACCAACTTTGGCTCAAACAGATCTCCCCGTCCATATTAATAAACAGGTACGGGATAGTATTTTCCGCAAAGCGGCTACCATCCCTGCCGACTCCGTGCGCTCCTTATTTCTGAGAGAGGCGTTCCAACTACATATCGGCCGGGAAGGAGCTACCGAATTTTTGGACTCCGCCATCGCTATCAGTATCCGGAAGAATATACCCGAAGAAGAACTATGGGGTCTTTATGATTATTGCCGGCACTATGAATATCTTACCAAATTACCCGAATTGGAACAAAGGTTCGCAATCCTGAAGGATGCCAGCTATCGTCACAAGGATTATGCCTTTTATTATACGATATGGGTATCTGTACTTCAGTCACGATGTGCAATAGGAGACACAGAGTACGCTATTATGCAAGCAAAGGAGATGGAAAAAGAAGCTATTCGTTTGAAATACGAGGGCGGTATATTTATTGCGGCCTTAGCCTTAGCGCAAGCATACGATTTCACCAGACAATATGACGAAGCTGTAAAAACATACAAACAAACTTTGGTATTGAATCCCAAAGCCAACGATGATGCATTAGTAGTAATTCATGGCAGCCTCAGCAGGGTATACTTCAAACAAAAGAAATATCCTGAAGCACTAAAAGAGTTGCAACTAGAGCATGAAGCTCTCACGAGAATGTCTAAAAAATCAAATTTGCCGGACACTTTCAGAGCTACTTTTCTGGAGATAGAGATTTCATTCTGCAAAATCTACATGGAGATGGAAGATAAAGAAAAGTTAGGTCAGCACTTAATAGAGGCCCAGAAGTATTATATTGAAAATACTTACCGCGTGGCTTATATCAATTATCATATATTGTGGGGGATCTATTATAAGTTCAACAAGCAATGGGATATGTCTCTCAAAGAGATAGAACAAGCTCTTAATGCTTGCCAGGAATCGGAACCTTTCGATGAGAACCAGATACTCAAGACGAAAGCAGACGTCCTGATGGAAATGGGAAAATATGAAGACGCTGCCCTTACATACAAAATGGTAGCTATAAAAGGGGATTCTCTTAACCAGGACATGTTGAAACGCCACCAGGAAGCACATCAGATAAATCATAAAATTCAAAAGGCACTGTTAGAGAAAGAGGCATTAACTAAACGGTACCGTTACATACAAGTAGGCGCCGGTTGTGCCATTTTACTTCTATTGATTTTTGTCATTGTGCGTGCCGCCCATATCCGACGTCAATTACAACGTTCGGACAATGAAACCCGGCTGGCGCTAGAGAAAATCAAGTCGGCAGACAAAATGAAGGAACGCTTCTTGCACAATATTACATACGAGATACGTATTCCGCTGAATACAGTAGTAGGTTTTTCCGAATTACTGTCTATAGAAAACAATTTGTCGGATGAGGAGTTGGAAGAGTACTCGACCGTAGTTAAAAACAATTCATCCCGATTACTGGCACTTATCAACAATATCCTCGACTTATCACGCCTTGAAGCCGGAATGATGCGATTCAACGTACAGGAATGTGACATCGTACAACTCTGCCGGGAAGCCAAGATGATGGTACAAATGCAAACACCCGATGCTGTAGAACTGACATTCAATACAGAACTGGAAGATTTGCAGGTTCAAGTGGATAGTAAATGGTTCCTCAAACTGCTTACCAGCTTAATGTCCGTACCTGCAGATTATGCGGGAGAACAACGTTCGATAGAATACTCTCTCGAAAAATCGGATAAGAGCCTGATGATTATTGTCAAAGGAAGTCCATTGTATCAAATTTGGAAGGACGAGCAAGAACAAAATATTCTGCACAACATCAACCGCCTCTATGTTGAAGCGTTCATGGGACGCTACCAAGTGCTGGGGGAGGAAAACAAGAAACAGGTGTTCATTACTTATCCGCTAGCCTAAGGCTCATTTCTTACGGATAATTGTTAATCCGTCACGTAAAGGAAGAATCACTTTCTCTACTCGGGTGTCTTCCGCTACAAGATCATTGAAAGCCTTAATGCCGATGGTCTGTAGGTCTGTTCGGTGAGGTTGTTCTTCAAGAACATGCTCATCCCACAATGTATTGTCTGCAATGATATATCCACCATCAGAAAGGCAATTCAACACCATCTCATAATAGTCAATATACTTACGCTTATCACCATCTATAAAGGCAAGATCGAATGTAATACCGAGATCAGGAACCAGTTCGAGCGCATTGCCAATATAGAAATTGATTTTATCGGCATAAGCTGAGTTCTCCAACCAGGGACGGGTAAAGTCTTCTTGCTCATCATTAATTTCGAAAGTGTGCAATTTTCCGCCTTCCAGTAAACCTTCCGCCATACAAAGTGCAGAATACCCGCTATAAGTACCTATCTCTAAAATTTGTTGGGGACGTATCATCCTGACAAACATCTTCAGCATACGTCCCTGCAAATGCCCCGACGCCATGCGCGGATACAGCAATTTAAGGTGCGTATCCCGATAAAGCGCCTTCAGATAGTCGCCTTCATCATCAATATGCTGCAATATATATTCGTCTATGGACATAAAATGAAGAATGAAGAATGAAGAATGAAGAATGAAGAATGAAGAATTTAGCTGCGCTATGATACCGCATGGCAATTCTTCATTCTTCATTCCTCATTCTTCATTTTTTAAAGGTATCTGTTACTATTAGGGAGTACACTCTCTGCTGCATGCTTCAGAGCATCTTCCACTACGTTGATTTCAAGGAAAGAGGTTTGAGTTCCTTCTTTACCACTGCTCAGGTAGCCCACCATGTCGGAGGTACACAGGCGGCCTTCTTTCACCAAACGGCGCAGGGCGGCAAAGTAATACTCTTGTCCGTTGGCTAGTTCGGGCATATAGATTGCTTCTACACCGTATGACAAGGCAAGGTGCCGCATGGTCTTTTCTTTGTAGCAGATGGCGAGTACCGGGAACTTACCACGGAAGGCGGCAAGATTACGGGCGGTACGTCCGCTATAACTATCGGTAATGATGGCACGGATTTTCAACTTGGAAGTAGCTTTTACCGCTTGCTTGGCAAGGAAAGCAGTTACGTCATTGCTGTTTTCATCCAAAGGAATACGGATATCATTATCCGCCAATTTATCCTTCTCGGCCTGTGCGGCAACTTTAGTCATTGTCTTGAGGGCTTCGATGGGATATTTGCCGTATGCAGTTTCACCGCTTAACATCAAAGCATCCGTACGATAATAGATAGCGTTAGCAATATCGGTCACTTCGGCACGCGTAGGACGCGGGTTAGAAATCATCGTATGAAGCATCTGCGTGGCAACAATTACCGGTTTCTTGGCAAGAATACATTTGCGAATCAGCAAACGCTGAATGCCCGGAATGCGTTCTTGCGGAACTTCGATACCTAAATCTCCGCGAGCAACCATCACGCCGTCGGCAACTTCCAGAATCTCATCAATATTATCGACACCTTCTTGGTTTTCAATCTTAGCAATAATCCTGATATCGCTGTTATGAGCATCCAGAATGGCTTTTATATCCAAAATATCCTGCTTGTTGCGTACAAAAGAGTGAGCGATGAAATCAATGTCCTTTTCAATAGCATAAAGGATATTCGTGCGGTCTTTTTCCGTTAAAGAAGGTAAGTTAATACGAACTCCGGGAACATTTACGCTCTTACGACTTCCTAAAGTAGCCTCATTCTGCACCTCGCAAAGCAAGTGATCGGCGGTTTTCTCTATAACAACCAACTCCAAATCGCCGTCGTCTATCAAGATGTGACCGTCTACATTCAGGTCATGTACAAAGTGAGGATAAGAAACTGAAATACACTCACGAGTCGTTTCCTGATCAGGATTACCAACTACTTTTACCCGGTCACCTACTTTGAAAGGAATCGGTTCGGCAAGCACAGTTGTACGAACCTCCGGTCCCTTAGTATCCATCAAGATGGCAATACGGTTGGATACTGCACGGACGTTGTTTATAAGTTTCTCGGAACCTTCACGTCCCAGGTGAGCCGTATTCATACGTACCACGTTCAACCCGGCGTCAAACAACTGCTTTATAAAGTCTACATCACAACGTTGATCTGAGATTGTTGCAACGATTTTAGTTTGTTTCAATAACATAATCTTATACCTATTTTATTTAATGAAGAGTGAAGAATGAAGAATCAAGAATTGCCTTGCGGCATGAGTGCGCAGCCAAATTCTTCATTCTTCATTTTTCATTCTTCATTCATTATTAAACTTTTTCTTTCAGTGCTTCCAAAGCCAAGCGGTAGGAGTTCAGTCCGAATCCGCAGATTACACCTTTACAAGCACACGCTATCATGGATACATGTCGAAAAGCCTCGCGGGCATGCACGTTAGAGATATGCACCTCAATCACCGGAGAAGTGACCGAACGGATAGCATCTTGCAAAGCGATGGATGTATGAGTGTATGCACCCGCATTTAAAATAATACCATCGACATCAAAACCAACTTGCTGTATCTTGTCTATCAATTGTCCCTCAATGTTAGATTGGAAATAGTCAATCTGCACATCCGCATATTTCTTACGGAGTTCTGCAAGATAGTCTTCAAAAGTAACACTGCCGTAAATGGAAGGTTCACGCTTGCCCAACAGATTTATATTGGGACCGTTAATAATTTGTATCCTCATAACACATTTTTTTATACCTTTGTCTTCCGGAAACATTAAAATCAGGTTGCAAAGATAGTGCAAACCGAATGTAGAAGCAAATTTAATTGCATTCTGCTGAGGTGCAGCCTATTTTCGCGGAGCAAAGGTAGAAAAAAGAAATGAAATTTGAAGAAAAATCGACCAATAAGGAGAAACAGGCATTGATAATCAGGAAGTATAATCAATATCTTAAATTGGAGAAATCGCTTTCGCCTAACACACTCGATGCTTACCAAACAGACCTGGAGAAATTGCTACGCTTCTTGGAAGACGAGAACATAGATATCTTTGCCGTTACTCTCGACGACTTGCAACGCTTTACAGCCGGCTTGCATGACATCGGTATTCATCCCCGGTCACAAGCACGAATTCTTTCCGGCATAAAATCCTTCTTTCATTTTCTTGTATTAGCCGATTATCAGGAAGGTGACCCCAGTGAATTGCTCGAAGGCCCGAAGATAGGGTTCAAACTACCGGAAGTACTGACGGTAGAAGAGATAGACAAGATTATCTCTATTATTGATTTGAGCACCAATGAGGGCCAACGAAATCGGGCCATCCTCGAAACACTATATAGTTGTGGATTGCGCGTATCAGAACTGTGCAACCTGAAGATCTCAGACCTATACTTTAAAGAAGGTTTCATCAAAGTGGAAGGAAAAGGAAGCAAACAACGCCTCGTCCCCATTTCGCCCCGCGCCATCAAGGAAATCGAAAACTGGTTCAAAGACCGCAATGCCCGTTGGAAAATCAAGAAGGGATTTGAAGACTTTGTATTCCTTGCCCGTTGGGGCAACAGCATATCCCGTATCATGGTATTCCATCTGATTAAAGAACTGGCAGGCAAAGCAAATATCACCAAAAATATCAGCCCGCATACCTTCAGGCACTCCTTTGCAACACATCTATTAGAAGGAGGTGCTAACCTGCGTGCCATACAATGTATGCTTGGACATGAGTCCATCGCTACAACAGAAATTTACACACACATAGACCGCAACAGGTTAAGGAGTGAAATCATAGAACACCATCCCAGAAACATAAAATACCGTAAAGAGAACGAAATTCATTAAATTATAATAAATCTATTAGTCCAATTAACAAACTGTATAGGGAATTAATATCTTT
Source organism: Bacteroidota bacterium (assembly GCA_023458215.1). The sequence goes on from JAEXAJ010000086.1 coordinate 28,337, forward strand.
GCGACGCTGTGTCTCAATGGAGATGGCAAACAAAAATGAAATAGACAAATTTCAATTACAAACAATTAATTTATACCTAAAATGACTAAGAAATTGTATTTGCCATTTTTAATGGCATGTGTTGTTGCCTTATTAACATCTTGTGGCAGCAAAATGGGTGAATTGTCATCAGACTATTTCACTGTAACTCCCCAAGTTCTCGAAGCCGTAGGCGGTAAAGTACCTGCTACTATCAACGGCAAATTCCCTGAAAAGTACTTCAACAAGAAAGCAGTAGTAGAAGTAACTCCCGTTTTGAGATGGAACGGTGGTGAGGCTAAAGGCCAGTCTGCTGTATTCCAAGGAGAAAAAGTAGAAGGTAATGACCAAGCTATCTCTTACAAGATGGGTGGTAACTATACTATGAAGACTTCATTCGACTATGTTCCTGAAATGGCTAAGTCTGAATTGTATCTGGAATTCAAAGCCACTATCGGCAAGAAGACCATCACTATTCCTGCTGTGAAAGTAGCGGACGGTGTTATTTCAACTTCTGAAATGCTGAACCAGACTTTGAACAGCGCTAACCCCGCCAACGGTGACGACGCTTTCCAACGTATTATTAAAGAAAAGCACGATGCTAAAATCATGTTCTTGATTCAACAAGCTAACATCCGCGCCAGCGAACTGAAAGCTGCTAAAGAATTCAACAACGAGGTGAAAGACGTAAACAGTGCTGTTAACAAGAAGATCAGCAACATTGAAATCTCTGCATACGCATCTCCGGATGGTGGTATGGATTTGAATACCAAATTGGCTGAAAACCGTCAGGACAATACTGCTAAGCTTATCAACAAAGACTTGAAGAAAGCTAAAATTGATGCAGCCGTAGATACTAAATATACTGCAGAAGACTGGGAAGGTTTCCAGGAATTGGTTTCTAAATCCAACATCCAAGATAAAGAACTGATTCTTCGCGTTCTTTCTATGTACTCTGATCCTGAACAAAGAGAACAAGAAATTAAGAATATCTCTTCTGTATTCAAAACTTTAGCTGATGATATCCTTCCGCAATTGCGTCGTTCTCGTTTGACTTTGAACTATGAGATCATTGGTAAGTCTGACGAAGAAATTGCCAGTTTAGCTAATAGCGATGCAAAGCAACTGAACATCGAAGAACTGCTTTATGCTGCTACTTTGACTACTGACCCTGCACAACAAGAAGCAATCTTCATTAAAGCAACTCAAATCTATCCGAATGATTTCCGTGCTTACAATAACTTAGGTAAATTGGCTTACCAAGCCGGTAACCTTGACAAAGCAGAAAGCTACTTCAAGAAAGCTGTTTCTATCAAGGATGCTCCCGAAGCTAACATGAACCTTGGTTTGATTGCCTTGACTAAGGGTGACAGAGCTGCTGCCGAGTCTTATATGAGCAAAGCTTCCGGTTCTAAAGAATTGAACGAAGCATTGGGTAACCTCTACGTAGCACAAGGTCAATACGACAAAGCCGTAAGCGCATTCGGTGACACAAAAACCAATAGCGCCGCTTTAGCTCAGATTTTGGCTAAGGACTACAACAAAGCTAAGAGCACATTGGCAGGTATCGAAAAACCGGATGCATACACAGACTACCTGATGGCTGTACTCGGTGCCAGAACCAACAACACTTCTATGGTTACCAGCAGCTTGAAGACTGCTATTGCCAAGAATCCTGCTTTAGCAAAGAAAGCTGCTTCTGATTTGGAATTCTCCAAATACTTCACGAATGCAGACTTTATGAATATCATTAAGTAGTTGACAAGGCTTGAGTTAACGAGTTAACAAGAGCTTCACAGCTAAGAAAGAATAGCCCGGCATAGAAATATGTCGGGCATTTTTTTTTATTCACACCAAAAAGGAGTACTTTCGCAGCAGAGTATCAATAAAAGAAGCGGAATGAAGAATATCAATCTTATATACTTTTTGCTTATCCTATTGTCGGCCTGTGGTAGCAAGTCTACGAATTCAGCCAGCTTGACCGGCCAAATAGACGGATTAGGAGATGACACCCTTTATATATACGGAACTGATAGAATGTACAACCGTATGGACACTCTCCTTGTAAAAGAGGGTAAATTCTCTGCAACCCTGCCAGTCGATACATTAGTATCCACTTGGTTACAATTCAGCGATGGTACGGAGTACCCGCTCTATCTGAACAAAGGAAATAAAATAAATATCAAAGGTTCCAAAGCGAATCTATCTTCGCTGGAAATTACCGGAAATACACCGAATGAAGAGTTGACTGCATTCCAGAAAGATCTGAAAGGATTAGGCAAACCCTCCGAAAAAATGCTTGAACAGAAAGCAGAAGCATTTATTAGTAGCCATCACTCATCATTAGTAAGCATTTACTTACTAGAGAAATATTTCGTCCAAAAGCCACAACCTGATTTTGCGTTAATTAATAAACTGATAGACAGGATGACAGGAGAGCTGAAAGACCGCCCCTACATAGATGAACTTATGGATCGCATTCAGGAAGAAGAGAAAGTAACTGTAGGGAAAATAGCTCCTTATTTTCATCTTCCCAATGCAAAAGGGAAGAATATCAGCCGTAACGACTTCAAGGACAAATACTTGTTAGTACATTTCTGGGCCTCTTGGGATCAACCAAGCAGGGATGCCAATGCCGATTTACGCCGTATTTACAAGAAAGAGTTAAAGAACAAAGATTTCGCTATCTTAGGTATCTCATTGGATATAGATAAAGACGCGTGGAAAGATGCCATTAAAAAAGATACCTTGGACTGGGAACAAGTGTGCGACTTTTCGGGCTGGAATACAGAAGCTATCAAACAATTTGCTATACAAACGTTACCTTCCAATCTATTACTCACTCCTTCGGGCAAGATTGACGGGAAAAACTTAAGTACAGAAGTCCTAGAGAAAAAGCTTAAAGAAATAAGTCAAAAGGAAAAATAAATTAGAATGCTCATTAAAGTTTTTGGAGCGGCTGTTCAAGGTATCGATGCAACCCTCATCACTATCGAAGTCAACAGCTCCAGAGGCTGTATGTTCTATTTGGTCGGCCTGCCGGATTCAACGGTTAAGGAAAGTCATCAACGCATTATATCTGCCTTGCAAGTCAACGGCTACCGAATGCCTACCAGCAATATTGTCATCAATATGGCTCCGGCAGATATCCGTAAAGAAGGTTCTGCCTACGATCTGCCTTTGGCTATCGGAATGCTGGCCGCCAGCGAAGTTATTCAATCGGATAAACTGAACCGATATCTGCTGATGGGAGAGCTTAGTCTCGACGGCAGCCTACAACCTATTAAGGGTGTACTTCCCATTGCCATCAAAGCAAGGGAACTCGGATTCGAAGGTATGATTGTACCCAAACAGAATGCGCGGGAAGCGGCAGTAGTAAACAACCTGCATGTGTATGGAGTGGAAAATATCAAGGAAGTCATTGAGTTCTTCAACGGGAAACGAGAATTAGTGCCTACGCTCGTCAATACCCGCGATGAGTTCTACGCCCAACAAAGCAACTTCGATCTGGACTTTGCCGAAGTAAAAGGCCAGGAAAATGTAAAACGGGCATTGGAAGTAGCAGCAGCCGGAAGCCACAATATTCTTCTCATAGGCGCTCCGGGTAGCGGTAAATCCATGCTTGCCAAACGATTACCATCCATACTCCCTCCCCTATCGCTCGGAGAGAGTCTTGAAACCACCAAAATACATTCGGTAGCCGGTAAATTAGGAAGCAACGGCGGACTTATCTCCAAGCGTCCCTTTCGTGACCCGCACCACACCATTTCTACAGTAGCCATGACTGGTGGCGGCAGTTTTCCCCAACCGGGTGAAATCAGTTTGGCCCATAACGGCATTTTATACCTCGACGAATTGCCGGAATACCAGCGTAATGTACTGGAAGTGCTCCGTCAACCCTTGGAAGACCGAAAGATTACAGTAGCCCGCATTAAATGCAATGTAGAATACCCAGCCAGTTTCATGTTAGTAGCCTCTATGAATCCTTGCCCTTGCGGATATTATAATCATCCTACCAAAGCCTGCGTATGTAGTCCCGGTCAGGTACAGAAATATCTCAATCGTATCTCAGGACCTTTATTGGATCGTATTGACCTTCAGATAGAGGTGACGCCTCTCCCTTTTGAGAAGATGGCAGATACCCGCCCCGGTGAATCAAGCACCACTATTCGGGAACGCGTGATTCGTGCCCGTCAAATCCAAGAAGAGAGATATGCAGATATCCCCGGCCTCTATTGCAATGCACAAATGACCAGTAAGCTGCTTACTCTTTATGCCCGTCCCGATGATAAAGGACTCGCCTTGCTCAAGAATGCCATGAACCGTTTGAACCTTTCCGCACGTGCCTACGACCGTATCCTGAAAGTATCACGCACCATAGCCGATCTGGAAGGATGCCAATCAATACAGGCCGCGCATTTGGCAGAGGCCATCGGATACAGGAATTTGGATAGAGAGGACTGGGCAGGATAATCCTAAAAAGAACAGGAGTTCACTATTTTCCCCCTTATTTGCATCATTTTCCCCCTCACTTAGCCTCCATTGACGTAGCTTTGCCCTCGTTAATAATCTAATAAGCTATGGAGGCAAAGACATTTTCCCTTTTTCTCTTAGATTGTTCCCTATCACTAAGAGCAATCTAACAGGCATTAGTCATTCTTTACATACACTTTCCAAAGAATAGTAATGTAAGGTAGGACTTCTCTTTGTTTTACTCATAGTTAACATCTGATATTCAATTTATTACAGCAAGATGTAATATATAAGAAATATGTTTGTAACAGGTAGAACATACCTTTGCGGCTGAAATAATATTTATAAATATATAGAATAGTACAATATTTCTAACTAAAACTTTATTTTATGCTGAATGTACAATTAAAAAGAAAGAGAACATTTGCACAGAGCATACTCTTTGTAGTGTTCATGCTAAGTAGTACCTTGGCATTTGCCCAGAACAAGGTGACCGGTACTGTAACAGACAAGACGGGGGAACCACTAATCGGCGTCAATGTATTAGTGGGCGGTACAACAAACGGTTGTATTACCGATGTTGACGGAAAATACTCCCTGAATGTAGAGAGAGGGAAAACGCTTATCTTCTCTTTTATAGGCTATAACAAACAGGAAGTAAAAGTCACTCAAAACGTCGTTGACGTGATAATGAGTGAGGATACAGAATTGCTGGACGAAGTAGTAGTTATCGGTTATGGTTCTATGAGCCGTAAGGATGTAACATCTTCTATCACTACAGTTAAGGCTGACAAGTTGAATGTCGGTGTATTTTCGGATGCAGCAAGTATGTTGCAAGGTAAGGTAGCAGGTCTTACTGTTACATCTTCTGCCGACCCTAACGGTTCACCAAGTATTACTCTTCGTGGTGCTTCTTCTCTTCGTGAAGGTGCTGCAATGAGTCCTTACTATGTTATCGACGGTATTCCCGGAGTTGATATTTCCATGGTTGCTCCTGATGATATAGAAAGTATTGATGTTCTTCGTGACGCTACCGCTACTGCAATCTATGGTTCTAAAGCCGCAAATGGTGTTATCATCATCAACACTAAGAAAGGCAAGAACGGTATGGAACGTACAAACGTAAGCTATAGCGGATATGTTGCTTTCGACAACATCTTGAAGAAGATGGATATGGCTACTGCGGACGACCTGCGAGCATACGCAAAAGAGAACGGACTGACACTTACCAACGACCAAGGTGCAAATACAAACTGGCAGGATGAGGTTCTTCGCACTGCTATCAGTACAAACCACAATCTCTCTATCAATGGTGGAGCACAAAAGACTACCTATATGGCAAGTCTTAACTATATGGATCGTCAGGGTGTAGTGAAAGGCTCTAAAATGAACAGACTTAATATCCGTTCTTTAGTTACCACTAAGGTATTGAAAGACCATTTAGACCTTTCAGCCGGTGTAAACGCAAGATATGGCAAGGCTGTAGGTGTTCCTATGGGTAATGAGGGTGCATCTGTTCTGGATGCGATGAACTACTTCTCACCTACCCTTCCTGTTAAGAACGAAGACGGTTCATGGACAAAAGGTTCAGGTTCAAAGAACTACAATCCATTGTCTTTAATCAATGAAGATACGTCTGAAACTATCTTCAAAAATACTCAGGTTATCGGTAAGGCTACTCTGAAGATTATTGAAGGTCTGAACTGGAATGCCAATTACTCATTTACAAACAGCCAACGCACATATAGTTCATACGATACACACAACACTCAGCTTGAGGGTATAAGTGCATACAATGGCCGTGCAACCCGTTCTACATACTTCGGTCACGAACATTCATTCGAGACTTACGGTAACTACGATACTACTATCGCAGATGCTCACAAGCTCTCTCTTATGGCTGGTTACTCTTGGGAAGAGAAGATGAGCAATGACGGATTTGGCTTAACTGTTCACGATTTCTATGATGATGTATTGAAATGGAATCAACTTACTTATGCAAGTACTATTGACGGTATACCTGCCATAGAGAGCGGAACAAAAGAGACTGTACGTAACATCTCTTTCTATGGTCGTGCAAGCTATTCATACAATAGCAAATATATGATTCAGGCAACCATGCGTCGTGACGGTTCTTCCGTATTCGGTAAAAACCACAGATGGGGTACATTCCCTTCCGTATCTGTAGCATGGAACATTACCGAAGAGGAGTTCATGAAGACTCAAAAGCTCTTCAGCAACTTGAAACTGCGTCTTGGTTACGGTGTCAGCGGTAATGCGCTTGGCTTCGGTGCATATACTTCCGTAGCGACATACGGAGCATCCGGTTTCTTCAACTACGATGGTAAGAACTGGCGTACACTGGCTGCCACAAAGAATGCCAACCCCGATTTGAAATGGGAAAGCACAGGTATGCTCAATGCCGGTATTGACTATGCTTTGTTCAATGGTCGTATCAATGGTACTATCGAGGTCTACAACAAAAAGACCAAAGACTTGATTTGGGATTATCCGGTTTCTACAAACATCTATCCTTTTGATAAAATAGCAGCCAATGTAGGTGAGATAACTAACAAAGGTATCGAATTCTCTATCAATGCTACTCCGGTACAGACTGAAGACTTCACTTGGAATACAACTTTGAACCTTTCTCACAACAAAAATACAGTAGACAAATTGTCGAACGACAAATACCAGGTAGGAACATTTACACAAGGTGACCCTATGGTAGCAGGTGTATCATCTAACGGCTACACTCAACGCATCATGGAAGGTCAGCCTCTCGGTACTTTCTTTACTTATGAGTTTGCCGGCTATAAAGATGGCAAGGCTTCTTACTATGTAAGAGACGAAAAGACAGGTGAGCGCACAGGGGAAACAACCACCGAGCCTGCATTCAAAGACCGTACTATCACAGGTTGCGCACAACCTAAACTTAATCTTGGCTGGAACAACTCGTTCAACTACAAGAACTGGAACGCTACCATATTCATTACAGGTGTATTCGGTAACAAGATTTACAATGGTGCACGTGCCAACTATTCAAGTCCTGAAATGTTTGCAAACGGAAAGAATGTACTTAAAGAATTTGTAACAGACCGTCCTGCAACAGATACCGGAGGTAATATACCTTCTGACCGTTTCATTGAGAATGGCTCATACCTTCGTCTATCTAACTTGACATTAGGTTATACTTTCAAGAATCTTGATGGTTGGTTACAGAGTGTTCAACTATATGTTACTTGCAACAATCTGTTCACCATCACAGGATATAAGGGACTTGATCCTGAAGTAAACATGGGTGGTCTTGCTCCGGGCGTTGACTATCGTTGGAGTACATACCCTCACTCTCGTACAACAATGGTCGGTTTAAAGGTTAATTTCTAATTATAAATAGAGATGATATTTATGAAAACTAATATAAGATTATTATTTACAGTTTGTGCAGCTGCTTTAGTAACTGGCTGTACTAATTTGGATGTTGATGTAGAATCTCAATATACAGAATATCCTACTAATGAGATTGCTGTTGAAGCAAAGATGGCTGATGTGTACTATCAGATGCGGGATGTATTCGGACGTAGATATATGGAAGTACAAGCATTGTCAAGTGATGAATATACTGCTGTATCATACGGTGGTGGATGGTATGACAGTGGTGCATACGCACATCCAAGTCTTCACAACTATACATTCGAGGATGCAACCATCGACTGGATGGGTCAACTTACATCAGGTATAACAAAAGCAAACAAGATTATTGCTGAATTGGGAGGCGATGAAGCCGGTGCAACTATCGCTCCTGCCCGTGCAATGCGTGCTTTCTTCCATTTCATATTAATGGACTGCTGGGGTGACGCTCCAATACTTGACCATGCAATGGCCGAAGGTGAGATTATAGACCGTTCACCTCGTGCTGATGTAGCAAAGTTCATAGAGAGCGAACTCAAAGAGATTATCCCTCAACTTACCGATGAAGTAAATGCAAATACATACGGCAAACCGACAAAATGGATGGCAGAGGCTCTGTTGGCAAAGATATACATCAACTGGCCTGTATATACAGCGACTTCTGTTGATCTATATGATGCAGCTACTGCAAAGAATGAAAAGCTGAATGATTGTATTGCGCTTTGTGATGATATAATCAAATCAGGCAAGTTCAATCTTGGCTCTATGTCGTATAGCAAGAAGTTCGGTCCAGACAATGGTCCACATATTGAAGACTTCATATACGTGATGCCATACGATACATATACAGCACAAGGTATGCAGTATGGTCGTTCTCGTTGCTGGAAACAAATCATGGATTGCGCAAAGAGTTACTTCGGTATGAAGCTTAGTCAGTCCGCCGGTGGTTACATGACTATGACTCCTGAATTCGCAAGTTTGTTCAATCTTGAGGGTGATCAGCGTAACAATTGTGTAATAGGTGGCACTGTTCATGTATATGACCCTAAGACTTATCTTCCAACAAATGAGATTGCTGTAGATAAAAATGGCAATCCTATTGTACTTACTAAAGAGATTTCCCTTGTAAAAGAAGGAGATATTGAGCTTGGTGTAGGTGATGATGTCAATGGTTATAGCCAAGGTTATCGCTCTGTGAAGTTCTTCGTTATAGATGATGATTTCAAGAATGGCAGAAATCAGTCGAACGACCTTCCTATATTCCGTTATGCAGACATCTTGCTAACTAAAGCTGAAGCTATAGTACGTGGAGGTTCCGCAACCAACGGTGATACAGCAATGAGCCTGTTCAATGAGATACGTAGTTACGTTACAGCACCTGTTATTGACCATACTCCATCGCTTCAGGAACTTCTTGATGAGCGTGGACGTGAGTTCCTTGATGAGAACTGGCGTAGGAACGACATGATACGTTTCGGTACATTCGAAAGCGAGTTCTTCCCACATTATA
>JAEXAJ010000087.1 GCA_023458215.1 Bacteroidota bacterium
CTGGAACTTAACTACACGAACCTAAAAACAGCTACGACAATCAGCCTTAACGGCAGTGACGTGAAAGAGACGAAACTGCGATTGTCCAAATTAGTGCGTGAAGTCGATAAATGCATCGCTTTGTTGAACGAATAATGATGTATGAACGATAAAATAAAGATAAACCTGCAAATGGCAGGAGCCTCCTACCCTCTCACAATCAACCGCGAGGACGAGGAAATGGTAAGAGAAGCCGCCAAACAGGTAGATATCAGACTCAATGCGTATAGGGAACATTATCAAAATGTATCTCCGGAGAGAATTATAGCCATGGTAGCTTATCAATTCTCTTTAGAGAACCTGCAAATGAAGGATCGTAATGATACCGCCCCCTATACCTATAAGATAAAAGAACTGACAGAAGTATTGGAAAACTATTTTAAAGAAGAATAAGTTACCACATCTTCCCGCTCAGTGGATGAGAGAGATAATTCGCGCACTGTACAAAAGTCAGGTCCTCACAGGATCAGGCTTTTATGCAGTGCTTTTTTATTTATATACTTAAACAAATTAATAGAATGACAGTAGTTACAATAGTAGTATCCATTGCCTGCTTCATCGTTGGAGGATTTGCTTCGTATATGTTCTTCAAGCACGGCTTGAAGTCCAAATACGACGGCATTCTGAAAGAGGCTGAAACCGAGGCAGAAGTGATTAAAAAGAATAAGTTGCTGGAAGTGAAGGAGAAATTCCTGAACAAGAAAGCCGACTTGGAAAAAGAAGTTGCGATCCGCAATCAAAAGATACAGCAAGCGGAAAACAAGTTGAAACAGCGTGAATTGGTGTTGAACCAACGCCAAGACGAAATCCAACGCAAGAAGATGGAAGCCGAAGCTGTAAAGGAAAACCTCGAAGCCCAGCTTGTAATCGTAGACAAAAAGAAAGAAGAACTGGACCACCTGCAACGCCAGGAAATCGAGAAATTGGAAGCCATCTCAGGTCTTTCGGCCGAAGAAGCTAAAGAGCGCATGGTAGAAACCCTGAAAGAAGAAGCCAAGACTCAGGCTCAGTCTTTCATCAACGACATTATGGATGATGCCAAACTGACCGCCAGCAAGGAAGCCAAACGCATCGTGATACAGTCTATCCAACGTGTAGCTACGGAAACGGCTATCGAGAACTCCGTTACCGTATTCCATATCGAATCGGACGAAATCAAAGGACGTATCATCGGTCGTGAAGGGCGTAACATCCGTGCTCTTGAAGCGGCTACCGGTGTGGAAATCGTTGTGGACGACACTCCTGAAGCTATCGTGCTCTCTGCTTTCGACCCCGTTCGCCGTGAAATAGCCCGCTTGGCATTGCACCAGTTGGTTACAGACGGTCGTATTCACCCCGCACGTATCGAGGAAGTAGTTGCCAAGGTACGCAAGCAGGTCGAAGAAGAGATTATCGAAACCGGTAAACGTACCACCATCGACTTGGGTATCCACGGTCTGCATCCCGAACTGATCCGCATTATCGGTAAGATGAAATACCGTTCTTCATACGGCCAAAACCTGTTGCAGCATGCCCGTGAAACTGCCAATCTTTGTGCAGTGATGGCATCGGAACTCGGATTGAATCCTAAGAAAGCAAAACGTGCAGGTCTGCTGCATGATATCGGTAAAGTGCCCGATGAAGAACCGGAATTGCCGCACGCACTCTATGGTATGAAGCTGGCTGAGAAGTTCAAAGAGAAACCGGACATTTGCAACGCTATCGGCGCTCACCACGACGAAGTGGAAATGACCAGTTTGCTGGCTCCTATCGTACAGGTATGTGACGCCATCTCAGGTGCACGTCCGGGCGCACGCCGTGAAATTGTAGAAGCCTACATCAAGCGTCTGAACGACCTCGAACAATTGGCTATGTCTTATCCCGGCGTAACGAAAACTTATGCCATCCAGGCAGGACGCGAGTTGCGCGTTATCGTAGGTGCCGACAAGATAGACGACAAGGCAACCGAGAACCTCTCCGGTGAAATCGCCAAGAAGATTCAGGATGAGATGACTTATCCGGGACAGGTTAAGATCACTGTGATCCGTGAGACTCGCGCAGTGAGCTACGCAAAATAAAAATAGAGAATTAAATAACGAAAGGGCGGATTACTATTCGCCCTTTCGTTATTTTTGCAAAGCTGATAACATAATCAATAATATGAAAAATTATCAATTTGAAGTCTGTGCCAACTCCGTAGAGAGTTGTCTGGCAGCACAAGCCGGAGGAGCCAACCGGGTAGAACTGTGTGCGGGTGTTCCCGAAGGGGGCACCACCCCATCTTACGGCGATATTAGCGTGGCACGTGGAGTACTGACCAGCACAAAGTTGCACGTCATCATCCGTCCGCGAGGCGGTGATTTCTTGTACTCCTATATTGAGCAACGCATCATGCTGAAAGATATAGATAATGCCCGCCAACTCGAAGCAGACGGAGTGGTTTTCGGATGCCTTACGGCAGAAGGAGATGTTGATATTCCACTTATGAAACAACTGATGGAGGTTGCACAAGGCATGTCTGTTACTTTCCACCGAGCTTTTGATGTATGCCGCAATCCACAGCAGGCATTGGAGGATATTATCAATTTAGGGTGCGACCGGATACTCACTTCCGGACAAATGCCTACAGCAGAACAAGGCATTCCTTTATTGAAAGAGCTACAACAACAAGCGGCAGGACGTATCACCCTACTTGCAGGCTGTGGTGTGAATGAGAATAATATAGCCCATATCGCCCAAGAAACAGGCATACATGAGTTTCATTTCTCAGCAAGAAAAGACATTGAAAGTGGTATGACCTATCACAACAAAGCCGTTTCTATGGGAGGGACGGTACATATTGACGAGTACAAGCGCTCTGTAACTACAACGGAACGAGTTGCAAAAACAATAAACTCATTAAAACAATACTAATTCTGTAAATCATAACCACTCAAATCTTACGGTTTCCGATAATCAGTACTATTTGTCATCCTGAGCTTGTCGAAGGATCTCCTCCCTTTCATATATTGAGAAGAGATGCTTCGACTACGCTCAGCATGACAAAAGTTACTCTGCTATTTCAACTAATCGCTGTTCATAATCCTTTTATCGTCTTCATCAATTGCTCTCCCAAACCAATCGTATATCCTTGTGAAACGAAAACTACGCGATTGAAGGTATCGGCAATAATGAATATAGGCAGACTATCTTTATTCTTCAGTTTCATGCTTTCAGCTATCTGACCGGATATGTTATCCGTATCTATACCATATACAATAGTAGATGGTAAATCAGGGAACGCAGTTCTAACAAACTTCCCTGCTTGAACCTCATCCGGGAAAAGCAGCACCATCTTCCTGCCCCACTTCTCTAAATCGGCTTTGAATGCTGCAATATCACGCAGTGCATGATTGGTTGGCTCCTGATTAACTCCCAAGACCCCTACAACAAAATACCCGCGGCCGCAAGCTTGCAACAAGCTTTGTGGATCAGAGAGCGTACCATTATCCTGTAGCGGAGTAAAAATAGATTCAGAATTGAAATTTCCAATTACCTGAACTTCATCTTTACTTTGACGCATCACCAAATCAATATGAGTTGTCTTACCCGGCTCTATGCTGAAATACGTAGCTTTTGAAAGCACTGCACCACTTGCCATACGAGTTCCTGTAACCAGCATATAGTCTCCTGCATATAACATAGTGCCATACTTTAGTAAATTGCTCCAAGTAGTACCGGCACCCATATCGGTATCTTCCTCATCATAAGCCAGTAAGTGCAAATTACCCTGCGGCGTAATTTGAGAGAGGGTGAAGTGAGAATAATATTTCGGGTTATCCAGTATGTTGGTCGGTGTATATTTAGCAATAAGTTTGCCTTTCTGAACAGTAGTTGGCGCGGCTTCCTCAAAATTCACATCTATCAGCCTCTCATCTCCTATTAATTGCACTTTACCGGTCACCTCGTCAATACGGGCAGGAATGCCCATACTGCGTGCCATGGCAACGAAGAAAATATCACGACTATGAGCATCTGCCATACGCGCTCTCCATACTCCTTCCGGCGAAACAGGAGCTCCGCCCAAATTACAGTCTTTCTCCAAACGAATATTCTCCTTTACCCACGCAACGAGTTTCATCGGATCTGCCACATAAACCTCAGCCTCATTTTTCGGAATCACTTTACCGAAGAAGGACTTATAAGGAGTCAGCATTTCATTACTTATACGTGGATTACGCACATATTTACGGAAGTAGTCGGCTTTCGTTTTCAAAGGGGACAACATGTGATCTATCAATACCTCCAGACTAACATCACGAAGATCTTTTGCTGAGATCTGTTGCAAAAGGTCTATTCCCCCTCTTTTTGATTTCTCTGAACGCAGACGCGCCATAAAATTGCGGATAACCTCGTGATTGCCACGAGAGGCCACTAAAATCTTAGCAACAGCATCTTCGTCCAGTTTATAGTCTTTTGCAAAATTACGTGCCGATTCTTCTATCATGAATGTACTCACGTAGGCATTACGTATTGAATCTTCATGCGCCAAACGCTGATCGTTTCGGGCGCGTTGCTCAGGAGTAACATTGGGTACATTCGCACTTTCTGCAGGAGGCACGATATCGAAGTCTATAGAATAGTTCTCACCCGCCTTCTTATCCAGTTTCACGGTCAGCTCATTGTCCTTACCAAAGGAGAGCTTGGCATACCCGAACTTTCCGTCTTTAGATGCCCATACCAGCATATCGCCTTTTCCGGCAGTCAGGGTACAGTTGCCGGAAGCATCAGTCTGCTTTTTAGCAACCGTATAGAATTCAGCATAATTGTAAAGTTTGAACTCTACGCAGGCATCGGCAACCGGATTGCCTTGTTCATCTGTTACCGTTACAGATGCCTTGGCAGTGGGTGCATAATTTTCGATTACATTGATTTCAGTATAATTAGGGGTAACGGACATTATTTCTTCCGCACCTTCATATCGACCGAAAACCTTGGTATGCATCAACATTCCCCGACTGGCAGGTGCATTGAACCATCCCAAGTTTAACACAGGTTCCGGCTCGCAAGCTCCCAGAAAATACCACTTACCATCTGCCCAGGCTTCCACCCACGCATGATTATCATCAGTATGTGCCCAGCGAGGGGTATATACTTGCCTCGCCGGAATACCTACCGAACGAAGAGCGGCAACCAACAAAGTAGATTCTTCACCACATCGCCCGTAAGCCGTACGTACCGTTGCCATAGGCGAACTGGTTCGTGAATCGGAAGGCATATAAACAGCTTTCTCATGACACCAATGGTTCACTTCAAGAATAGCATCATAGAGAGAAAGCGATTTGACACGATCTTTCAGTTCCTTGTAGAATACAATCCTCGCACTATCCAATTGTTCATTGTTTACCCGCTCCGGAAGTACAAAATGTCGGAATACTTCTTCGGGAATTTTATCTCCCCAAGACATTTCTGCCGCCGCCTGCTGCGAAGCCCGTATATTCATTAAGTGAAACTCTCCGGAATAATCAGTTATATCAGCCAAAGGCATATAGGCGTACAGAAACTCTAACGCCTCGCGTTCATACGAAGTCAGTTCCGCATCGAATATAGCAAACAAATCGCTCTGGGCGATCAACGCCTTTTTCTGCTGAAAATCTTGCTCTACGCGTTCGCGATAAGAAGCATCTGTCATGAAATGGGATTCACCGCAAGCGGTCAGTAAAAACAGTAAAACGGTTCCTAAAAATAATGCAATTTGTTTCATAATGTAGTCTATCTAAGGTACAGACCACAAAATTAAAGAATTATTTAAGAATCTATTTCAAATGTATCACCAAAGTCATATCTTCAGTAAAAGAAAAATGGCATTTATCAAAAGATGGTGCCCCCATCACCCCTTCGGCATCATTACTAAAACCGAATTTCTCTGTAGGAATACCGAAAGCGCCGGTATCCAGCTTCCCGTTTCCATTCTCATCCTGATAAAGAGAAACAGCATACGTACCGGCAGGCAATCCCTTACAAGGCATCGAAAGTACTTTATCCTTCACCTCAACCCTGAAACCTGCCAGCGGCTTCTTCATAAACGTCTCTTGCGAGTTATAGATAGCTACATAGAGATAACCTTCCGTTTTCTCAATATCACGCACTTCAATAGTTAAGTTCTGTGCAAACAGCAGTTGTACTGCACCTTGCAATACAAATACTAAAAAGATAATCATTGCTTTCATTTTCGTTGTTTTTTTAAAGTTAATATTAAGAGTTTCCTCCCTCCCCTTCAGGGGAATGAGGGGTTAGAAATTGGAAACATCGTATGCAGCCTTCTTACCAAGGGTAATGTAAACTCCTATGTAGAAGAAATGGTCGCTGGATGCCAGTATAACTTTGTCGTCCACCTTCCCGAATTCATTCTTCCTACATAAGATATTGGTAGCGGAAGTGTGAATAATCACCTTCTTACTAACCAAATAAGTGAGGCCCAAATCCAAACTATTATAAGGCTTCACTTCATCGTTCATCAAACCCGGTAATGCGGGGTTATGAAAAGGACGACCACTACTGAAACGATTGGTTACACTGATAATAGTATGTAAACTTGGCAAAGAGTATTTTACTACCAAAGCTGCATTATGCCGGGTGGCATACTGAGGAGTAGTCACTTCCGTATACTCCTGATATTTACGCCTGGATATATTATAGGTATAAGAAAGCTGGTATTCCAGATTCTTAAGCAAAGCCCGGTCACGGAAGAAGAGGTCGATACCCTTGCTATGCCCATATCCGTCAGATGTCAGGCAAATAGGTTCAGGAGCGGTATTCTCCTCTGTCAATGCCAATCGATCATAATTCTTATAATAGAATTCGGCATTATAGAATCGTCCCTCATTACCGTACTGGATACCCAAATTATATTGCAAACAGGCTTCGGACTTCAAATCAGGTTGGCGAACCAAATACTTATTCTCCGGTAATTGCGTATAACGCCCGATGGTTCCCGAAAACATAATATCCCCCCAATGATAATTCAATGCTAACCGCGGTGAGAAATTCACTTTCCGGTTCAGTGACGTATATTCCGTACGAAAAGAAAGTTCGGCTTTCAGTTGTTCTATAGGATAATATGTAGCCGAGAAGAAAACCGCACTAACCGTAGGCGACATGCGATTACTATCATCAACTTCGGAAAGCAGATAGTGATTCTTGTAAGAACGTATATAGCTCTCCAGCCCCATATCCAAACGAAAAGTCGATGACAAGCGTTTAAAAACTTTTGTTTTCAGATGTAACTCTTGTTGACGTTCCAACCAATCGTCGCTTGCCATAACGGCACCGTTTATTTTCTGCTCATTAAATGAAATGGCCGCACCCGCAAACCAATTCCACTCTCCCGACATACGACGGCGAAATGTTGTATTGATATATATATTATCTTCACCCAAGCCAAATAATCTACGGTCCTCTCCTTCATAAGTCGAAAGGTCGGTGCGATCATATTGAGCATAAATCTTAAAGGCAGTAGCCTCATCAGGCGTATACCGAAACTGGGTAGCTCCTGAAAACATCCGGTATGGTTTTGAGAATTCTTTCCGACCGGAATAAATCTTATCATATAATCCCAAGTTCTGATAGTTCAAATCCACCGACAAAGACCCCTTGTCAAAAACGTGAGTTCCTCCTCCTCCTATACCGACAACCGAAGCATTCACTCCTATTTTGTTTACCCGGCTATAATCTTTTGTCTCCAAAGGAAGTACAGCCGAAAGTGCTTCTCCGTATTCTTGCGAGGCACCACCGGAAGCCAAATTCACTCCGCTGAACATAAAAGTCGAATAACGGCTTCGAGCCGGCGTATTGATGCCATTTGATGTATAAGGATTCAATACATGCATGCCATCTATATAGGTCTGCGTTTCACTGCTACTACCTCCGCGCACCAGCAATTCGCCGGTTTCACCTTGTACTTGCGTACCGGGTAATGTTTGCAATGCTTTGTATAAATCACCGTTTGCACCACCCACCGTAACCAGTTCCACCGGACGCATATCACTCCAACGACTGTTTGCAGCAGGTGTCTTTCGTCCTTTCACTACAACTTCGTCCAAACCGATACTATCTATATTGAACTGAAGATGTATCGTATCAGTTAATGCCTTTTGTGCCATGGATGGATGCACAAAAAATAAAATACTTAAAGCTAAAAGAATTATTTTCCGTTTCATATCTCTATGTTTTTTGCGTGCAATCTGCTTTCGCTGTTGCAAACATAGAGGAAGAATTCAGAGCAAAAAAATATCCGGGACAGACAACCCGGATATGTGACAAGCAGCACTCGCCCTGTGACGAATGACGTATTTCTGTGACGAATGACTAGCTTTCTACTGCATTCTCTATCAACGTTTTCACCTCTTTGGCATAAGCTCTGGAAACCGGAACTTCTTCTTCGCAACCTTCCAACCGCAAACGATATCCCTGTGAGTTTCCATCTACTTTCACCACCTTTCGGACACTCACCAAAAAGGCTCGATGGCAACGAATGATATAAGAGCAATCGGCTACCGCTTCTTCCGCCTGCTTCATCGTAACCCGCAATAATTTCTGAACGATCTTTCCATCCTTGTCAGAATAGCAAGTCACCTTTACATAATTCCCCTCTGCTTCTGCATAAAGAAAATTATCAGCATTTACTTCCAGTACTTCTTTCGTCCCTCCTGAAAAGATTAAAACTTTCGGGCAGTCCTCTTCCGAAAATGAAATATTGTCCTCGGCCACCATCTTTTTCGAAAGAAAGAAATTCATTTCCGTCGCCTCTTTCAGGTTACGGGTTAAC
Source organism: Bacteroidota bacterium (assembly GCA_023458215.1). Next base: position 8,825 of record JAEXAJ010000087.1, read on the forward strand.
AACAAGTTCCGGTTCCACATCAAAAAGATGGTCGCAGGGAAAGGCGCCAATATCGCCACCCATAACATACAAACCAAAAACAAATACCAACTTAGCTCCAAATCATATAACCAAGAAGTATACAGCCAATTACCAACAGCTATCAATACACAATTCATTAATATATTAAGTAACTGCTTGCCTAACGTCCATCCTTGTTCCTTATAATAATTCGGAAAAAGGACAGGTAATACATAAACAAAGACTCCCAATGCCACGCCGGTTACCACCCCATATCCCAATAAAATAAACAGTTTGTGTGCGTTATGCATTTGAGCAATTCCAAATGGTTGCAACAAATAAATAATCAGAAAAACGATAACCGAAGGTATTAATACCGTCTTCCACCGTTGACAAAGGGCGGGATAAGGACTATGCAAAAGCTCTGTCAGTTTATTCATTTTCGTTATATGTATGATATCGTAGATTATTGCAAAGATATGTAATATATTTGTAATATACAGATTGCAAAATCACGTATTTAGGATAAAAGTATAGAGTAATATGCATATTTTTATGTTATAAAACATATTTCTCATAAACAATTCGTATCTTTGCAGTGTTAATAGAGAAAACAATAAAGATGTAAAACCAGCTTTCCGAAACGCGGAGGGCAAAAAACTAGACGATTATGAAAAAGAATGAAAATGAAATTATGATGTTACAGTACCGTATCAAACGCTATCAAGCAATGGGAAACGGAACTATGTGCCAGACCTTGAATGGCAAACTGCAAAAACTGCTTGCAAAGCAGTCTCAAATTACCATGTAAACAACACCTTTAAATAAAATGAATAAGGGCGGAAGGCTGAAAAGTCTCCCGCCCTTTTCTTTATATTCATTCCCCTATCTTCTGGCATTGCGGACAATAATAAACCGATCCTCCCAAATACGCCTCTTTCGCAATCACTCCTCCACAGCAGGGACAAGGATTTTTCCAGGTTTTGGCAGAAAGAATAGTTTTGTATCCGCCATAATTACCATAAAGGTCGGGCTGTGTATCACGGCCACCTTCAAAGGTCATTTCCATTAAAGTATCCTTCAACGAGCCAAAAAGAATTTCTTTTTGGGAATCCGGTAGCTTCAGTACTTTCTGTTTCGGATGAATGCGAGCATTGAACAAAATATCCTGGGTTACTCCGTTGCCTACTCCCGGAATACGTTGTTCGGTGGCAAGCAAGGCTTTGGCAGTCAAAGTATTTTTAGCTTCAATAAAGAGCTTTTCAAATTGTTTCTCCGTATAGTCTTCACTTAGAGGAGAGATACTATCACGACTTATTTTATAATACTTATTATCAATGACATCATTTAGATAAACATTGATAAAGCCATACATGGCAACTGTAAAAACAAGAAACGATTCATCAGCGAAAGTGAGCAATAGCTGATAGTTAGCCGGGACTTTATCACCCGAATTATAATAACGGACAATAACTCCATCACCTATATTCATCGTCACATTATCAGAAAGATAAAAATCAACAAACATACCATATCCTTTGGATGATAAGATAGTCTTACCAACCAATAACTTACCATATCCTAACGGATCACTATTGTAAAACGTAAACTTATGCGGTTTGGTAGCATTGAACACTTGTGTAATCGTCTTTCCAGCCAAAACATGATTAATCTGTTTACTCAGTGTGAGAACTTCAGGCAACTCTAACATAATATTCTTTTATTTTTGATTATCAATTGGGATATAGATTTCTGTCAATAATTCATCAATAGCCGTCCCACTTGGGGTATTGCAATATACTTCAAACGTTAACGGCTGCTTCTGATAATATCCACTTCTTGGAAACCATTTCTCATAAATCATTTTATAAAAGTCGGGCAACTCTGCGTAACTTCCCTTATAACTAAAGACTGCGTACATACCACCGGGGATTTCTTGTATAGAAAACCTGCCTTTATGACTCAGCTCATCAACCGGCATTATTCCGATATAAAATCTAGATTGGTCTATCGGTGTTATGAATGGATTATCCAAACTGATACTTACAAAATGGTTCTTTGCATCCTGCTTCAGATACTTTTCTTTATAAGAAACCAGTTCCTTCCAAATATTGGTATAAGCACGTTTGCTATGAAAAGTATTACCTACTTCCAAACAAATCACCTTTTGAGTATTGATGCGTTTTATCTTCGGCACAGGCAGACTATCAGATATGGATTGAATCTCTATGGATTTATATTTCGCCCGATAATCGGACATAGAAAGCCCGAAATGCTTCTTAAAAGCTTTTGCCAAACTGAATTTAGTTTGGTAGTTAGTCTGTTCGCGTATTTTTTCAATAGATTGCCCTGTAACAATAAGCAAATGGGCTATATATTCCAGACGCAAGCGCTGAATATAGGTACCAACGTTTTCTCCGGTAACGTTCTTGAAAACTTTTCTAAAATGATAGAACGACAAATTAACCATTTCGGCTAGTTGTTCGGGAGTAAGATCTAAAAAAAGATTCTTATTGATATAAGCCTTTACTCGGTCGATGGCTGCATGGTGTACACTTTGCGTATCCTCCATCTGACGCCAACGTCTGAGAGTCGGTAACCGTTTATTCAAGAGCACCCTTAATTCTTGCGGAGTATAATTCGTACCCGAATACCAATTATATTTATCTGTGTATTTCACCCAAATATCAACCATGTCATTCATGGAAATATCAACTATATACTCTCCGTTTTTCAGGCAATAATAACAATACTCATCACTACGGGAGTGATCAGCATTCGTTCCCATATATTCCTCAATGTCGAAACGAAGAGGCATTCCACAACTTTGGCAATATTGTTTATCTACTATCTGATCCATTCCACAAAAATACGATGCCTATCTCAGATTTAGTTATCCGAAATAGGCATCTTTATAGTTTCCTCAATAATAATATGAATTATTGGGTAAAAAGGGAAGGTTAGATTTTATAAAGCCTTGCTTTTTTGAAAAGCTGATAAATTAATAATTCATAATATATTTCACTATAAACATCATGATTAGATGATAGCCTCCTTTTTATATCTTCATACTCCTCTTTTGGATAATCATTGAACTATAAATTGAATTGCATTCTATCTTTTATAAAATTTGCATCTTTAATCCTTTCTTTTTATAATATTGAGCAATAACTTCCACTCTTGTTCAATAATTTCCATTCCCCTTTAAACTGACATATTCAAAGCATCATTTTTCATAATAGTTATTTTAAAAGCAAATTATATCATTTTTCTTAATTATAATTCGCTTAATGATTTCAGATCTAATTTTTAACAACTTTTTTATTCTAAAACATGTTAAGATAAATTCAAAACTTCGCTTTTTTATTTTATTTTTATCAAAGACTAATAAGCCACTTTTCAATATAGGAAGAGCATTATCAAGTGCCAAATAAGCCAATATGCCTCTTAAAAAAATATCCAATAATCCATATTCTATAATAGTAGTATTAAGAATACAAACATCATTATACACTATAAAAATAGCGCAAAGTAAGTAAAAAGAAGCATTTGTAATGCATGAAAAATCCTTATCAGAGATTATTTCATTTTTTGACATTGAAAAAATATTAACACATATAAATTTAACAATATTACCTCCCAATAATTTAACAAACAGAAATACAGCTAATAAAACCAGATACACATAAACTTGAGATAAAAGAAAACATACTACCATCAGTATCATAACAATAAAAATAAAAAATATGCAATAGATATTATTGTCACTATTTCTGGTAATATAATTTTCACTAATAAAATAGGTAATTCAGCAATAGCTACACAAATACTATGATTACCAAAAACAATTGTAATCCCTATCACACATGTTAGATAGAGAAGTAAATAATTTCCCCATGGATAAAAAAAGATAAATGCTTTCTGTATCGGTTCTTTAGAAAAATAAAAAGATAATATAGTCATCGCAAAAAATGGGATAAATCCCATTACAATATGTTTTCTCTTAGCTTTTATATTATATATCAATTGATTCATATTATTCTTTGTTAAGAATGTCACGAAAAGACATTAATGGCAAAATAAAATATAAATTATGAGAATCAAACAATGAATTTTCAATTTTTACAAAAAACGACTTAAAAAAGAATAGTAGAACATTTACAATACAAACTATCTTATAATTTTCAATTTATAAGCATACTTCTTTGCTACCTATTTTTTTAACACTTGACGTTTATTCAATATTAGGCATATTTTTCTCTTTATTCCATAAAAACTCAAATAAACTTTTGGCAGGTACAATAGATTTTCTCGTATTTGCATATATCATAACTCTTAAAATAAAACACTTTATTTCTATGTTTATTAGCTTGATATTCATAGTGGCAAATTTGCAATCTAAATCCAAAATTATTAAATGAAAGACTCTCTTCATAAAAAAACTAATATATAAATGAAGTCAAGCTATCCAATCGTTGGAAAATCAAGTTCAACTCCAAAATGAGAATTATTGATATTGACGACTAATCCCAAACAAAGACTTCAAACCATCATAAATTCCCGGAAGAGCGATAGTACCATGTGTTTCTTCGGGGAACTTTCTTGAAATAACACGTAAATGCTGCTTTTCCATACCGGGAACTATCGTTTCCAAAAAGCTATCCACCAACGGAAAATGTATCAAGTTCTTTCCCGGTCGTGGCTGAGTAGCAAACCCTACATACAACTGTTTTCCGGAGAAATCACTCATCTTAATTTTCTCCTCTGTCTGTTTCATAAAATATCCCTGGTCCCACCATAAACTAGGGTCCAACGCCATATAAGTATCAAAAGCTTCAGGATGAGTCAACAAAACATGAAGAGTAAATAGTCCGGCATACGAATGCCCCACCAGGAAATTCTGTCCGTCAACTGGAAACTGTTTCTCTATTTCAGGTCGCAACTCCTCTATCAAAAAACGATAAAACAGTTCCGCTCCACCACCTTCCTGCTTTTCGCCGGCATGAACAGTCCCATCGCGACGCGCGGCAGAGCTTGTGGGTGTCAAGTCCCTCGTTCTATCTGTATTCAGCACTGCCACCACTATACACGGAGGTAATGATGATACTTTGGAAGATGAAAACATACGGGTAAAGCCAACAACTGAATGAAAAAAAGAATCACCGTCCAACAAATAAAGAACCGGATAACTCCTCTCCGATTCTCCCGGCTGAGTTTCCGGCTTATAAATCCAATAATCTCTCTCTTCATTCAATACTTGCGAAAATATACAATAACGTGTACCTATAGATATTGTCTCCTGAGCTTTCGTCGGAAAGAAAAACATGCCGCCAACCAACATTATAAACAGTATATGCAAACCTTTCATTCAATTCATTTTTTGAGTTTACAAAGGTCGGAGAAAATATCCTATCCTCCTATCCCTATTTTTAGGTATAATAGCATACTATATACAAGAAAATCCTTGAGCCTCTTTATTAAGTTCAAGGATTTTCCTTATCATACTCATTTAGTAATAAGTCTATCACTTATTTCCTAGAGTTAGTCCACTCATCATTTAACCATCTAACCCCTCGAATTAACGCCAAGTGCTCCTAAAACAGCAGTAGCTACGGCGACTAAGACTTTCAAGATATTAGTCCAAACTGTTTTTTTCTTCATAATTTAATTATTCATTAATCCATTATCCAAGCGGATTATCGTTTTCGTCTCCACCGTTGCCACTACCGGAATTATCATCCGAAGGAGAATCACTACTGCTGAGATGATCGAGGTCCTTAAAAGTAAGACCATCTGAACGAGTAGTGCCGGAGGTATGAATACGTATGTCGTTATTGGCACGAAAACAAATACGAAGTCCTTCAATATTACTCACTGTAAAATCATCAAATTTATCTGTGCCACTACTACTGGCAGCGAGGAAAAAGTACCCTAAGCCATCGATGTTTACCGAACGTCCGGAAAGGAGAATCTTTTTCAGTAAAGTACGAAAGTCTTTCAGAACACTGATCGTTTCGCCCTCACTTACACCAGATTGAGTACTAATTTCATTGGCTACCTCTTTCAAGGTCGCCGGATTATCGTATTTATACACTAATTGCGCAAAGAACTTCTTTCCCGCATCCGGTTTACGCAAATCAAACAAACGGCTTACTCTTCTAAATCGAATTGCCATAATTCTACATTTTTAAAATTAATTACTTAGTTAATAATCTCTTTGTCAACGTTAACACTGCAAAGATGGGGCAACTCGTAAAAAGATGAAAGGACACTAAAACACATGATCTATTATGCCTTCCAAACTATCCGGAGAAGGGACAATCAATAATTTGTATCGATAAAAAGGACAAACAAGACCAAATAAGGGACAAAAGACAGGTATATATAGTAGCAAATCTCCCCGCTCACGCTTGAGCAGGGAGATCACAAACAAACAAAAACATTAGCAGATAGTGATATCACATCAATATCGCTAATATGAAAGTTACCAAATCTTATTATTATCCATTTATCCAACAAAACATCGAAAAATAAACCATCTTGCTTCATGTACTATCAATACACAAAGCGGGACGGAAAACAATCAGTAATCCAAAGATGCCAACTCCAGATGGTCACTCCCGAAGCATTTATTGCCCTAATCACTGCATTCCCGCCTTTAGTTATAATTAGAAAGATTATTCTACTTCCTGTATACAACGGACATTATGAACATCCGAAGGCGCCCAACCATTATAAAGCATACGAACATAAATAACACTACTTCCATTATATGGTAATCCCGCCCAATTTATACTGAATCCTGAAGCAGTACCACTAGTTGAATGATTTCTGCACCAAACACATAAAAACCGTCCAATATAATTAAACTGCTCTGCATATTCCTGATAACCTGTAAAACGAAAATAAGTGGTATGCTCGGTATCATACATCAATAAAACACCACCATCATTCCATACTTTTGCCCCGGTACCTTTCTTCCAATACTCCGTATCACTATTATCCGGCTTCGACCGTAAAGTTGAATTATCAGTTCTCAAATCAGTTCCATAACTTATAGTCGAAAAGAAGTGAGAGTAATCTTCTATCTGAGGAATCTTCCATCCGGTCGGACAAGGATCATAAACAGTTTTCTCCGTTCCACTCCCCCAATATTTTGCATCGGATGTGTACCATGGTCTTCCCAAATAAGTAGTAGTAGGATTTTTACAAGCATTTTCTATTGCCGATTTTCCGGAAGAGGTCAATCGGGGTTTAAAAGTATTTCCATCCGGTCCATAGGCATTCAACAATCCATTGGTCGGAGTGGTAGAACCGTTTACTATCACAATCTTCTGCATCTGTTCATTGGTATAACTACCCGGAAATGGATCTTTTCGTCCCCATTGAAAATGCATACCATTCGCTTTGGACTTATCTATCTCCTTTTTAGGTATTTCCGTATAGCCTTCCAATGCTCCCAAATTTCGGTCCATCATAGGAAGTTGATTCCTGTTAGCATGATAAGCATATTTTTGCTTACGCTTAGTGGTAGGTTCTAATACCGTTTCAGCACCATACGGTTCCGGGCTATAATCCGTCACCCAAATGTGCCAACTCCACAAGATTTCTCCATTGGCATCACGTACGGCAATCACGCCGTTCCCACCGGTAGTATTGGTTGCTACACGGCAATAAATACGACATTGGCCCGGAGCAGTAGGATATCCCGTTCCTCCATCCGTACGCTTGATATCAACCACATTCGTATGATCCGTAGCACTATTCACAATCCCCAGTACAGGATCGCCCACATCTCCGTTCTCACGGGTCTGCCATAATAACTCCACTGTTTTAATTCCTCCACGGCTACTTTGGGTAAAACCGGTCAAAGTCGTATTCTCAATATCTTTCCCCGCTTGCCGGAACATAAACGGATCAAAACAGAATGCACTTCCCGAAGCAACCATGAAACAATTGGCAGTAGGAACTAGGTTATCATTATTTTCTGATGCCGGAACAGGATCGATATAAGTTACCCGTTTATCGTTTACAGGGATGCCCGTATGATTAAAATTCACCTCATAAACATAATCTTTATTCCGATATAGATTAAAGTCAGTAGAAGCGCCCGAACCGACGTAGACACGATAATCCAATTTCTTCTTGACATCGGTAGTATTGCCTGCTACAAAGTTCAGAAAAACACTTCCTGCGGGAGCATTCGCTTTGATACGCTGCAAATCTGAAGTAGCGGCAGCACTCTCCCCGCGAACATTCGCAGGAATCCACCACGAACAAGAGCCATTGGCAGCATTTGCATCAGTAATCGTAGCCTCCAAAGTAGTAAACTGTGAAACCAAAGAAGGATACGTACCGTCACTCTCAGGTTTGTCCACAATAGCATAATTCAAAGGCACACTTTGAAGAAACAACTTCTTTAGTTTATAGCCCGCCACACTATAATTCCAGTTGACGGTCAACCGTGAAGCCAAACGCTTCAATAACAAACGGGTGTCATAGCTTCCTTCCGAACTTTGAATCATAGCTACGCCATTGACAACAACCACCTTTACATGTTTCAAATGAAGCACATAAGGCATTTTATTCATATCAACAGCAGGATCTATTGCTTGTATCACTGATTTATCTACAACCATATTCTGCACATCACTTAGTGATTTACTTTCTAAAGCACCGATTGCCGAACCGCTGCCCCGAGCTACCAAAACCAACTGGCAATCGTTGCTCTCTTTCAATTTCACGTTCAGATATGTACCGATATCCACTGTTCCGTAATCTTCTCCTGTATCCTGAATGTAAGTTCCATCAGGTTCATACTGCCGGATTTCAAGATTATAAAGTTTGTCCGGTACATCGGTAGATGCACGCGTTACCACATCCGGGAGTAGGCTCGCGTTGAAAGCAGCAAAGC
>JAEXAJ010000088.1 GCA_023458215.1 Bacteroidota bacterium
CTACCGGAACCGATCCAATGGAGGCAGAATTGGTAGGAATGAGCTTCAGCGACGCAGAAAATCGGGCGTACTATGTACCGGTTCCTGCAAATCGTGAAGAAGCCTTAAAAATCGTAAACGAGCTTCGCCCGCTCTACGAAAATGAGAAATCCATGAAAGTGGGACAAAATATCAAGTACGATATGATTGTTCTCCAAAATTATGGAGTCCGGGTGAAGGGGGCTCTTTTTGATACGATGCTCGCCCATTATATTTTGCAACCCGAACTTCGGCACAACATGGATTACCTGGCAGAAATCTATCTGAATTATCAAACCATCCACATCGACGAACTGATAGGAGCCAAAGGAAAAAACCAGAAAAACATGCGCGACCTCTCTCCGGAGGAAGTTTACCGTTATGCCTGCGAAGATGCAGATGTCACCCTGAAACTGAAGAACGTTCTCGAAAAAGAATTGCAGGTGCAAGGAGCCGAAAAACTTTTCTATGAAATAGAGATGCCCCTCGTGCCCGTACTTGTCAATATAGAAAGCAACGGAGTACGCCTCGACACGAAAGCATTGAAGCAATCTTCGGAGCATTTCACCATCCGCCTCGAAGAAATAGAAAAGAGCATCTATGCGCTGGCGGGCGAAACCTTCAATATTGCCTCACCCAAACAGGTAGGTGAAGTGCTTTTCGACAAATTGAAGATTGTAGATAAAGCCAAGAAAACGAAGACCGGACAATACGTTACTTCCGAAGAGATACTGGAAAGCCTTCGGAACAAGCACGAGATTATCGGTAAGATACTGGAGTACCGGGGATTGAAAAAGCTGCTAAGCACCTATATCGATGCACTGCCGCAACTGATTAATCCACGTACAGGACGTATACATACCTCTTTCAACCAAGCAGTTACCTCCACCGGCCGACTCAGTTCGAGTAACCCGAACTTGCAGAACATCCCTATCCGTGACGAAGACGGCAAGGAAATACGCAAAGCTTTCATACCCGACGATGGTTGCGAATTCTTCTCTGCCGACTATTCGCAGATCGAACTCCGCATCATGGCACACCTGAGTGAAGACAAAAATATGATAGATGCTTTCCTCAGCGGTTATGACATTCATGCCGCCACCGCCGCTAAAATCTATAAGATAGATATCAACGAAGTAACCTCCGACATGCGCCGCAAGGCAAAAACAGCCAACTTCGGCATCATTTACGGCATTTCAGTCTTCGGACTGGCGGAACGTTTGAACGTTTCCCGTCAAGAAGCCAAGGAATTGATCGACGGATATTTTGAAACCTATCCGCAAGTCAAGGAATATATGGATCGAAGTATCCAGGTGGCTCGTGAAAACGGCTTTGTAGAAACGATCTTCCATCGCAAACGCTTTTTGCCCGATATCAACTCACGAAATGCGGTTGTACGCGGGTATGCCGAACGAAATGCCATCAATGCACCCATCCAAGGAAGTGCCGCCGATATTATAAAAGTAGCCATGTCTCTTATCTATAAACGCTTCATCAGTTACAATCTGAAAGCAAAGATGATTTTACAGGTCCATGACGAACTAAATTTCAGCGTTCCTGCCGAAGAAAAAGAGCTTGTACAAAAAATCGTAATCGAAGAGATGGAACACGCATATCGCATGCACGTACCCCTGAAAGCCGATTGCGGGTGGGGAAATAATTGGTTGGAGGCACATTAATTGAGTCAATAACGTTATTTAACTTACAATCAGAAAGCAAGGCAAGTATTCATTCCCAAATACAGTTTGCTAATAAGAATATCCGGCAATTCGTCTGCCGGATATTTTTTTGTCATCTATCTTACCAAAAAGAAAGCATATACCTCTTGCACCCTCTGACATATTGATAAATATTAATCTATTATTTGCATTTATGTCAATATAATATGTACCTTTGCATCGAAATCAATGACACATTGATAGAATATAGTAAGTAATAAACAAAAAAAGAATAGACCATGAAAGCAAAAGTATCTTTAAAAACAGTGATTATCTCAGCACTTCTTTTAGTTTGTGGATTAAATGTATCTGCTGACAATAAAAGTAATCTCATTTACAATTCGGAAGAGGTAAATGGTGTAATGGTAGGACAGACCGTTTATAAGATGGAAGGTAGTGCTTTGGCAAACTACATGAAGTACAATTACACGTACGATGACCAAAAGCGCATGACCGAAAGTGAAGCTTTAAAGTGGAACAGCAATAAGAATTCATGGGATAACGACATGTGTATCCGTTATGCTTACCAAGGAAAATCAATAACTACTACTTATTATAAGTGGAACAAGAAACAAGGTGAATACGTATTGGTGCCTGAGATGACCGTCACCATGGACAATCCCAATATGTAATCTCTTGATAAATCTCTTAAATTTTACTCATAACAATAACCAAGACCTTATATAAAACAATCCGGAGCCGAAATGCGTGATGCATTTCGGCTCTTTTTGTGTATATTTGCACCCGCAAACTCTTAAGGTAAAGAGTGAAATGTTTTCGATCACAAACAAATGATACTTTGAGAAATTCCCTGAACATACACCTAAAAAGTATCAATATGAGTAATTTAACGCCTAATGAAATGGCGGGAAAAGTCTTCAAAGTAATCGTGCTCTATGCCACTACGCTGATAGCTTATCCTGTAGCATTCATGATTACAACCGTCGTTATGAGTCCGTCACTTGGCGGTTTCGGACAGGGGCCTTCACCCGAAGTGCCGTTCTTCCTGAGTCATTCTGCCATATGCCTTATGAATGTATTACTCTACCGTAATATCTTCGGCAAAGGCAAGGTGATTAAATCCATACTGCTCAATGTACCGGTCATTGCCTTCTGCATCCTATTGAGCAAATTGGACATACCAATATTCACAATCTATTATACCCTGTAATCAACATGAAGCGATTCAAAACAACTCTATCTGTACTTCTCATTTGCCTTATGAACCTCACGTGCTCATCTGCCACTCATAAAGACGACCCTTACCAGCTCTATATCGACTTCCTGAAGCTGGAAATGCAGTACCACAATCATGTCGTTTATTACCCCTTCCCCTTCGAAGATATCACTTATACCGCTAAAGACCACAGGATTGAAACCAATCCCGAACGCATCAAGCAACGGATCGCTGAGCGGATTTTCTACAATAGCAATACGTCCAAGGCAGAATATAGCTATCCCCTGCCGGTGCCCCATCGCATCAAGATTGAGGCACTGAGTAAAGACCGATATAAGGCAGAAGCCTTCGTAACCCTGCCCGAAACTAGCAGCACACTGAGCCTTGGCGCCATCAATATTGGCATTCCCCAAAGCTTTGACCAACTGGAAGTAACCCTGATGCGGATAGAAGGCAACGTAGCCTACCTGCTTATTGAAGATAAAAGCGAACTCGTCGACTACTCATACACCCGGCCCGATTACATATTCCCCGACCAAGAGGAAGAGTCCGACAATGATAGCTGGATGCAAGAAGAGCTTGCCAATCCTTACATGTCCCGATTCGACATCTACAGCCAGTATCGCATCGGTGATATCTCCAACTTTGCCAAAGACGGCTTCCAGTACTTCACCCGCAGCCGTATGTCCGGTATTGCCTACAATGTCGATGGCAAACAGATGGAGTTTGAAACTTTCATTGAAGACTTCCGCCACTACCTCTGGTACCGCAATATGGATATGCCCTATGCCGCAATGAAAGATGATTATCGAACCCTTCAGGAACGTTTTCCTACTGCTACGGGCGACTGCCGCTATTACACACAATACGTCGTACGCCTCGAAGCAGTAGGACGCATTTCCAACCTGAACCTCGATATTCTTTCAAGTGCCACACAGCCGCCACTGCATTTGCAATGGGAGGAAGATTTTGCGTACAACTATTACCCGGAACAGCCTACCCTCGAAGAGATGACCGCCCGGATAGCTTCCATCAAGAACCTGGACTCCACCGCCATCGCTTCAAAGCTGACAGTAACCCCATACGCCATACGTAACAGCAAACTGGAGATTACCGCCTTCCTACCCGCTTCTTACAACACCCAGTACGGCAATGCAGCACTTTGGTTCAACCGCCTAACCTTCCCCTTCGAAGAAGATAGTTACACTATGGAACAGGACATTATACCAACGGAGAGTTTCGATGCCGACTATCTTTGGCAAAGTATCTATGGCAGTGCTTTGAAACTGACTGCAATCCCTCTGCCCAAGGACTACAAAGGTGTAGTGACCGGAGAAGTAAAATACTACTACCCCCTCTTTGAAGGTGCTCGTTATGATGTGTACAGCTTACCCGAAGGCCTGCACTACGAAAACGACACCTTATTCATCAGCAAAAAGAAGACGCCCGCCCATGAAGAAGACTATTACGATGACGACACCGACTGTAGCATCTATTACGGAGAGAGGGACTACTACGTCGCCCCCAGTACATTGACCGCCTACGATGAAGCAGGCAGAAAGCTTGATTTCGAAGAAGTAGAGGAAGGAGATACCTACAAGCTGATTTTTCCCCGCCCGGCCAAAGCTTTCATCAGTATTTGGAGGAAGGACTCCTTCAAGGGCGTAGTACCTTTCAGCATCCAACTGCAAGCACCCCAAAACAACTAAATGTTATAATAATAACCCTAGCTCATGATACCCAAACCTCTTGTTCAATACATTGAGACAACAATCATTCCCCGATACGAGCACTTCGACAAGGCTCACAATCTATCGCATGTACAAACCGTGATAGCAGAGAGCCTGCTGCTGGCAAAAGATCATGAGGTGAACGCAAGCATGGTGTATGCCATTGCCGCCTACCACGACACCGGACTTTGCCAAGACCGTGCCACTCATCACATCGTCTCCGGCGAAATACTGATGGCAGATACCTCCCTGCGCCAATGGTTTAACGAAGAAGAGCTTCTACTTATGAAGGAAGCCGTAGAAGATCACCGTGCTTCTACCGACCACGAACCCCGCAGTATCTACGGCCGGATTGTGGCCGAAGCCGACCGCATCATCGACCCCGACATCACCCTGCGCCGCACCGTGCAGTACGGACTGAAGCACTATCCCCAAGCCACCAAAGAGTGGCATTACCAGCGCTTCTACGCGCATCTTTTGGAGAAATACGCTCCCGGCGGCTACCTGAAACTTTGGTTTCCGAAGTCCAAGAACGCCCGCCAACTGCAAATATTGCAAAGTATCATTGCCGATGAGCCGAAACTGAAAGCCGTCTTTGAAACCCTGTTCGAAGAAGAAAGTCAGGAACTTGCCATATAATCATGCATCGAACGTGTTTCAGATCTCTGATAAATAGCCTCTTATGTTGAAAACCTGATTCATTAAAGTCCCATGTGATTCCATCTTCGTGGGACTTTATTCCCAATTTGCAGGGAGTTTGTTCCCAACATCCAGGGAATCTACTCCCAACATGCTGGGAATAGACTCCCTACGTGTTGGGAAACCGAAAGAAACTTGCGCATAGTTCTACCACTACAACGATGCAAACCGGCAGTTGATACGAATAAAACACCAATCTTTCATCAGATAAACAGAAGAATACCTATCTTTGCAGACAGATAACAGTAATAATAAAATAAATAATGGCTTTACAATGTGGTATTGTCGGACTGCCCAACGTTGGCAAATCGACACTTTTCAACTGTTTGTCCAATGCAAAAGCACAGGCGGCAAACTTCCCTTTTTGT
>JAEXAJ010000089.1 GCA_023458215.1 Bacteroidota bacterium
GTTCATCGCCATGTGAAATGTCAGAAACAGGACAAGGGCGATACCGGTAACGCTCATCACCACTTTCCTTCCTACAGATGAATTACTTAACCACATAAATGATTGAATTTAAATTATTTAATAGTTAGAAAATATATTCTTTAAGAGTTGTTACGCTAATTTCTCGCAAAAATAGATGAAATACCTTGATTAAACAAGGAATTAAAGAATTTATTCCGTAATTAAGAAGGGGAGAAAGGAATTACTGATTAGTGGTTAGTGATTAGTGATTTGCTGATTCATAAAACGTATGCGATAATGAAGCTCAATTATAAATAAATCATTAATCACTAACCACTAATCACTAGTTCCTTCTTCTTCTTCTCCTTTTTCTTTGCAGATAATGGCGATTTTTTCGCCATTGGCGGCGCGTTTTCTCAAAGCACGGGGTGTATCTCCGAAAGAGTCTTTGCAGAAGTGTGCAAAGTGGGACAGGGAATCGAAGCCATAACGGGCACTGATGGCTGAAATCCGTTGCTTGGTAAATTGCAGGTCGTTCAAGATGCCTTCGCGCTTCTTGTCCAAAATCCATTCGTAAACCGGTACACCATACATGTTTTTAAATAGGCGGCGGAAGGTGGTAGTGGTATATCCGCCGAGGTGGGCAAATTCTTCTACGTTTTTCACCTTGTCATAATTCTGCATGACAAAGTAATGGAAGCTTTCCGTATATGTACTGATGGGATAGAAGAAGGTGCTTATCTGGTGTAAGGGATAATAGCACGTAAGGATATATACCAGTTCCTGACATTTGATGTCGATGTACTTGCCGCATGCAATGGGTTGTTCCTGAAGATACTCCGAAAGATCATCCAGCAGATAACGCAGTTTGGGGATGGTCGTCAGAGGGGTAAAGGTCAGAGGAGCTTCCGAGCGGTCGAGTATTTCCTTAAAACTCTCTTCGCACAACAGTGGGAGTTCGGTAAACCAAAAAACGATGTACTCTACATCAGTCAGTGCCAGAAGTTCCATTTTGGAGCCTATGGCTTGCAAAATAAACTGGCGGCTTTGCAGGGTAGTTCCGGGATATTCTTCGCTGTTCACCAGCAATTCGCCTGCCAACATGAATATCATGCAATTCTGGGTGCACTTATCGGCAGAGAAATGCTGTCCCTTGGGATACCGGTTATAAACCAGTGTTCCTTCCGATTTTTTAGGACATTGACTGCAATCTATTTGCCGGGTGCAAAAAATACTCATTGTGTTAAATTGATAGGCGATTTATAATAAATGTGGCAACAAAGATAGGATTTTTTTATGAGAACTCTAACTATTTCGGTTATCTTTGCCGCAAATTAATACAAAGAATTTATGAAAAGGAATATTCTTTTTGTATATTTTGCCTTCTTTGTTGTATCTATGTTATCTGCTCAAAATTGGGACATCAATACTTTGCATCAGATCAATAGTTGGGACGGCAAGTTCATACGTAATTATAACAAGTTCATTTCGCAATCGGAGCCTTACATTGCTATCGGTGTTCCGGTAGCGATGGCGGTAGCTGCTTGGGCAAAAAATGACAAGGAGTTGCTGAAGGATGCCATTTATGTGGGCACAAGTGTTGCAGGCACGTTCGTGCTGACGTATGGCATGAAGTATTTGTTTGATAGGGCGCGTCCTTATGAAACTTATCCCGACCGGGTACATCCTTATAGTTATGAAGATAGTCCGTCGTTTCCTTCGGGACATACGTCTTCGGCTTTTGCCCTTGCCACTTCGTTGTGCATCAGGTATCCTAAGTGGTACGTGATAGCTCCGTCAGCCTTGTGGGCTTGTTCGGTAGGCGTGTCGCGCATGAACGAAGGGGTGCATTATCCGTCGGATGTATTGGCGGGTGCCGTTATCGGTGCAGGATGCGCCGTGGCAAATATTTATGTAAACCGATGGCTCAATAAGTGGTTGTTCGGAAAGTAACCTGCGGCGTTTGATAGACGCAAGTGTCTGACGTGATAGAGACTTGTGTTCTACGTGATAAACACTTGTGTCTGACGCGATAGACACAAGTGTCTGAGAAACGGGGTGAACCTGTTATCGGATGATCGTGCTGTAGATGTCTTCATCCAGCACTTTCAATGCCTGTTGCACGCTGCTGTTCATGGAGTTCATCACTTGGAAGTACTCGTTCATATCCCACAGGTCGCGGGCAATGAGGGCTTTCAGTTGGGTCTTGATAAGTGGCAACGACTGATTGTATTGTTCTTCGTTGAATTCAATCTTCTCTTTATCGGCCAGCGCGCGGATGTCTGCAAGGAAAGCATCGTCAATCTCGAACTTCTCGTTGAAAGCATCAAACTTCTTGTACTTGTTTTTCAGCTCCTGGCGGTGCTTCTCAATGTAGCCCGTGGTAGCTTTGATAACTACGCCTTTGGCCACCAGGTTGCGGTGATAATCGGTGTATTGGGCTGTATCTATCGGAACGAAGAAGTCGGGCATGATGCCTCCTCCTCCATATACGGTACGTCCGAGGCGCTTGGTCTGTACTTTCAGCGAGTCGGCAAAATGGATGCTGTCCGCATGAATCATTTCGCCGTGGTTGTAGCGGTTCACCAGATCCAGGTTGTAGTTGTCCTGACTGTCCTCTCCATTCAGTTTGCCGTTGGCGCTGTTGTCGTAAGGCTTCTGGATACAGCGTCCGGCAGGGGTATAATAGCGGGCGATGGTGAGGCGGATCATTGAACCGTCCGGCAAGTCGATGGGGCGTTGTACCAGTCCTTTGCCGAAGGTGCGTCGTCCTACTACCACTCCTCTGTCCCAGTCTTGAATGGCGCCGGTTACGATTTCGCTGGCGGAAGCCGAATATTCGTCCACCAATACCACGAGGCGTCCTTCCCTGAAGTTACCGGTGCCTTTGGCAAAGAAGTCGCTGCGGCGTTCGGCTCTGCCTTCGGTATAAACGATGAGTTCTTTTTGCCCGAGGAATTCGTTGGCAAGGTCGATGGCGGCATTCAGATAACCTCCGCCGTTGCCCTGCAAGTCGAGGATCAAGTCTTTCATTCCCTTCTTTTGAAGTTCTTTCAGGGCTTCGGTAAACTCTTGGGCGGTGGTTGCGCCAAAGCGGTTGATGCGTATATATCCGATTTTGGACTCTATCATGTACGAAGCATCCAGGCTGAGGATGGGTATCTTGTCACGCTTTACGGTGAAGTAGATGGGATCGTTTACGCCCCGGCGGATGATGGTGAGCTTTACTTCGGAGTTCTTGGGACCACGCAGGCGGCTCATGATATCTTCCGTACTCATCTTCACGCCGGCTATGGCACTGTCGTTGACGGCAATAATGCGGTCGCCCGCCAGGATGCCCACCTTTTCAGAAGGCCCGTTGCTCACCGGTTGTATCACCAGCAGGGTATCTTCTATCATCTGAAACTGCACGCCGATGCCTTCGAAGTTGCCTTGCAGGGGTTCGTTCATCTTCTTGACTTCTTCCGCATTGTTATAGGTGGAGTGCGGGTCGAGTTGTGCCAACATCTTGATGATAGCTTCTTCAACCAGTTTATCTTCGTCCACCTTGTCCACGTATAGGTTGGTTATGGCAAACTCCGCCATCTGCAACTTGCGTAAAGGGTCGGTGTTCACTTTTTGTGCCTGCACCGCTACGGCGCATAGGCATATCATGAAAGCAAATATTTTTTTCATCATTATCTTAATCACTAATCATTAAACACTAATCACTTAATCTCCATCCCTTTCGGAATGAACATACTTATATCTTTTCCGAATTGCAGCAGCTCGCGAACGGTAGTAGAACTGATACAAGTCAGTTCCGGTTCGGTGAAGAGCAGGATGGTTTCAATGCCGGTCAGCTTGCGGTTGATGTCGGCAATGGTTTCCTCGTACTCAAAGTCCTTCACGGTGCGGATTCCACGCAGAATCAGGCAGGCATCTACCTGTTGGGCAAAGTCAATGGTCAGGCAGTTGTAAGATTGCACGCTGATACGCGGTTCGTTCCGATAATAGTTGCGTATCATTTCTTCACGTTTCTCAAGCGGGAAATACGTGTTTTTGTTTTCGTTGATACCGATACCTATGACAATCTCGTCGATGAACGTCAATGCCCGGTTTACTACTGAAGCGTGTCCGATAGTAAACGGGTCGAACGTTCCCGGAAAGATTGCTCTTCTCATGATGCTATGTCTTCTTCTATAACCAAATTGTTGATGATAAAGTTCTGGCGCTCCATGGTGTTCTTGCCCATGTAGAATTCGAGTAACTCTTTAACGAGGTCGGTCTTGCGCAACGACACCTGCTCCAGACGCATGTCTTTGCCGATGAAGTGCTGGAACTCGTCGGGCGAGATCTCTCCCAGACCTTTGAATCGGGTGATCTCCGGATTGGGGCTTAGCTCTTCAATGGATTTTATACGTTCCTCTTCCGTGTAGCAGTAGTTGGTCTTTTTCTTGTTGCGCACACGGAACAGAGGCGTCTGAAGGATATATACATGTCCTTTCTTAATCAGATCGGGGAAGAATTGCAGGAAGAAGGTGATGATAAGCAGACGGATGTGCATACCGTCCACATCGGCATCGGTGGCAACAATCACTTTGTTGTAACGCAGTCCTTCTATACCATCCTCGATGTTCAAGGCTGCTTGGAGCAGGTTAAATTCTTCGTTCTCGTAGACTACCTTCTTGGTCAGTCCGTAAGAGTTAAGCGGCTTTCCGCGTAGGCTGAACACAGCTTGGGTGTTGACATCACGGCTTTTGGTGATGGAACCGCTCGCGGAATCTCCCTCGGTAATGAAGATGCAGGATTCTGTTTCCTGCTCCTTGCCTTTGCCATCGTTGAGGTGATAACGGCAGTCGCGTAGCTTACGGTTGTGCAGGTTGGCTTTCTTGGCACGCTCGCGAGCCAGTTTAGTGACGCCGGCAATGGCTTTGCGCTCTTTCTCGGAGTCTTGTATCTTTTGAAGCATCACTTCGGACACCACCGGATGCTTGTGCAGGAAGTTGTCCACTTCCGTTTTGATAAAGTCGCCCACATACTTGTTGACGCTGACACCGCCCGGCTCCATCGAAGGAGAACCCAGTTTGGTCTTGGTCTGCCCCTCGAATTGCGGTTCTTCCACATTGATGGCAATGGCGGCTACGATACCGTTGCGAATGTCCGAATATTCCTGGTTCTTATTGTAGAACTCCTTGATAGTACGGGCAATATGTTCTTTCAGCGCACTTTGGTGAGTACCGCCTTGGGTGGTATGCTGACCGTTGACGAAGGAATAATACTCTTCGCCGTATTGGTTGGTATGTGTAAAGGCTATTTCAATATCCTCTCCTTTCAGGTGGATAATGTCATACAAGCCTTCGGAAGTCATGTTGTCCTTCAGCAAGTCTTCCAGTCCGTGGCGGGAGATGATGCGTTGACCGTTGTAGATGATGGCGAGACCTGTATTCAGATACGTATAGTTACGCAACAGATTCTCTACAAATGTATTCTGGAACGAATAGTTGAGGAAGAGAGTGGCATCCGGCTCAAAGAAGATGTAAGTGCCGCTTTCTTCTTCCGTACTTTCGGTGGTATCACTTATCAGATTGCCTTTTTCGAAGATGGCTGTGCGTACTTTGCCGTCGCGATAGCTGCGTACTTCGAACCGGCTGCTGAGTGCGTTGACTGCTTTAATACCCACACCGTTCAGTCCGACGCTCTTCTTGAAAGCTTTACTATCGTACTTGCCACCCGTATTGAGTTTGCTGACGGCTTCCACCAGTTTGCCTTGCGGAATGCCTCGCCCGTAGTCGCGCACACTTACGCGGAGGTTTTCATCAATGGTCACTTCTATGCGTCGGCCGGCACCCATTTTGAACTCATCGATACTGTTGTCCATTACTTCTTTCAACAATACATAGATACCGTCGTCGTTCTGTGCACCGTCACCCAAACGACCGATGTACATGCCCGAACGGACACGGATGTGCTCCATATCGTCCAAGTGACGAATGTTATCTTCCGTATATTCTACATTGCCTTCGGGCATCAGTCCGTTGATTTCTTCCATAGCTCTATTTAAATTAAGAATGAGGAATGAAGAATGAAGAATTGGGCTGCGCTATAAAACCGCATGGTAATTCTTCATTCTTCATTCTTTATTCTTCATTATTAATTATTGATTTCTTTGGTAAACGCCCGGCGTCGTTTATGCTGTTCGGTTTTGAAGTATTCCCATTGGGCCTGTACTTTGCCGTTCATCTCCAACTCGGGGTTGCTTTCTGCAAAGATAAAACCTAATTTCTGATAAACCGGAATTAAATCGGAAAATAACAAAGCATTAACACCTTTATTCTGATATTCAGGTTTCACGGCAACCAGCAGCAAGTCGAGCATCGGAGCGCGGTGTTTCATGAAAAGTGCCTTCAACAAGTAGTACCATCCGAAGGGTAACAGGCGTCCGTGTGATTTCTGCAAAGCTGTTGCCAGCGAGGGCATGGAGATGCCTACTGCAATCAGTTTGTCTTCGGCGTCTGTAACGAGTGTCACCATACGCAGGTCGAGGATAGGCAGGTACATCTTCACATATTGGTCTATCTGGCGTTGCGACAGGGCGGAGTAACCATAGAGGGGGCTGTATGCTTCGTTCATCAATTCGAAGATGGCTTGCCCGTACCTTGCTTTCACTTCTTTGGCCGATTTACATTTTACGATATTCAGGTTGTACTTACGTTGGATAAGGTCTGAAATACGTTTATGCTTGTCGGGTATGGCATCGGGAATGTAGATTTTGTATTCCACCCAGTCGGCGTCTTTCTCAAAACCCATCCGCTCCATGTGTTGCGGGTAATAAGGGTAGTTGTAGGTGGTAGCCATGGTGCTGAGTTGGTCGAACCCTTCAATGAGCATACCTTCCGCATCGAAATCGGTAAAGCCCAAAGGGCCTTGTATATGGGTCATTCCTCGTTCTTTGCCCCACTCCTCTACTGTTTTTATGAGAGCGTCGGAGACTTCCGGGTCGTCGATGAAATCAATCCAACCGAAACGTACATCTTTCTTTTCCCAAGTCCGGTTGGCTTTGTGGTTGATAATGGCAGCTACACGTCCTACTATTTTGTCGTCCTTATATGCAAGGAAATAATCGGCTTCACAAAACTCGAATGCTGCGTTTTTCTTTTTGTTGAAAGTGTTGAGCATGTCGTCGTACAGGTCGGGCACAGAATAAGGGTTGCTTTTGTATAACCTGTAATTAAAACGAATGAATTGTTTCAATTCTCTTTTAGTAGAGACTTTCTTAATTGTAATTGCCATGGTTGTATGTCATTATGATGCGGCAAAGATACGTGATAATGTTTAAATTACCACACTGAGTTACTAAAAAGTATTGGAGAGGGAGTTGCTTTTGCGATACATCTCTCCTTTCTCAGGATTGGAAAATCAATACGGCAGTATAGGCAATGTAACAGAGAATCAAGATACTTCCTTCTACCCGGGTGATTGTCCGCTTTCCAAAGAATATACCGAACAACCAGAGCAAGATACTCGAACCTACCAATACCCACAAATCCAGATTTGTGATGCCGGTAAGGTGCAGCGGAGTAATAGAAGCGGAGCAACCCAATACGAAGAATATATTGAAAAGATTGCTTCCGATAACATTGCCGATAGCTATTTCCGGATTCTTCTTCAAGGCAGCTACAATGGAAGTTGCCAATTCGGGCAACGACGTGCCGCCTGCCACAAGGGTAAGACCGATGACCGACTCGCTCACTCCCAAGCTACGGGCGATGCCACTGGCACCATCCACAAAGAAACTGCCGCCGGCAATCAGTGTGCCGAGTCCTCCCAGAATGTAGAGAGTAGATTTCCACATGGGAAGTTGTTTGATATCTTCGGTTTCCTCTTCCTTTTCCTGCTTTTCCTGTGGATTATGTGAAGCGATGGCAAATGTATATCTCAGGAAGATCGCAAAGAAACAGAGCAGTAGCAAACCATCGGTAATACTGAGCACATTACTCTTGCCACCGTCCAGAAATACATCGTTGGCACAAATTAGCAAGGCGAGTGAAGACAAGATGCAAAGGGGGATTTCTCTTTGCAGCGTATTCCGGGTGATGACTATCGGGGCAAAGAGGGCCGTGCATCCTACTATCATCAATGTATTGAAAGTGTTGCTTCCCACAACGTTTCCGATAGCAATATCCGCGCTACCTTTCAGAGCGGAAGATACGCTGACCGCAAGTTCCGGTGCTGACGTTCCGAAAGCTACGATGGTAAGACCGATCACGATAGACGGTATGCGGAAATGTTTGGCAACCGATGCTGCTCCGTCGGTGAGTCCGTTGGCACCTAGAAGGATGAGGAGCAATCCTCCGATAAGAAGTAGTATATCCATAAGAATATTTAATTTGGGGACAAAGATAGTAATTATCCTTCATTCGTCTTCTGCATTTTTTGTCACTTTGAGTTGAATTTTGAGTGGGAAATCAAAAACATTATGTATGTTTGAGCATTTATTTGATGATTGTGCAATTCAACTACTGATTCGCATTATATATAAATGAGATAAAACTTATAGTATGAAATATGTTCGCGTTTTCTGCCTGAGTCTACTGTTAATGTCGACAGTTGGAGCATCCGCCCAGCTGGTAAATAAAGTTCTTGATATCTTTCAGGATAGTGTTCGGAAAACTTCGGTAGTAAAGAGTGATACCGACTCGGTACAAGTATCCACCCTCAAAAATGAGTTGGCGGCAGCCAGGTTGAATGAGGCGAACCTGCGGATGGAAATGGAACAGTTGAGGCTGGAAAACTATACGGCCGATTCTGTGAAACTGGCTCAGCAGAAGCTCCGGATAGATTCGCTTCGTAAAGTAACTCCGGGTGTGCCCGTTGTGGTGGAAGGCGATACTCTGTTTTATCTGTATGCCAAGCGTGGCGGGCATACCCCGCAACAGCGTGCCGATATGGATGCTGTGGCTATCACGGAACTGGGTAAGCGTTTTAATTTGAAGCCGGATTCACTGTATATTGAGAATAGTGATATTGTGACCGACCTGATGTACGGCAATAAAGTGATTGTCTCTTTTACCGATCAGGATGGTTTGTGGGAGAACTGTTCCCGTGACCAACTGGCAGTTAAAGTGCGGCAGGTTATTGTAGATAAATTGAAGATAATGAAAGAGCAACACAGCCTGTGGCAGTTGGGTAAACGTATTCTTTATTTTATTCTTGTACTAGTGGGACAGTTCCTTCTCTTTAAACTCACCAACTGGCTGTTCAAGAAGCTTAAACTGCGAATACAGAAATTGAAAGATACAAAGCTCAAACCGATTTCTGTTCAGGATTACGAGTTGCTTGATACGCAGAAACAAGTGAATTTGCTTATATTCCTGGCAAATCTGGTGCGCTATGCGTTTATGTTCTTGCAGCTGTTGTTAACGGTTCCGTTGCTTTTCGCTATTTTCCCCCCGACTAAGAACCTGGCTTATCAGTTGCTTTCGTATATATGGAATCCTATAAAAAGTATATTGCAGGGGATTGTGGCCTATATTCCTGATTTGTTTACGATTTTCGTAATCTGTTTTGCTGTAAAGTATTTAATTAGGTTGGTGCGTTACCTTGCCAATGAGGTGCAGTCGGAACGTCTAAAAATCAAAGGGTTCTATGCCGATTGGGCTTTGCCTACTTATCATATCATCCGCTTTTTACTCTACGCATTTATGATTGCGATGATCTACCCCTATCTGCCGGGTTCACAGACCGGTGTATTTCAAGGAATATCGGTGTTTGTGGGTTTGATAGTATCGCTCGGTTCCAGTACCGTTATTGGAAATATCATAGCAGGATTGGTCATTACTTATATGCGTCCCTTCAAGTTGGGCGACCGTATCAAGTTGAATGACACAACGGGTAATGTGATAGAGAAAACTCCTTTGGTTACCCGCATTCGTACACCGAAGAATGAGGTAATTACTATCCCGAACTCATTCATCATGTCTTCCCATACAGTTAATTTCAGCCAGTCGGCTCGTGAGTACGGATTGATAATCCATTCCGAAGTAACCATTGGTTACGATGCTCCTTGGCGGCAGGTACACCAACTACTGATAGAAGCGGCGCTCAATACTCCCGGTGTAGTGGACGACCCCCGTCCCTTTGTCTTGGAGACTTCACTTAGCGACTGGTATCCCGTCTATCAGGTAAATGCTTATATAAAAGATGCTGACCGCTTGGCACAGATCTACTCCGACTTGCACCAGAATATACAAGATCGCTTCAACGAAGCTGGTGTAGAAATCATGTCGCCCCACTATATGGCGGTACGCAACGGAGATGAGACAACCATACCGAAGGATGATCTTCGCGGTGAAGCTAAGAGTAAAGTATAATTAAGAAGTATATGGCGAAGCCTCTCTTCTCTTATTTGATTGAGAGAGGAGAGGCTTCGTTGTGTTTTGAAAATACGGTAAATCTATAGAGATAAATTACAGCTTACTTGTTTCTTTTCACCGTATGCAGTACATTTCCTTTTTTGTCGATCATACGCAATTCCAATGACTTCTTGTCGGCGGATACAATGGAGAAACCCGGTTCGGGACTACAGAATACGGTACCTTCGGTGGGCTTCACTTTGCGGGAAAGAGAGCCTGAGGAATTGGTGATGTAATCGGTATTGGTGCCCGGCGTGCGCACGTGCTGGAAGTTATGGATATGTCCGCAGATGTACATATCTACTTTGTGCTTGCGCAAGATGGGGTCGAGGCGGGTTTGCATATCACGGCGTTCGCTTTCGTCCTTCGGAGTCTCGGCATAGATGGGGTGATGTCCGGCAACGATTACCCAGTCTTCTTTGGCAGTAGTCAAGACGGAATCAATCCAAGCGAGTTGCTTCTTGTAGTCCTGCCGGCAGGCGTCGGGATAGGTGGTGCTGTCGTTGCGATATTTGTCGATCAGTGGGGCGGTGTCTATCCAGACAATGCGCAGGGTGATGCCTTTGTCTTCGAAAGACTTGGTGTAGTAGCGGGCGGGCATCGTCCAGCGACGGCTGACGTTGGTGTAATCCAGTACAGCTTGTGTATTGCCACGGTATTCGTGGTTTCCTAGTACGGGGAACCAATCTATCATTAGTTCGGGATGGCTGTAGATGAGTTCGTAATTAGTCATCCAAAGCGGATCGTTGATGCTGCGCACACCTTCGAAGTGATGGACGTCTCCCGTGGCAAGCACAAATTCCGGGCCTACTTCTTCACCCATAACACCCATCAGTTCGGCAATCGGCTTTTGGTCGTAATAGCCGTTACGGCCGAGGTCGTTGGCAACATAGAAGTTGAACTTCTTGTCGAAGATGGAATAATCGGTGATTTGGGCAGTAGCCAATGTGCTGAGGGCAGCAAGAAGGAGTAGAAAGTATATTTTTCTCATTAGTGTAACAGTTTTTGTTCTTATGTTCTTATGTCTGAATGAAATTAGAAGTTAATCTTCACACCCGCATTCACCTTCACTCCGTAATACTCGGCCTGCATGGTGCGGTCTTTGGTACCTTGATAGTAACGTAACGGTTGGTTCAGCAAGTTGTTTGCTTCGGCATAGAAGGTGGTTTTGATTTTCTTTCCGAAGGTGTAGCTGGCGTTGGCATCCATATAGTTTACCTTGTCATAATAGCGGTCGTAGAAGCTGCTTTGCCCCATCTCGTCGATAAAGTCCGAAGCGAAGTTGTAGCTCAGGCGCAGGTTGAGACCACCTTTCTCGAAGTAGAGAGAAGCGTTGGCGGTATGCTCGGGCGAACCGGGCAAGCTGAGTCCCTTTTCATCCTCACGGCCTTCGAAGTTGAAATCTTCAATGCGGCTGTGTGTATAAGTATAAGTTCCGTAGAAACCTACGCACTTGAGTGCGGGGGCAATGAAACTGAAATCGCGTTGGAAAGCAAGTTCCACGCCTATCAGGCTGGCATTTCCTGCATTCTTGGGTTGGGTGAACTTGGTGTATGTATTGCCTAGGTATTCGTAATTGGTACTAACCTGGTTCACGATGAAATCATCGATCTTCTTGTAGAAGATACCTGCGCTTACCAAACCGACGCTACGGAAGTAATAGTCGGCACTCAAGTCAAAATTGTAAGAGAGAGTGGGTTTCAGTTCGGAGTTACCGATGATAATTTCATTGTCCGAACGCTTGATGTTGACGCTTGGTACGAGTGCCGAGTATTTAGGACGGGACAACGTCTGTGTAAACGAACCACGTACTTTGAGATCCTCATTTACATTCCACTTTACGAGCAGCGAAGGCAGGAAGTTGATGTAATTGTTTTTTTTACGATCTGTTCGGGTCGTGATGTCCTCGTCGGCATCGTAGGTGCGACCGGTGTATGCCAAACTCGTGTTTTCAATACGCAGTCCTGACATTAACTCTACGTTTTTGGTCAGGTTTTGGTCGAAACGAATGTAACCGGAGGTAACTGTCTCACGCGCTTCGAAATCTCCTGCCAGCTCTTCCTGAATTTGTTCTTTCTCGAAGAGTGAAGCGTTGTTCAAGTCCAGCGAACCTGTATATTCTTTGCTAGCGTAGATACCTGCCTGATATTTATTGTTCGGCATAAAGTTCTTGCTGGTTTGGTCTACCGTGTTCTTCAGGGTATTTACCATGAAGGCATCTTCGTCCAGCGGGGTGTATTCATAGAAGTCTACTTCTTTGTCTTTCGTCTTGCGAACAACCTTTGCACCGAACTTCAACTTGTTTCCGTTCTTGAAGGGAAGTTTGAAGTTGGTGGCGAATTTTAAGTCTTGTTCTTGGATGTCTTGTTGTTGCTCGGTCAGTTCTTTCAGTCCGAAGTCATTGTTCAGAGTCATGGTGTAGCCATCTTTGGGGCTGGCGTATGGTTGGCGTTCGTTGCTCAGGTCGATGTTGAACTTCTGCTTTTTGAGTTGGAAGTCGATGTAACGTTCGTTAGGGCGATATTCGCTGGCTTTGGCGTAACTGGCATGCCAGTCCATTGCGAGAGCTCCGAAGAGGTGCTCGCCACCCAGGGCGAAGTCCATGGTGCGTTGGCGTTCCAGACGGGCGTTGCGGTTGTCCGGTGTGCCGGCTTTGGTTTGTACGCGTACGGTGGCGTTGCCCTCGGCATCGAGGTCTTTCAGGGTAGTACGGTAACGGTTTTCCCAGTCGTTGCGATTGTTGAAGATACCTTTGAAAGTAAGTTTATGGTTGGCATTGATATCCCAGTCCAGTGCTGCGGAGTAGCTTTGGCGCTCACGGGTCACGAAGTATTGGCGGATCTGGTAGTCATTGACATACACTTTGCCTTTGTCGTCCTGCTCCCATACAAACTCGGTGTCGTAAGAACCGGAAGGAGAATTTTGATAAGAGGCCGATACGATCAATCCTAGCTTATCGTTGAAGAAGCGGTCGCCATAAGTGAAACCGAGGTTGAGTTGTGCCTTCTCGCTGATCCAGTTGTAACCCGTTCCGGCGGTTGCGGCGAAGCTACGCTTATAAGGAGAGTTTTTGGTAATCAGGTTGATACTACCACCTATGGCATCGGCATCCATATCCGAAGTAACTACCTTGTTGACTTCAATCGTCTGAATCATATCAGCAGGAATCAGGTCGAGCTGTACGTTGCGTGTATCGCCTTCGGCGGAAGGAACACGGTTGCCGTTGATGGTAACGGAACTAAGATCTGCACTCGTTCCACGTACTTGGCCGAAGCGGGCTTCGCCTTGGTCGTATTGTACGTTGATACCGGAGATGCGCTTCAGAGCATCACCAATGTTGGAGTCGGGGAATTTGCCCACTTGGTCGGCGGAGACGATGTTTGTGATTCCCAGATTGTTCTTTTGCGAGTTGATGGCACGGCGTTGACCTTGGAAGGCACCGCCCACTACTACTTCTTGCAGTTCCAGGCCTTCACTCATTACCACATCTTTCTCTAAAGTGCGTCCGGCGGGGATGTTGATTTTCAGTTCAACGGGCGAGTAACCTACGTAGCTCACCTTTACTGTATAAGTTCCCGGGTCAAGGTTGGAGAATGTGTAGAAGCCGTTGACGTCGCTCGTCACACCTGTGTTCAGTTTTTCGATGTAGATAGAAGCTCCCGGGAGTGTTTGTTTGGCAGCGTCGATGATTCGTCCGCGTATAGTTCCTTGTTTAACAACATTTGCTTTCTCGTCTGCCATAATGTGGTTGGTGGCAGTGGTGAAAAGAAGCAATAATAAGAATGCTTTTAAAATTTGTTTCATACTTGTTAGTATCTGTTAGTAATCTGGCGCAAAAGTAGAGGGTTGCCGTTACGTGTGTTTTACGCCAAGTTGAAGAATGGGTAACAAATATGCTACAATTCGGTTACGAATGTAATAGGGTGGTATTATACATTTTTGTCCTTCATTATTGTAACCATTCAGACATAATTACGTCTCATAGTAAACTGTGCCTGTAATCTTGAATAAACGCGAACTATCAATTTAAAAAGTAAAGCAATATGGGACTATTTTCTAAGATCTTCGAGAAAAAGGAGGGGCAACCGTTGGTGGTTGCCGAGAGTGAGAACAATAAGCTTCAGGAGGTGAAGAAGGCTGAAACCGTTGAAGAGCCGGAATCGATCACTAAAGATAATAATGTGGGCAAGATACAATATGGCACGCAAATGCCCATTGACATCATCTATGCTTTTATCGAACGTGATTACGAGAATGAAGGCTATCAGGACGCCTTGTGTAATCCGGACGATTCGTATAAAGAATCAAAGAAAGCAATGATTAAACATGGTTTAAAAAGACTCTTTGAACAAGTGGGACTTCGGTATAAGAGCGATCTTCGTAATATTGAAGTTCAAATAGGTATTATGGAGCAGCAAGGCATGGCAAATACCGCATCCACCCTGCAAGCACGCAAAGACACCCTGCTGGAGCATCTTACGATTATGCGTGAGATGGAAGTTGCCCTTGATAATGAGGAGCAGAAGATGATGAGTATGATAAAGTCCTACGAACGCGGCTTCTTGAAAGGACTTGCCGCTAAGTCCGATTTATTGTTACGTAACGGAAATATCTAATAGCTATGGGAATATTATCTAAAATAGGATGCTTCATCATCGGGTGGAATCCCGACATCCTGAAAGAATGTGGTGAGTCCAGCTATCGGGCTTTGCGCAGGTATATGTCTGCCATTATCATTCTGATGATTATATGGGGAACTATCGGATATTGCTTTGCCGAAAGGTATATCGAGGTGGGAAGCGTTTTCGGTAAAATCATGGTTTCCTTAGGCTTTATGCTTATCATTCTTTGTGTGGAGCGCTTCATTATTCTGCACATCGGACGGCTGGGGGCAACGGGTTTCTTTCGTGGCGTACTGGCTTTTCTGATGGCTGTACTAGGTTCTACTGTGTTCGATCAGATTATCTTCAACAACGACGTGACGGTAAAAATGAAGGAGATTCGCACTGAGCAGATTAACCGAGAAATCCCCCGCCGTATCTCCTATCTGGACAATGACATCCGCAGGGTGACCCACTTGATAGACTCTATCGGGCAGGAAAATATTGTCCTTTACGAGAAGCTGGCAAAGAATCCGGTAATAACTACCACCGATGTAAGCACCACTACCAAGCAGACCGGTACTGCCAATGACGGCAAACCCATTGAGGAAAAGATAACAAACATCAATAAGCGGAGTGTGGAAAATCCCATCAACGGACAAGTGAAATCCAATGAATTGGCTTTGAAGAACTATCAGGAGCAACTCAACAGTTATCAGGAGAAGAAGATTTCCGTAGCCGACGATGTCCGCAAAGAGTATGAGAAGGCTCATGTAGGATTCTTGGAAGAGTTACAGGCACTCTTCTCGATTCTGTTCGAAAATCCCATTGCTTTTGGGTTCTATATGTTCTTGTTTATGTTCCTGATGTTCCTCGAATTGCTTGTTGTGACCAGTAAGGGTGGTGATACGCGTTGCGACTATGAACTGATTGTGGAGCATCAACTGAATATAAAGAAGCGTACATTGTCGGAGACGGAAAAGCGGTTGCTGAATAATTAGTAAGGTTCATCATTTACAACATATCAGCACCTTCTTTTCATCCGCCAAGGTGGTAGCGAACAGATAGGTGTCACCGCCCTCAGCCAACTTTAACCGTTTGCGCAACTCTGCTACGGTAGCAGGGAAGTTGCGTACGGTAAGGTTTGCTTTCTTCTCTGCTCCCAGCATCTCTTTTATTTCTTTCTTGTTGAAACTGCAACTGCCGGCTATCCGGAATTTCCGTCCGGGGAAGTCGGCAATGTATTCATCGGAAGTATAGAGGTGGCTGTTAGGGTGCAGTTTTTCTACCTTATATATAGAAGAAAGGCTGCGGAAAGCACCGGCTTTAAGGATGGAGGCGTTCGGTTCGTAAAGGTAGGCTTTCAATGTCGGGGTATAGGTGCATGCGCAATCTTTTTCTTGTTGCCGCGTAAAGGTAAGGGCTTGTTGCCCTTGCGAGTGAGTAAGATTGATGCAATGAATGGGAACCTCTTCTGTAGAAAGGTATTTCTCATGTCCTAATACAAGTAGCAATTCCTTGCATTCATTGTTTACTGAAATGATATGCGCCTCTTGTACATGCTTCAAATCGTTCACGGCGAGGGTAAGGTCGAGCATGGGGGATAGCTTTATCAGCACATGTGTTGCTTTTTGGAGCAAGAGCTCTTCTAATGCTGCTACATCCGGTTCGCAATCGCTGATGGCTACGGTTTTCCCTCCATGTCCGTCACGACGGGCAGGGTCGATGAATATCCAGTCTACGGGCGACATGGATTGCAGGTGCTGCACACTATCTTCATTACAAACAGTGATGTAACATGCGTCTAGCAGTGGAAAATTATGTGAGGCAATATCGCAAAGGGCATGCTGGCGTTCTACATAAGTGGCTTGCTTAAAACAAGCGGATAGGAAAGCACAATCTATCCCAAAGCCTCCGGTAAGGTCGGTGAAGGTATCGTGTTTTGTTAAAGCTCCGGTTGCTGCGATCTCTGCCTTATATCGTGCCGTTATCTCCGAAGAACATTGCTCCATAGAGAGGTGGACCGGATACCGGATACCATCAATACCCGCCCAAGTCGGTACTTTCTCTTTAGCTATCTGCCAACCGGCTATCTGTGTGATAGCGGCAGGCATATCGACTTCCGGGTACTTGCGAGCTTGCAAAGCAAGGCTACGTACGTCGTCCCGACGATGTTCGCGGATAAAGTTCAGGGTGTCTTCGTTTAGAGTCATATTCTTTATGGGATTACTTGATATCTTTCTTTTGCTGTCTGTCTGCTGTACCGGTTAAAGTGCCACCACTCACTCGGCAGTGAACGGAATCCGGCATCTTTCATTATCCGACGCAGTAATAAACGGTTTTCTCGTTCCTGCTCACTGATTTTCCCATTCTTTA
>JAEXAJ010000090.1 GCA_023458215.1 Bacteroidota bacterium
GGGAGCCGGTCCGTGGTTAGGACCCTTCTTTACAACACACATGTGTTCCACTTCGTGTGAATAAGTCATAATTAGCTCTTTTTTTAAGTGATATAATTAAAAAACGTAGTTTCTCTGTTTAAATCGGTGCAAAGTTACTCCTTTTCTTCGTTTCTGACAACCGTATGATTTGACTTTTTTATTAAAAATAGGTAATAGGTTGTTCTGTTTCTGTGGAATGTAACGTGGAGATTACAATGTGACGCGGCCTGCTTCTTTCGCACGGGAGTTGTTATCTCTGCGTGATTCCTTTCCAGTCGTCGGTGCGGAACGGGGAAGCTGGCAGGTCGGCGCCGTTGTACAGGTTGCAATCCGGATTGTTAGCCCAGCCGTAGCGTACAGCTACAGGAAACGGGACTTCAGGCGATGAAACTACTACTTTTTTATCTCCCACCACTTCGGCTTGTGCCCAATGGAACTTGTGGTCGCGTCCTGCGATGGCGAAACCTTGCAGTGGTTTGCCGTCACCACTCTTCAATCCACCGTCGGTGTGGTCAAAGGAGAGTATTATCTTGTCTCCGTCTACCTGATAGGAACGGTACAAAGGACCTGAGTAACAGATATTCTCACCATACGTCTTGGCACGGGCAATCAGCGCCAGCCGGTGTCCTACGGCTTGTTTGTCTTTGGGGTGGATGTCGTCGGCGTCGCCCTTGTCTATAATCACCGCCATGCCTGTATTGGCAAGAGCCAGTGTGCGGGTTTGTGCTTCGCGAAGCTCTGCCCAGTCGGATTCAACAGGTTCGGGAGTCTTTTGCTGAAAATTGGCCAGTTGTACAAAATAGAACGGGAAGTTTTTGTTCCAATCTTTGCGCCAGTTTTCGATAAGTAGCGGAAACAGTTCGCGGTATTGGTAAGCACGTCCGGCATTGCTCTCGCCTTGATACCAGATGGCGCCTTGAATGCTATAGGGTATCAGTGGATGAATCATTGCATTATATAGCAAGGTCGGGATGTTGGGGTTATTGGACGCGTCAATCGGCGGAGCACCCACTTCTTCCGCAACCTGATATCTCCAATTGCCTGCGAGGGAGATCGTTTCTCCGTCGGCCGAACGCAGGTAAAGGTCTCCCGTCATGCCGCAACCTCCGCCGGTATCTGTGATGCGGATAGCTAGTTTCAATTTTCCAGCTTTCACTTGTTGCCCTGGCACGGTGTAGTTGCGTGGGAGGTTATATCCGTTGGTGCTTCCTATTTCGCTGCCATTCCAAAAAGTTTCGTCCATGTCGTCAATCTTGCCCAGTGATACTTCGACGTCTTTTCCTGCCCACGAAGCGGGAATCTCTACCTCACGGCGGAGCCAAATGATTCCGTCGAAGCTGGATAATCCTTGATTTTCTACTTCACCGGGGAAACTCAGCGTTTTCCAATCCGTGTCATTTAATGTTGTTGCAGCACGGGCAGGTTTTCCGGCGCTGTATTCTTTCTCTGCCCGGAGTTTCCAGGCTTCTGCTTTTTTCTTGTATTCTGCTGCTGCGATGGTGCGGTCGGGCAACGCTTGCACTTCGGCAATGGCTTTCTGGAAGTCGGGCATTTCATTCAGTACCTTTCCGCTGATCCATGCTTCGGCGATGGTTCCTCCCCAGGAGGTATGAATAAGGCCTACGGGGACTTGTTGTTGCTCGGCAATCTCGCGGCCAAAGAAGTAGGCGGTGGAGGAGAAGTCGGCAATCGTGGCGGGTGAACACACTTGCCAGCCATTGCCACGGATGGCGATGTTGCTTTCGGGGTGTGAACTGGTCACATGTTCGGCGTGTAGCAATCGGATGTTGGGATGATTGGCATCGGCTATTTCCTGTTGATAATTCATGATTTTTCCCCATCCGTCCAGTGGCATTTCCATGTTGGACTGTCCGGAGCATATCCATACTTCGCCAATCATTACATTATTCAGTGTAAGCTTATTGCCGTCGGATAGTGTTAGTTGATAGGGGCCTCCGGCTTTTGGGGTGCCTACGGATAGTTTCCATTTTCCTTCGCTGTCAGCTTTGGTTACATACGTCTTCCCATTCCAGGAAGTAGTGACTTTCACGGTTGCGCCGGGTTTGGCTTGTCCCCATACCGGTGCGTCGGTTTGTTGTTGCAGTACCATATTGTCCGAGAATATCGGCGGTAACACAATTTTGGCAAACATTGTTCCTGATAGCATTAACAAGGCAGCCAATAATAAAATTCTTTGTTTTTTCATCGTATTTTATAAATTAAACATGTGGCAAATATAAGAATTTTCATAGAATACTCACCTATATATTAATGCGAATCGGTAGTTGTTATGCTTCATTATCGCTCAGAAATAAGGTGATTTGTTCGGCACCGAGGAACACATCGGCCGGCACCGAGGAACTCATTGTTCGGCACCGAGGAACATATCGAGCGACATAGGGCAGGAGTATAGTGATTTGATTTAATTCAAATCGCGAAAGAAATGAATGAAATAGCATACTCCTCAATTGTTTTAATTTATTATCAAGCAAGCGGATGTTTATAACTATTTGATAATGAGTATATAGCACAAGACCCATCTCAGTCGTATACTCAGGCTATCTAAGTCGTATACAGAGATACCCTAAGTATACGACTGAGGTACCCTAACGTTACAACTTAATATTGAAAAACCAACATACGTAAATAATATTCATTTAGAGCGCATTCGTTTAACAGGAAGCATAAGTTGATTTTGCAAAAGAAATGAAGCAAATGGGGATGGCACGCAGATGACACAGATTTAGCAGATGACCACAGATTTTTTCTTTTTCAGCAATCCAACAGCGCAGCTAAATTCTCTGATCTGTGGTCATCTGCGTGCCATTGTATACAATAAGTATTTAGCTCAAAACCGCTCAGTAATAAACTATTCACCTACTTATTCGCCTTATTACTTAATGTGTATAATCGGTTGTGATGAATTTATACAACCGTGTATTTTGACTTTTTTATTAAAAATAGGTAATAAGCAGTTGAATTTTTACAGAATATAAAGTGACGTTTACAGTTATGTGGAATCAAAGATATAACTTTGTGGCATAATTTAATAAACTCAAAGTTATGATAGAATTGACGGATGCAGCTTTGCGTCAAGCCGCAAGCGAAGGAATGGATGCTTTTATTAAAGTTTTTACAGATAAGTACAAGGAAACAATAGGTGGTGAACTGACTGCCGAAACAATGCCTCTGCTTACGGGAGAGCAGCATTCGCTGTTGGCATACCAGATATTCCGTGACGAGATTATGGAAGGAGGTTTTTGTCAATTGATACAAAATGGTTATGGCGGCTACATTTTTGCTAATCCGTTTGCCAAAGTAATGCGTTTGTGGGGGGCGGGTGATCTGAGTAAATTGGTCTATGCCGCAAAGAAGATGTATGATGAGCATCGCGAAGATTTGGAACGTGAACGTTCGGATGACGAGTTTATGGCAATGTACGAGCAATACGAGGCTTTCGATGAGTTGGAGGAAGAGTTTCTTGAAAAAGAAGAAGAATTTACAGCTTTGGTTGCCGGATATGTGGATGAGCATCTGGAACTGTTTGCAAAGATCGTTTAACAAAATCGGATAAATAGGACAAAACGAATTAAGGATTTGGTAGGAATAGAGATTGCAGGTAAACGGAAAGGCACTTATTCTAAATGTAAAAACTCTATCAATAATACTATAACGATAGAAAATGAATAAATGTTAAATATGTATTGCGGTTTGCAGTATTTCGATTATTCCTTCATTTAATCTTAAAAACAATGAAAAAACGAAGCGGGTACTCTATTACTCAATTCTTTTATCTAAATTTGCAAACTCTAATATTTATAAGAAAAATGAAACAATTGAAATTCTTAATGATTGCTGTTACCTTGTTGATGGGTATTTCTTTAACTTCATGTCTGAACTCTGATAGTGATCCATATAAATATGGTGGGGGAATGGCGAAAGTTGTTGCTAACTATGGACCTGTATACTTTGTATCTGGTGACATAACAATAACTCCTACGGCAGCTTCTGTATCTTCTTTGCTTACACAAGGTATTGATGTTTCTAAGATGAGTGGCCATGTGGTTTATATCTCTTATCGTTGGGATCCTGCTGTTACAGTGCCAAATGAAGATCCTAAAAATATTAAAAATGTAGACTTAATGACAGCTATAGACCTTAACAACACGACTGAAGTTGTAAATGAAAAGGGAGCTACGAATGATTCTATAAACAATGCAGCAATTATATCATTAGGCATTTCTCAAAATAGTGAGGTAAAGCCATCTTTCTTTGATAAAACAACATTATTGCTTCCTGTTAATTATTTCATGTATGGTAAACTTCATTATCTTACATTGAAATATTATCCAAAAGAACAAGCGGAGGGCGATAAGACCTTGAAACTTTATTTACATCATAATGCAGGTAAAGATGAAACAACAAATACGACATCTTATAATTACGCAGAACAAGGTTATCTTGGATTCTTCCAAAAGACATATAATCTGAGTAATATTTTTAGAGCTTATAGGACTGCTACTCATACTAGTGAAGATCCTACAACTGTTGAGATTATAACTAAAGAAAATACGTATACTTATAAGTTGGATGATACGCAAACTAAGGAAAATAAGTATACTGTTACTTATAAAGAAACTGAAAAATAAATTTTGAACTACAAAGATTTATTTCAAATAGCAATACAACTGATTTCCTCTCCGGCTCGTGCCTGGGAGGAAATTCGTTTGGAAGAGGATAGGCGAAAGGTGTTTACAGCTTTTGTTTATCCTATGATTGGTTTATGTGGGTTGTCCGTCTTCATCGGTTCATTGATAACCATGGGGTGGGGTGGTCCGCAAAGTTTTCAATATGCCATGACACAATGTTGTGCGGTGGCTGTATCTTTATTCGGAGGATACTTTTTAGCAGCTTATCTTATCAATGAACTGCGTGTGCGTATGTTGAAGATGAACAGCGATGTACCATTGGCACAGCAGTTTGCCGGGTATGCGTTGGTAGTACTTTTTTTGCTTAAAATTATTATCGGTATTTTGCCCGATATCAAAATTATAGCTTTGCTGCTGCAATTTTATATTGTATATGTAGTGTGGGAGGGAAGTGCGAAAGTAATGCAAGTGGTAGAAAAGGATCGCTTACGATTCACCATTTTCTCTTCTATATTGTTAATAGCTTGTCCGGCAGTTATTGAATGGATTTTTAACAAGCTGACGGTGGTGCTAAACTGATTATATTATGAAACAGGCTCCTGTAAATATAAAAAATAAGCGTGCTACGTTCGATTATGAACTGATAGATACCTATACAGCCGGTATTGTACTCACAGGTACGGAAATTAAATCCATCCGCTTGGGAAAGGCTAGTTTGGTCGATACGTTTTGTTACTTTGCCAACGGTGAATTGTGGGTGAAGAATATGCATATTGCCGAGTACTTCTATGGTTCGTACAATAATCATTCGGCGCGGAGGGAGCGAAAACTTCTCTTAACTAAAAAAGAATTGAATAACTTGGTAAAAGACTCGAAGAATCCGGGCTTTACCATGGTTCCTGTGCGCTTGTTTATCAATGAGAAAGGGCTGGCTAAGGTAGTAATAGCTTTGGCTAAAGGTAAAAAAGAATACGACAAACGTCAATCCCTGAGAGAAAAAGATGACAAACGCGATATGGCGCGGATGTTTAAAAAATAGTGATTAGTGATTTGTTGGTGTTGCCATGCGGAATCATAGCGCACTAATCATAATACTAATCACTAATCACTGATTACTAATCACTAATCACTAAAATGAATATGCTTGGCAGCTTGGTGCGGGAGCGCATCCTTATCTTAGATGGTGCTATGGGCACTATGATACAGCAATATAATTTGACGGAAGAAGACTTCCGGAGTGAACGTTTTGCGCATATCCCGGGGCAATTGAAGGGAAACAATGATTTGCTCTGTTTGACTCGTCCTGATGTTATTCAAGATATACATCGTAAATACTTAGTGGCGGGTGCGGATATTATTGAAACCAATACATTTAGCTCTACCCGTGTCAGTATGGCAGATTATCATGTACAGGATTATGTGCGGGAGATGAATCTCGCTGCTGTGAAGCTGGCTCGTGAAGTAGCGGATGAATTTACCGCCCTGACTCCTGAAAAACCTCGATTTGTTGCCGGTTCGGTAGGTCCTACGAATAAAACTTGCTCTATGAGTCCCGATGTGAACAATCCGGCTTTTCGTGCTTTGTCATACGATGAACTGGCCGCTGCATATCGCGAACAGATGGAAGCTTTGCTGGAAGGTGGGGTAGACGCATTGTTGATAGAAACTATTTTTGATACCCTGAATGCTAAGGCTGCTATTTTTGCTGCGGAACAAGCGATGGAAACTACCGGTATCCGTGTTCCCCTGATGCTTTCTGTTACCGTATCTGATACTGGTGGACGTACACTTTCCGGACAAACTTTAGAGGCTTTTCTGGCATCTGTGCAACATGCCGATATTTTTTCTGTAGGGTTGAACTGTTCGTTTGGTGCCCGCCAACTGAAACCTTTTCTCGAACAACTGGCTAACCGTGCACCTTACTATATAAGTGCTTATCCCAATGCCGGGTTGCCTAACAGTTTGGGTAAATACGACCAGACTCCTGTCGACATGGCGCATGAGATTAAAGAATATATCCATGAAGGTTTAGTGAATATTATCGGTGGTTGTTGCGGAACGACTGATGCATATATTGCCGAATATTCAGCTTTAATAGCCGACGCTACTCCACATCAACCGGTACGGAAACCCGATAGTCTTTGGCTTTCAGGTCTTGAGTTACTGGAGGTGAAGCCTGAAAATAATTTTGTGAATGTAGGTGAGCGCTGTAACGTTGCCGGCTCTCGTAAATTTCTTCGCCTGGTTAATGAGAAAAAGTATGATGAAGCTCTCAGCATTGCCCGCCAGCAGGTGGAAGACGGTGCACAGGTGATCGATATCAACATGGACGATGGCCTGCTGGATGCAGAAGTTGAGATGACAACTTTCCTGAATCTTGTAGCTTCTGAGCCCGAAATAGCCAGGGTACCGGTCATGATCGACTCTTCCAAATGGGAAGTTATTGTTGCCGGGCTGAAATGCTTACAAGGCAAATCTATAGTCAACTCTATTTCCCTGAAAGAAGGAGAGACTAAATTCTTGGAACATGCCCGTATCATTAAGCAATATGGTGCTGCTGCCGTAGTAATGGCTTTTGATGAGAAAGGTCAGGCAGATACTTGTGAACGTAAGATTGAAGTTTGCGAACGAGCTTATCGTTTGTTGGTAGATAAGGTGGGTTTCAATCCTCATGATATTATTTTCGACCCGAATGTACTTGCTGTAGCTACCGGTATGGAGGAGCATAACAACTATGCGGTCGATTTTATACAAGCTACCGGATGGATCAGGAAAAATCTATTTGGTGCCCATGTCAGTGGTGGAGTTAGCAACCTTTCATTCTCTTTCCGTGGCAATAACTACATTCGTGAGGCGATGCACGCGGTATTCCTTTATTACGCTATCCGTGAGGGTATGGATATGGGAATTGTAAATCCGGCAACCTCTGTACTCTATACAGATATTCCTTCTGATATATTAGAACGCATTGAAGATGTGGTTTTAAACCGCCGTCCGGATGCTGCCGAACGATTGATTGAAACAGCCGAACGCCTCAAAGCAGAGGCGGATGCAGCTAAATCATCCGGTGCGGGCGGTACTTCGACCTCACATTCACAACTATCATGGCGGGAAAATGCGACCATAGAGGAACGATTGAAATATGCGCTGACCAAGGGTATCGGTGATTATCTGGAAGAAGACCTTGCGGAAGCACTTCAACAATATCCTAAGGCAGTTGATATTATCGAAGGCCCCTTAATGGCAGGTATGAACCATGTAGGCGATTTGTTTGGTGCCGGAAAGATGTTCCTTCCGCAGGTAGTAAAAACAGCCCGTACAATGAAGAAAGCCGTTGCTATACTTCAACCCGTTATTGAATCGGAAAAGCAAGAAGGAACTACTTCTGCCGGAAAAGTATTGGTTGCAACCGTAAAAGGGGATGTTCATGATATAGGCAAGAATATTGTTTCCGTTGTGATGGCATGTAACGGCTACGAAATTATAGACCTTGGAGTGATGGTGTCTGCCGAAACCATTATTCAGCGTGCTATTGAGGAAAAAGTCGATATGATAGGACTAAGCGGTTTGATAACTCCTTCTTTAGACGAAATGGTACATGTGGCACTCGAACTTGAAAAATCGGGTTTAGATATTCCTTTATTGATAGGTGGAGCCACCACTTCGCAACTTCACACTGCCTTGAAGATTGCTCCCGTTTATCATGCCCCTGTTATCCACTTGAAAGATGCTTCACAAAACGCAGCTGTAGCCGCCAAACTGATGAATCCCAAAGCTAAGGAAGAATTAAAAGCGGAATTGGATGAAACTTATCAGCAACTGCGTGATAAGAATAAAGACAGACAAGTGAAGACTGTTTCTTTGGAGGAGGCACAGCAGAATAAATTAAACCTGTTCTAGTTATGAGTTATTAGTTATAAGTTATTTGTTTATGCCTTTTGTATATAATAGCACAGCCCTAATATAAACAAATAACTTATAACTAATAACTCATAACTACTTTTTTATCTTCTTCTTATATTGTTCATATCGTGAAGTAACATCCCTTACGAAATTATACGTTTCTATACCGCGGAAGTAACCATTCTTAACGACAGGATCGGTAAAATACTCTTCGTTGCTTTTTAGTAAAATAAAGTTCTCTACATTATCCCGCCACACATTTTTGTTTTTGCCATACTTCTCAGCTAATGCCATGGCATCTAATACATGCCCGATTCCTGAATTGTAGGATGCCAGAATGAAATTGATCCGTTCTTCCTTGGGTACGGAAGCAAAGCTTTTGGCTGTAGCATTGATATATTTAGTAGCGGCTTTTATACTTTCTTCGGGATTTTGTTCTTTTCCCGGGGGGACACCCATGGCACGTGCGGTAGCCGGCATTAATTGCATCAATCCTCTTGCGCCTGCCCAAGATACAGCTGTGGAATCAAAGTTCGATTCCGTGTAAGCCAAAGAGGCTAATAACCTCCAGTCCCAATTAATCTCGGGAGCATACTTTTTGAATAACTTGTCGAAATGAGAAATCTTACCTTCCCGCAAGGAGAGAATAGGAGAGTGGGGGATAGCTTTGCTGATTTCAAAATAGCGCTTCATACTCGCCGTATAAGCTGGTGAAGTCATATTTTCCTGATGCCATTTGTCGGCAGCGGCAGCAAGCTCAGGACAATCTTTTCGTACTGCCCACGATGCACGTTGGTCGAAACTAATAGAAAGGCTGATGTTCAGATTAGGATAATAGGTGGTATTGAGTCGTGCCAGATCATTATCGGCTACCGTATATGGTATTTTCCCTTGGGATACTTGCATGATAAGGTCTTCCACGCTGACACTGTCGTTTGTCACTTTATGGATATGAATACCTCCGCCAAGCTCTTTGTCAAGATTAACCAACCGCTCGTAGTATTTTCCCGGTTTCACGTACACCTCTTTTCCGATAAGCTCGGTTACATCTTTCAAAGGTTTGGTATGCCCGTTGTTGCGTTGCACTATGACTTGGTGGGTAATAACTTCTTCTCCACAATATATCAAACTATCTTTCCACTCTTTAGTAATGGGCAGATTATAGGCAATCAAATCTCCTTTGCCGGCTAATAGCTTTTCGATGAGTTCATGAACATTTCTTGCTACCTCTACCCGTAATTTTACTCCCAGGCTTTTAGCAAACTGCTCACTCAATTCATATTGGAAACCCATGTCTTGACCGCGATAGATGAAATAAGAAGTCGAACTGTACAATGTCAATACTACCAATTCTCCGCTATCCTTTATCTGCTGCAAATCATCCCCCGCTTTTTCATCTCCGGCATGATGATTTCCACGACATCCGAAGATGCAGCCAAGTAGCATAATAGCGAGCAATAGCAATAACCCTGTTCCCTTCTTCATAACAAGTCATTAATCGTTAATCACTAACCACTACCTCAAGTGTTTTTTAATGTACATTGTTAGAATGTCTATAGCCACCTGATTGTTTCCGCCTTCCGGTACAATAAGGTCGGCATATCGTTTGCAAGGTTCAATGAACT
Source organism: Bacteroidota bacterium (assembly GCA_023458215.1). The sequence goes on from JAEXAJ010000090.1 coordinate 10,199, forward strand.
GCAGGTGCATCGGCTTCAATATGCGAGTATAGCGCTCCATCACGGCTTCGGCAGTACGACCGCGTTCGACGACATCACGCTGTATCACACGGATAAGACGCTCGTCAGGATCAGCATCCACGAAAATTTTGAGGTCCATCATGCTACGTAGTTTTTTATCGCATAAGGCAAGGATTCCTTCTATGATTATAACTTCACGCGGTTCGATGTGGATGGTTTCGGATTGGCGGGTACACGTCAGGTACGAATAGGTGGGTTGCTCAATGCTTTTTCCTTCACGCAGCATGGCTACATGCTTGGACAGAAGGCTCCACTCGAAGGCATCCGGGTGGTCGAAGTTTATGTTCTGGCGTTCTTCGACGGGCACGTGGCTACTATCTTTGTAATAAGAGTCTTGAGGTAATAATACCACTTCGCCGGTAGGCAAACTTTCTATAATTTTACGTACGACGGTGGTCTTTCCAGAACCGGTTCCGCCTGCAATTCCTATTATTAACATCCGTTTAAGTGTATATTTAAAACAAAACGAGTATTTTTGCACTCATAAAATAAATGCCGCTTCGGCTGACAAATATAGACATAAATCATTTAAATAACAAAGTTATGGTAAAGCACATTGTATTATTTAAGCTTAAAGATGAGGCTCCGGTTGACGAAAAGTTAACTGCAATGAATAATTTTAAGAAAGCTATTGAAGCACTTCCTGCTAAAATATCTGTTATTCGTAAGATTGAAGTAGGGTTGAACATCAATCCGGCTGAGACTTGGAGCATTGCTCTTTATAGCGAGTTTGATACATTGGAAGATGTGAAATTCTATGCTACACATCCCGATCATGTGGCTGCCGGCAAGCTCATTGCAGCGGTAAAAGAAAGCCGTGCATGCGTAGACTATGAGGAGTAATTGAAAATTGAGAATTAAAAATAGAAAAATAAATGATGAAGAAGACGTTTTTTTCGACGCTTCTGCTGCTTTTAGCGGTGGTAGTGCAAGCGCAGATTCATGAACCCGTCAAGTTCAAGACTGAACTAAAGACTTTATCGGCTGATGAGGTAGAGGTCATATTTACCGGAACCATTGATAAAGGTTGGCATGTTTATTCAACGGACTTGGGTGACGGTGGTCCCATCTCGGCGACTTTTAATACCGAGAAACTCTCGGGTGCTACACTCGTGGGTAAGTTGAAACCTATAGGTAAGGAAGTTTCAGCTTTCGATAAACTGTTCGAAATGAAAGTGCGCTATTTCGCGAATACTGCCCAGTTCGTCCAGAAATTAAAGTTAACCGGTGGTGCTTATCTGATAGATGGCTATTTGGAATACGGCGCATGCAATGATGAAAATTGTTTGCCGCCTACGCAAGTTCCGTTTAAGTTCTCAGGTAAGGCAGAAGGAACAGCAAAAGAGGCTCCTGCAGCCGAAGTAAAGACCGATGATCAGACGCCGCAACCCGAAGTAACTACCGACACTGTGGCTGCCGCGGCTATTGGTGGTGCGAATGGCGCTACAGATATTAACGTGGCAGGTGAAATCGATCTCTGGAAACCGGTCATCAATGAATTACAATCTTTAGGGGAAACAACTTCTCACGAGGATATGTCGTGGATTTATATCTTCTTCACCGGATTTGTAGGTGGATTATTGGCGTTGTTCACTCCTTGTGTATGGCCTATTATTCCGATGACAGTCAGCTTCTTCTTAAAACGCAGCAAAGACAAGAAGAAAGGCATTCGTGATGCTTGGACGTATGGCGCATCTATTGTTGTAATTTATGTAGCCCTTGGACTGGCTATTACGCTTATCTTTGGAGCCAGTGCGTTGAATGCACTCTCTACCAATGCGATTTTTAATATTCTGTTCTGCTTGATGCTGATTGTGTTCGCAGCTTCCTTCTTCGGGGCATTTGAAATTACGCTTCCATCTAAGTGGAGCAATGCTGTAGATAGTAAGGCGGAGGCTACAAGCGGGCTGCTGAGTATTTTCTTGATGGCATTTACTTTGTCGTTGGTATCTTTCTCTTGTACAGGTCCTATTATCGGTTTCCTTTTGGTGCAGGTATCTACAACGGGTAGTGTGATAGCTCCGGCAATCGGTATGTTAGGTTTTGCTATTGCGTTGGCATTGCCATTTACTCTGTTTGCATTGTTCCCGTCATGGTTGAAATCTATGCCTAAATCCGGCGGTTGGATGAATGTGATAAAAGTTACGTTGGGTTTCCTGGAATTGGCATTTGCGCTAAAATTCCTTTCGGTAGCCGATCTTGCTTACGGTTGGCGTATTCTTGACCGTGAAACATTCCTTGCTTTATGGATCGTACTGTTTGCATTGCTTGGGTTCTATCTGTTGGGCAAAATTAAGTTCCCGCACGATGATGATGATACAAAGGTCAGCGTACCTCGCTTCTTTATGGCTTTGGCTTCATTGGCATTTGCCATGTATATGGTTCCCGGCTTGTGGGGAGCACCGTTAAAAGCTGTAAGCGCATTTGCACCTCCTTTGCAGACGCAAGATTTCAATCTGTATAATAATGAAGTACATGCCCGGTTCGATGATTATGATTTGGGTATGGAGTATGCCCGTCAGCATGGTAAACCCGTGATGCTGGACTTCACCGGATATGGTTGTGTGAACTGCCGGAAGATGGAACTTGCCGTATGGACTGATCCGAAGGTAAGTGATATCATTAATAATGACTATGTACTTATCACACTTTATGTGGATAATAAGACTCCGCTTACTTCTCCTGTGAAGATTGTAGAGAACGGAACAGAACGTACTTTGCGCACTGTAGGCGACAAGTGGAGCTATTTGCAACGAGTGAAGTTCGGGGCCAATGCCCAACCCTTCTATGTGCTGATTGATAATGAAGGTAATCCGCTGAATAAGTCTTACTCTTACGATGAAGACGTTCCAAAGTATATAGAATTTTTGCAGACTGGTCTTGAAAACTATAAGAAAGAAAAATGATTGAAAATGAAGAATGAAGAATGAGGAATGAAGAATTGCCATGCGGAGTGTTCGCATTGCGCAGCCAAATTCTTCATTCCTCATTCTTTATTTAATAAAGGTATGAAACATATTATAGACATTGAAACTTGGGAGCGTCGTGATAATTACGGCTTTTTCCGTGGTTTCGTAAACTCTTGGTACTCCGTCACTACCGAAATAGATTGTACGGAAGCAAGTGCTGCTGCTAGAGCGGCAGGACGTTCTTTTTTCCTCTATTACCTGTATGCCGTATTGCGTTCGGCTAATGAAGTGGACGAACTCCGTTATCGCATAGACAAGGACGGGCAGGTTGTTTTTCATGACCGCGTAGATATTATCTCGCCGATAGCCGTTCCCGGAAAGACCTTCTACACTGTTCGCATTCCTTATCATGAAGATTTCGAACGCTTCTATTCCGAAGCCTATTCCATGATTACCAATATACCCGAAGACGGTGACCCTTATGGTACGGAGAAAGCATTGTCGGTACAGGGGGATTATGATGTGGTGCATTTGAGTGCAGTTCCCAAAATGTATTTTACCTCTACTACTTATACATTGGCCGAAGCAGGCAATGGTTGTAGTCATCCTTTGATGACTGCCGGCAAAGTGGTTACCCGCGAAGGGCGTTTGGTGTTTCCGCTTTCCATTTACGTCAATCATGCTTTTGTCGATGGTTCTCATTTGGCTTCTTTCTTTCAGAAAATAGAAGAACATTTGAAACGAATTTCATAATGGTTTGTGAGTCAGAAAAGATAAAGTATTGATACAAAGAAAGGCTGAAATCTAAGCTTCGATTGAGAAGTTATAGATTTCAGCCTTTCTTTAATGTGTGTAGGTAAATTATTGTTTATACCAATTGGGGTTGTCTTTTCCATTACTTTCTACCCAACCTTTGTAACCACTGTAAAGGTTATCAACAGGAGTAGACTCATTGTTTTTATCTAGCATTTTGCTTAGGTCTTTATGTGTGGCACCACTTAAAAAGATTGCAAAAGGATAGTTTCCGCTGCGTACGTAATATGAATTTTTATTAGGATCAGAACAGTCGTCACCTTCGCCGAAATGCGACATATTCATTTTGGAAGTAGGCTTTTCCTTTGCAATATGTACTTCCCAACGTTTATTACCTTCTTCGTTTTTGAAGATGAACGGTTGGACTGTTGACTGGACTTTGATCGGCGAGCTGTAGTTAAGGGTTATTTTATAATCCCCCTCCATATTCATTTTTACATTGTCAGTCAATATGTATACATTGTCCTCAACTTCGTGTTGCAAAGGTATTTCTGAGTATTTCTCTTCGTTTGCTTTACGCATATAACAAGTGGCAGACGCTACTTGGCCGCTACCAATCAATTTGAATGCCAAACCATTGTTGTTGGTAGCAATATTCTCATAAGGTCTGAATATAAAGCTTTCAGCATAAATATTATTGTTAATGTCGAAAGTTTTTCCGTAGGTATAACGTACTATCACGTCATTCATGTCATAATCTCCTCGTGCAGGCCACATGTCTTCAAAAGCATACATACCTTTCAGTGTCTCTACTGTAGTTCTATTATCGGAAGGATCTACTTCGGGAATATCTGTGATGGCATCTACAGGGTTTGATTTTAAAGCTATTACTACATCGCTAAAGTTTTCATCATCTACATGGTCTTCAAAAGAAATCATAACACAATCACCGTATTTATAAGCGGCAGTGCGAGGCCCTGAGTAGGCTATTCCATTGTTGTCAATACTTAAACCCTCTGAAGTAGCGGCGCGATATCTCTTGTTTGCCGTAAAGCCGGGAATGCGATTGTCCCATGCGTTGTTGGCAAGTACAAAGCCAATTCTATATCCGGCAGGGAATTCATTTATACCACCGGTGTTGTCTCCATTAGCTATATTGGGGTAGTATTTCAGTTGTACGGCAGTAAGTCTGTCTATGCCGGCTGTTTTGCTGGCGGCAGTTATATTATTACTCCATCTGCCATCTTGCGTATTAGGGAATAACATGATAACATGGGCGTCTTCCAAGCTGGCAGGTTTTTCCCCTTCTTTATAGTAATAGTAGCCTAAAGAACAATTCCAACAAGTATTTTGTCCGAGAAAAGTAACCGCAACTTCTGCTGCTTCATTGATATACATGTCAGAGTAGCTGCGATATTCTTCGGGGCATGCTTTACTGGTATTAATAACCTTTGTATGCGCTTCATATAGTTTTTCCGTTGATTTAGCGGCCAAACTGCCGGTATATTTATAGTTAATTTCACCGTTTTGTTTAGCTTGATTGGTTCCAAGCCACTCTTTCCATCGGGGGGCGGCATATTCAATTGGGGTTGTATTACCTGAAGTAAGCATGTAACTGTAATGGTTTTCCCTTGTTGCAGCAGTACGTGTCGTAACATCATCGCCCGAATAGTCTGTAGCTTTGATGCTGCCATTTACAACTTCTGCTTCAATCAAAGTCTGCGCAAAGAATGCCGGTGAATAGATATATACCTTCTTTACGTATGCCGGTAATTCCACTTCTCCTTTGAATATGCAATTATCCGCTGTGTAAGCTGTGAAAAGCGGAGAGACATCATCTCGTTTAATGTAATTGTACTCTCCAACTGTAACAGGCATTTCGTCGTATAGCTCAAAATATACATTTGCCGCTACACCGCAATTAAGATAACTAACCTCTAGGGTTACATTGCTTTGCACTGTCGAGTAATCGAATTCATTGAATTGTTTTTCTTCTTCTTTCGATCCTTGATAGACATCATTTTCCATACAACTGCCTAGGCCGAAGACCAAAATAGCAGTTAGGATTACTACACTCAGTTTGTTTGTGCTCATAGTTATTATTAATCCTATTTGTTCGTTGCAAAAATACAAATTATGCATTGAATAATCAACAAACAATGGCTTTATTATTGAAAAGAAATTGTATGTTTTTTGCGAAAAAGATTTTGTCTTTGTGAATTGTTCTTCATTTCTTTTTGGAAAAATGAACGTTTTTCTACTTTGCTTGTTCTTAATTAATCCCGAAAGTACACTTTTGACTTGGGGTAGTGAGTATAAACGGCTATATCGGTGCGGGACTGCAAGACCTGATGGGTGGGATTTTGATTGGGGTAACAAACATATGGCTATTGGCTGAAATACAGGATGTAAATAAATATGATATTACAGAGTTGTTACAGAATTAATCTTTAGCTTTGTGCACATTAAGTTGTTCAATGAAATTTTTAAATAATATGAAAAAAAGATTTTCTTATAAATACAGAATATATTGTCTGCTTGTCGGACTGTTGTGTTTATCACATTTTTCTGTACATGCGCAGGGTACAGACTTTGCTACTTGGGCAAATCTTGGTTTTGAATACAAAGTAAAGCCGGCATTGGCTGTGACCGGAGGCTTGGAATGGCGTACAAAAGATAATCTGAGTAGGACAGACCGATGGGGGCTGAACATCGGAGGATCCTACACTTTATTACCTTTTTTGAAACTTGGGGCAGGCTATGAACTTCATTATCGCAATCGCGGAGAAGCCGGATGGAAGTTCCGCCAACGTTATTATTTCGATGGCACTCTTTCTACACGGCTACAAGATGTAAAGCTCTCTTTGCGAGAACGCTTTCAGCACACCTTTGAAGGAAGTAATCATGAATATCGCCTACGTTCTCAATTTAAAGTTGCTTATGATATTCCTAACTGTATACTGGAACCGTATGTATCGGTGGAAATGTATAACGGCTTGAATGCCGGCGACCGTTTTGATGTGAAGCGCATGAGATACCGAGGTGGTATTGCACTACCCTTGTCTGACCATTGGAAAGCAGATGTCTTTTATTGCCGTCAGTGGGAACAGAAGGGCAGTAAAAATATTTTTGGCTTGACGTGCACTTATAGCTTTTAAGTTATTTGGATTTAGCTTGTTTGCCCTTTCTGAATTCTTTTTTCAGATGAAAATTGAATCCTGCATAGACTTGCAGAGTGCCGAAGCCATTGTTTAATGAGAAACTGTTGCGGTAATAATCATAGGTTCTGCCAACAAACGAGGTACCCACAAAATATTTGCTATTGTTGTAAACGATACCTGCCCGTACAATAAAGTCGATATTAAAATTCTTGTACCATTCTTTTATTTCTTTTTCTTCTTTTTCGATACGAGATGTTTTATAGGCTATAGCCGGACTTAATGATAAACATGCGAGGCAGTTGCGTGCAAATACCCAGTTGTAGGCATATCCCAGATTCATACTGATACTGGTATATTTAATGTGCTTCACCTTCATTTCCGGGTTCATTGCCTCTTGAATTATTTCGGGCAGTTTTGTATAGTCAAATTTCAAATTATGCGTTGAAGCCGAAAATCCGAGTATGAATGAACCTGCATTTCGGCGTTGGTTGGTAGATTGACTGAACCCGGCCGGGTAAGAAAAACGGCGGTTATTGAAAATATAATATAAGTTTATTCCTTTCATATTGACCTTCAGCCCACTGAAATCTGCAGAAAAATCTTTGGGGATTCCCGGGAATCCTGAAATTTCATTGATACGATAATTATTTCCGGTATGGCGGTAGGCGATATCCACCCCTAGTTTTGAACTGTAAAGACTAAGGTCGAACTCCGTACCTTTTGTTTTCCCGTTTTTCTTCCCGTAAATGCCGTCAGTATCTATAGACCATCCTAAGAATATCCAGCGCCAGCCAAAATAGACTCCTATTTTATTATGAGGATTTGGAGAAAACTTGATGTGTTGGTAGGTAGGCAGGGAATTACTTATAGAGTAATATTCATAATTTGTAAAGTGATCGAGCATCAAGGCATAGTTGTACCGGTTAGGGCTGATATAAGTGGTGTCGAAATCACTGAAGTTTAGAAATTGTTTTATAGATCTTTTAAAGCTTCTCTGAGTATGGCGGGAGCCAATACTATCGTATGCGATAGAATCACCTTCTTCACTTTGCGCGAACAAAGATAGAGGTAACATGAATATCCATAACCAAATAATACTCCTTCTCGGCATTACTTTTGTTTTAATTGATTGTTCTTGCTATATAAAATAAACAAGAAATATGACAAAGTGTTATGACTAAAAAATATATCAGAACAAAGGTAGTAAAGTTTAGTGTTTTTTTATGCTATTTCTAGGCTTAAAAAAACATCTTCATTATCTTTGTGTCCTGACGCGGGATCTGGATTGTTTATATGTAAGGCTCTAATTTCTGGGCACTGACTCCTTGCGAATTAGAAGACATAACAGATAAAAATAGAAAATATGAAGAAGATTATTAATCCATGGAAGAGTATGGAAGGCTACAACTGCTTCGGTTGTTCTCCTGATAATGAGGCTGGTGTGAGAATGGAGTTTTATGAAGAAGGTGATGAGATCGTGAGCATCTGGAAGCCCCGCCCGGAATACCAAGGATGGCTGAATACGCTGCATGGAGGTATCCAATCTGTGTTACTGGATGAAATCTGCGGCTGGGTGGTATTTCGTAAACTACAAACGGGCGGAGTGACGTCGAAGATGGAAACTCGTTTCCGTAAATCTATATCAACCAACGACACGCATGTGGTATTGCGTGCCTCTCTCCGTGAACAGAAACGCAATATAGCTATTATCGAGGCACGATTATATAACAGCTTGGGAGAACTTTGTACGGAGGCAACTTGTACTTACTTCACTTACCCGAAAGAAAAGGCTGAGAAAGAAATGTGTTTCCATCATTGCGATGTGGAGCCGGATGAGCTATTGCCGCTCATTTAATGATATTGTCACAGAAACGTAAATCTTATTAGTAAAATCCGAGCGATTTTATTGATTTGAAAGAAAAAATAAACTTTTTGTGATAATCTTTTGGATGTTTCAAACGAATAGCTTACTTTTGTCGCATTAAAACAAGGAAAAATGAAGAATATCGTTGCACATCATCACCATCATCATCCTAACGAATAACTCGGTGGGCGTATGAGTGTATATGTATAACGCAGAACATAAAACGACGAGGCTTACCGAATATTGGTAAGCCTCGTCGTTTTTGTATATGGGAGTTTAGTTAAGTCTAGTTTAGTTTTTGAGTAATAAAATCATAAATAATAAAATAAGAACATGTTAAGAATTGCAGTGCAAGCTAAAGGACGTCTCTATGAAGAGACAATGTCATTTCTCGGAGAATCGGATATCAAACTAAGTGCAACGAAGCGTACATTGCTGGTACAGTCTTCTAATTTTCCTTTGGAAGTCTTATTTCTGAGGGATGATGATATTCCGCAGTCCGTGGCAACCGGAGTGGCTGATATAGGTATTGTAGGTGAAAATGAATTTGTGGAGAAGAATGAGGATGCCGAGATTATAAAGCGTTTGGGATTTAGCAAATGCCGTCTGTCACTGGCTATGCCGAAGGACATCGAATATCCCGGCGTGAAATGGTTTCATGGGAAAAAGATTGCGACTTCTTATCCCGAAATTCTTTCTGCTTATTTGAAAAAACAAGGGGTGAAGGCTGAGATACATGTCATAACAGGCTCTGTAGAAGTTGCACCCGGCATCGGCCTGGCAGATGCTATTTTTGACATCGTAAGTTCGGGGTCTACTTTGGTAAGCAATCGTTTGAAAGAAGTAGAAGTGGTGATGAAATCCGAAGCTTTACTGATAGGCTGCAAGAATATGAGTGAGGATAAACAGGAGATATTGAATGAACTCTTGTTCCGCATGGATGCAGTGAAGACTGCTGAAGACAAGAAGTATGTATTGATGAACGCTCCTCAGGACAAACTAGAAGAGATTGTTGCCGTACTTCCGGGTATGAAGAGCCCTACCGTGATGCCGTTGGCACAAGAAGGTTGGTGTTCTGTTCATACGGTGCTCGACGAAAAACGCTTTTGGGAAATTATTGGTAAACTGAAAGCATTGGGTGCAGAGGGTATTTTAGTATTGCCAATTGAGAAAATGATAATTTAGCGGCGAGCCGCTAAAAGTTATGAATTATAAGTTATGAGTTATTTGTTTGTGCTTTTCCTTTCGGCATCATAGCGCAGCCCCATTACAAGCAAATAACTTATAACTATTTTGAGAATTCTAAAAGTAATCAATATGATATTAATATCGAATCCTGATAAATCACAGTGGGCGGAAATTTTGAAACGTCCGGTGATGAATGTTGAAAATCTGTTTGATACGGTGCGGAGTATCATCGATCGTGTGCAGGCGGAAGGTGACCGGGCTGTTTTGGAATATGAAGAAAAGTTTGATAAGGCAGTTTTGACATCGTTGGCGGTGACGGATGAAGAACAAGCGGAGGCAGAAGCATTGGTAAGCGATGAACTGAAAGCTGCTATTCGTCTGGCAAAGCAGAATATAGAGACTTTTCATGCGGCGCAACGCTTTGAAGGTAAACAAGTTGAGACACAGCCGGGGGTTACCTGCTGGCAGAAAGCGGTTGCGATAGAGAAAGTAGGACTGTATATTCCCGGAGGGACGGCTCCTTTGTTCTCTACTGTATTGATGCTGGCTGTTCCTGCTAAAATTGCAGGATGCAAGGAAATCGTACTTTGCACACCTCCGGGAAAAGACGGAAAGGTACATCCTGCCGTATTGTTTGCTGCAAAAGTTGCCGGTGTAAATCGTATCTTTAAAGCCGGAGGAGTACAGGCTATTGCAGCGATGGCATACGGAACGGAGAGTGTTCCGAAGGTCTATAAGATATTTGGTCCGGGTAATCAATATGTGACGGCTGCCAAGCAATTGGTGAGTCTGCGTGATGTGGCGATTGATATGCCTGCCGGCCCGTCCGAAGTAGAAGTACTGGCGGATGAAACGGCTAATCCGGTATTTGTTGCGGCGGATTTGTTGAGTCAGGCGGAACATGGAGTGGATAGTCAGGCTATGTTGATTACGACGTCAGCCGAATTACAAGAAGCGGTTAAAGAAGAGGTAGAACGTCAATTGGCTCTTCTTTCCCGTAAAGAAATAGCTGAAAAGTCACTTGCCAATAGTAAATTAATCGTGGTGCGTGATATGGAGGAAGCCATTGAGTTGACTAATGCATACGCACCTGAGCATTTGATTGTAGAAACATCCGATTATATGGTTGTTGCCGAGCGGGTAGTGAATGCCGGGTCGGTATTTTTGGGTTCCCTCACTCCGGAAAGTGCGGGAGATTACGCCTCGGGTACAAACCATACATTACCTACAAATGGTTATGCCAAAGCATATAGTGGGGTTAGCCTGGATAGCTTTATTCGTAAGATAACTTTTCAAGAAATAAAGCCCGAAGGAATAGCTATTATCGGCCCTGCCATTGAGGTGATGGCTGCCAATGAACATTTGGATGCACATAAGAATGCGGTAACCGTCAGACTGAATGCCATAAATCAATAAATAATAAACTAGAAATCTCCAACATGAAAACATTGCAAGAACTTACCCGTCCGAATATCTGGCGATTGAAGCCTTACTCTTCGGCACGTGACGAATATAATGGTGCGGCTGCATCGGTGTTTCTCGATGCCAATGAGAATCCTTATAATCTGCCGCACAACCGCTATCCGGATCCCATGCAACGCGATTTGAAAAAAGAACTATCTAAAATAAAGAAAGTAAATTTGGATAATATCTTTTTAGGTAACGGTAGTGACGAAGCAATCGATTTAGTTTTTCGTGCTTTCTGCGAGCCTCGTATAGATAATGTGGTGGCCATTGATCCTACTTATGGCATGTATCAGGTATGTGCGGAAGTGAATGACGTGGAATATCGTAAAGTGTTGTTGGATGAAAATTACCAGTTTACAGCCGACAAATTATTAGCGGCCGCGGATGAGCATACAAAGCTTATCTTCCTTTGCTCTCCTAACAATCCTACCGGAAATGATCTGCTTCGTAGTGAAATAGAGAAATTGATAAGGAACTTTGAAGGACTGGTAGTACTGGATGAAGCTTACAATGATTTCTCTGAAGCACCTTCGTTTTTGGAAGAATTAGATAAATATCCTAACCTTATTGTATTTCAAACCTTTTCTAAAGCATGGGGATGTGCGGCGATCCGTTTAGGTATGGCGTTTGCTTCATCTGAAATTATCGGTATTTTCAGTAAGATAAAATACCCGTATAATGTGAATGAATTGACACAAAAACAAGCTATGGAAATGTTGCAACGCTATGATGAAATAGAGCGCTGGATAAAAATGTTGAAAGAGGCACGCGAAAGTTTGGAGGCTGAGTTTGCCGAACTGTCTTGTACCGTGAAGATTTTCCCTTCTGATGCCAATTTCTTTTTGGCGCGAGTGACGGATGCTGTGAAGATTTACAGTTATTTGGTAGGAAAGGGAATTATTGTACGTAATCGTAATTCAGTTTCGTTATGCGGAAACTGCTTGCGTGTAACGGTTGGAACAGGCGAAGAGAATAAGAAGTTGATTGAGGCACTGAAAGGTTATGAGTATTAAATTCGAGATACTCCGCTAAATACTCTTTTATATATTGTAATAATTATGAGAAAGAAAGTACTATTTATAGATCGCGACGGTACGTTGGTTATCGAACCACCTGTAGATTATCAGTTGGATGCATTAGAAAAACTGGAATTTTATCCGAAGGTAATGCGTAATCTTGGTTTTGTACGTAGCAAGCTTGATTTTGAGTTTGTAATGGTAACCAATCAGGATGGACTGGGCACTGCGTCTTTCCCCGAAGATACCTTTTGGCCGGCACATAACCTGATGATGAAGACGTTGGAAGGAGAGGGCGTTACATTTGATGACATCTGTATTGATCGAAGTATGCCCGAAGATAATGCACCTACCCGCAAACCTCGCACAGGTATGCTTACAAAATACCTCCATAATCCCGAATATGATCTAGCGAATAGCTTCGTAATAGGCGACCGTCCCACAGATGTGGAGTTAGCTAAGAATTTGGGATGTCGCGCCATTCTGTTGCAGGATAATACAGATTCGTTGAAACCTGCGTCAGAAGGAGGAAATGCCTCTTGTCAAGGTTTGGAAGATGTCTGTGCGCTTGTCACGACCGACTGGGATAAGGTAGCAGAATTTCTTTTTGCCGGTGAACGAACTGCTGAAGTACGTCGTAAAACCAAAGAAACAGACATTTATGTTTCACTCAATTTGGATGGAAACGGGAATTGTGATATCCAGACCGGTCTTGGATTTTTCGATCACATGCTGGAACAAATAGGTAAACATGGAGGACTGGACTTAACTATTCATGTGAAAGGTGATCTTGAAGTAGACGAACATCACACGATTGAAGATACCGCCTTGGCTTTGGGCGAATGCCTGTATCAGGCTTTGGGTAACAAGCGGGGCATTGAACGTTATGGCTATGCACTACCTATGGATGATTGTTTGTGCCAAGTGTGTCTTGATTTTGGTGGACGTCCCTGGCTGGTGTGGGATGCGGAGTTTAAGCGTGAGAAGATAGGAGAGATGCCTACCGAAATGTTCCTGCATTTCTTTAAATCACTGAGTGATGCCGCTAAAATGAATCTGAACATCAAAGCAGAAGGGCAAAATGAACACCATAAGATAGAAGGGATCTTCAAAGCATTGGCCCGTGCTGTGAAAATGGCTGTGAAGCGTGATATCTATCATTATGAGTTGCCTAGTTCGAAAGGAGTGCTGTGAAATAGTGATTAGTTGTTAGTGATTAGTGATTTGTTGGTGTTGCCATGCGAAATGATAGCGCAGCTAATCACTAATCACTCCTTTTTCGTTCGCAAACGGACATCCCTACTGTCCGAAAATGAACACATACCCCTCTCTGGTACTATTCCTGCCACTTGGCACGGTCTTTGCTTTTCTGATACAGATAATTTTAAAGACCGAACATGAAAAAGAATATTTTACTTGTAGTTTGCTTTTTAATGCCGCTGGTTGCATCGGCACAAAATGATACATTGGGCCGTGAACGTAGCATTACTTTGTCGGAAGCTGTTGCTTTGGCACGTCTCCAGTCTGTAGATGCTGCTGTTGCCTTGAATGAGCTGAAGACCGCCTATTGGGAATATCGTACTTTCCGTGCAGACTTATTGCCGGAAGTTAATTTTACGGGCACACTACCTAACTATAACAAATCATATAGTACTTATCAAAACTCGGATGGCTCTTATAGCTTTGTTCGAAATAATACTTTAGGATTGTCCGGTCAGCTTTCCGTAGATCAGAATATATGGTTTACAGGAGGTAAATTGTCACTAACTTCTTCGCTGGATTATATAAAGCAATTGGGGACAGGCGGAGATAAACAATTTATGTCCGTTCCCGTAAGTCTTGAGTTGACTCAACCAATTTTTGGAGTAAACAATCTAAAATGGAATCGCCGTATCGAACCGGTTCGTTATGCCGAAGCAAAAGCGGCTTTTATATCTGCTACGGAAGAAGTAACGATGAAGACCATCACCTACTTTTTCCAACTATTGCTTGCCAAAGAAGGCCTTGCCACTGCACAGCAGAATAAAGGCAATGCCGACCGACTGTACGAAGTGGCGATAGCCAAACGCAAGATGGGGCAGATTTCAGAGAATGATTTACTGCAACTTAAACTGAATGCTTTGCAGGGTAAAGCCGATGTAACGGAAGCTGAAAGCAATCTGAATGCCAAAATGTTCCAACTGCGTTCTTTCCTCGGAGTATCAGAGCAAGAAAGCTTGAATCCGGTGCCTCCTGCTAACGTACCTGATATTAAAATGGAATACGACCGTGTGTTGAACAAAGCATTGGAACGTAATTCGTTTGCCCAGAACATTCGCCGCCGCCAATTGGAAGCCGATTACGAAGTGGCTACAGCGCGAGGTAATTTACGTAGTGTAGATCTCTTTGCCAGCGTGGGGTATACCGGACAAAACCATGAGTTCTCTTCCGCATATAAGGATTTGATGGATAATCAGATTGTACAGGTAGGGGTTAAGATTCCTATACTTGACTGGGGAAAGCGTCGTGGAAAAGTTCGTGTAGCAAAGAGTAACCGTGAAGTCGTTCTTTCCAAAATTCGTCAGGAACAAATGGATTTTAACCAGAACATTTTCTTGTTAGTAGCCAACTTCAATAATCAGGCTCAACAATTGGATATTGCCGAAGAAGCGGATTTGATTGCTGAGAAACGTTACAAAACCAGTGTAGAAACCTTTATGATTGGTAAAATCAGTACCTTGGATTTGAATGACGCACAAAACTCCAAAGATGAGGCTCGTCAGAAACATATCTCCGAGCTCTATTATTTCTGGTATTATTTCTATCAACTCCGTAGCCTCACGCTTTGGGATTTTGAACGGAATGCAGAACTTGAAGCCGATTTTGATGATATCATGAGGTAAATGAAGAATTGAGAATGAAGAATGAAGAATGAAGAATTTCCATTCGGCATGGGTGCACAGCTAAATTCTTCATTCTTCATTCTCCATTCTTCATTTATTTTCCTACTTTTGCAGGAAACAAACTGCAAATTTATTATGATACTGATAATAGACGATGATAGTGCTGTACGTTCTTCATTGAGTTTTATGTTGAAACGTGCGGGATATGAAGTTAAAACTGCTCCGGGACCACGTGAAGCGATGGATATTGTTCGGGCTGAGGCTCCTGCGTTGATATTGATGGATATGAATTTCACTCTCTCTACCACCGGCGAGGAAGGGCTTACTTTGTTGAAGCAAGTAAAAGTGTTCCGTCCTGATGTCCCTGTTATCTTGATGACAGCGTGGGGAAGTATTCAGCTTGCCGTTCAGGGAATGCAGGCGGGAGCTTTCGATTTCATCACTAAACCATGGAATAATGCTGCTTTGCTACAGCGTATTGAAACGGCACTCGAATTGACGGCTGCACCGAAGGAAGTTTCCGAAGAACAAAGTAGCACGCTGAATCGTAGCCATATCATCGGCAAGTCACAAGGATTGATGGAAGTGCTGAATACGATAGGTCGTATAGCCCGTACCAATGCTTCCGTACTCATTACCGGCGAAAGTGGAACCGGTAAAGAACTGATAGCCGAAGCCATTCATATCAATAGCCAACGGTTGAAACAGCCTTTTGTTAAAGTCAATTTGGGCGGTATATCACAGAGTTTGTTTGAAAGTGAAATGTTCGGTCATAAGAAAGGTGCATTTACCGATGCAAGTGCCGACCGCATAGGACGCTTCGAAATGGCGAATAAAGGAACCATTTTTTTGGATGAGATTGGTGATTTGGACCCTTCTTGCCAAGTGAAGTTATTGCGGGTGTTGCAAGATCAAACCTTTGAAGTACTGGGCGATAGCCGTCCCCGCAAAGTAGATGTCCGTGTTGTTTCGGCAACCAATGCCGATTTGCGTAAGATGGTTTCCGAGCGTACCTTCCGTGAAGATTTATTTTACCGTATCAATCTGATTACGGTAAAGCTGCCTTCTTTGCGTGAGCGCCGTGAAGATATCCCGTTACTGGCACGTCATTTTGCCGACCGCCAAGCAGAAGTGAACGGTTTGCCTCGTACGGAGTTTTCGGCCGATGCCCTGAACTTCCTTTCCCGTTTGCCGTTCCCGGGCAACATACGTGAGTTAAAGAATCTGGTGGAACGTACGATTCTGGTGAGTGGCAAACCGATATTGGACGCTACTGATTTCGATGCTCAATACTTGCGTCATGACGAACCGGCAAAGGCTGCCGAAGGTACCTCATTTGCAGGAATGACTTTGGATGAAATAGAACGCCAGACTATCTTGCAAGCTTTGGAACAACATAAAGGAAATCTTAGCCAGGTAGCTATATCGTTGGGCATCAGCCGTGCCGCACTTTATCGTCGCTTGGAAAAATATAATATTAGTTATGAGTTATAAGTTATTAGTTATTTGTTATCAGTAGTAAAGCAATCATAAACAAATAACTCATAACTCATAACTTATGACTCATAACTTATGACTCATAACTTATGACTATTTCTGCCGTGCGTATTAAATTCTTCTTTTTCATACTCGTCCTATTTCTGCTCGGTTTGAGCGGAGCACTGATTTTCTTAGTCGGTGAAAAGCAAATTATGCACTTGTATATAATAGAAGGGCTTATTGCTTTTGTATTAATCTATTTGATAGTGTTCTATCGTAAGATTGTAAAACCGATGAACACTATCGGCAGTGGTATGGAATTGTTGCGCGAGCAGGATTTCAGCAGTAGATTGAGTCAGGTGGGGCAGTATGAGGCGGATCGTATAGTGAATATCTTCAATCGCATGATGGAACAGTTAAAGAATGAACGGTTGCGCATGCGGGAGCAGAACCATTTTTTGGATTTGCTGATTGAAGCATCCCCAATGGGGGTTGTTATTACAACGATGGATGGCGAAATTTCGCAGTTGAATCCTATGGCGGTGAAGATGTTGGGGGTACGTTTGGACGAAGCAATGAATAAACGGTTGGAGTCGGTAGATTCTCCTTTGGCAATGGAGCTGGCAGTAATTCAAAAAGAAGAAACATCTGTTGTTCGCCTGAACGATGCCAATATATATAAATGTACCCACTCCTTTTTTATAGACCGGGGATTCAAGCATCCTTTCTATTTGATAGAACGAATGACGGAAGAGGTGATGCGTGCGGAGAAACGTGCCTACGAAAAAGTAATCCGAATGATTGCCCATGAAGTGAACAATACGACAGCCGGCATCACTTCTACTTTGGATACTGTTGAGCAAGCGCTTTCTACCGAAGATGGAATGGAAGATATTTGCGAGGTGATGCGTGTTTGTACCGACCGTTGTTTCTCCATGAGTCGTTTCATCACTCGTTTTGCCGATGTGGTGAAGATTCCCGAACCTACCTTGGCTCCGGTTCAGTTGAATGATTTGGTGTCTATGTGCAAGCGTTTTATGGAAGGAATGTGTAATGACCGTAATATCGACTTGCGTTTGGAGTGTGACCCGACTGTCGGAACCGTTCGTCTGGATGCTCCTCTCTTTGAACAAGTGCTGGTAAATATCATCAAGAATGCGGCGGAGAGTATAGAAGGTGCTGCTGCCGAATCAGGTAGGCGAGGTGAAATTATAGTTAGGACCACTGCCCCCGCTTCTATTGAAGTCGTTGACAATGGTCCTGGGATTAGCAAAGAGGCCGAAGCTAAACTCTTCAGCCCCTTCTTTTCCACCAAGCCGAACGGGCAGGGAATTGGCTTGGTGTTTATCCGCGAAGTGCTGAGTCGTCATGGTTGTACTTTCTCCCTGCGTACCTACAACGATGGGCTGACTCGCTTCCGCATTTACCCCCCGTCCCCCTAAAGGGGGAGGAGGATACTCCGTTTAATATTAATACTGTATAAAAGGTCTATTCTCCTTCCCCTTTAGGGGAACGAGGGGTGAATTCTTTCGCATACTCATCCAATATTCTCTTGATGCCCTGACCGATAATGACGTAATCTTTTTCGTTCAGGTTGGCGAGAGAGGCGCGTATACTCCATTCCGGGCCGTCGAATCCACCACCGTTCAATAGTACCAGGGATGTTTCTTTGGCAAGGCGAAAGACAACATTCAGCGGGCTATAGGTGCGTTTCAGATAGGATACGAATTCGTCGCCGTAGAATTTCTTGGCCCAAACCAGCATATCTATTTCGGTGTAGTAACCTACACGAAGCGGATCTTTTGCCAATGTAAAGCCCGTATTGTCCCAAAGGGCATGCAAACGTTGGAGAATAATATCCTGCATTTTTTGTTTATAACTGTTTTCTTTGTTCAGCAAAGCAAAGGAAGCGAACAAACTCATTTGCATCTGTTGCGGCAGTGAAAGACCGGCTGTATGGTTTAAAGCCACTTGTCGGCTATCAGCCACCATGCGGTCGATGAATTTCAGTTTCTCCGGCGCTAGTGTCAGGCTTGCATAACGCTGGTTGAGCGCTTCCCGTTTTTCTTTCGGCAGGCGAGATATCAGCCGGTCGTAAACATTGAACTCGTGGAGCGCTATAACGGCGTTCCGCCAACCGGTTGCACCGAAATATTTGGAGAAAGAATATACGCAGAGTGTATTGTAAGGAATCTCTGCCATGAACGAGCGGAAATGAGGGCTGAAAGTTCCATAAACATCGTCCGTAATAATCATCAGGTTAGGATTATCGTCGGTTACAATCTTTACGATACGTGCCATTGTTTCCGGGCTAAGGGCGTAGCTGGGCGGGTTGCTGGGATTCGTAACGAATAGGGCTTTGATAGACGGATCTTTTAGCCGGTCAATATCTTCGTCGCTATATTGCCACAAGTGCAGACCATCGGGGCTCATGCGGTTGGCATGCAGTTTGGTTACTTGGAACTGATAACGCTCCAATTGCGGAATCTCAATATAAGGTGTAAAGGCCGGAACCATCAGAGCGATACGGTCTCCTCGATTCAGCAGGAAGTTTTCTTGTAGAGAATCAAAGATGTAGCACATGGCAGCCGTTCCGCCTTCGGTGGCAAATAAGTCGAAGATTCCGCGTGGGGGACGGTTGTCGCACATCTCCTGTGAGAGATAATCCTGAACCAATAATTCTGTAAAATGGAGGATGCGGTCGGGTACCGGATATTGGTCACCAATGACGCTTTCCGCCCATTCGTGAACCAGACTGTCAGGGTCGGCCGCATGCTGCATCAATAAGTAGCTGTAGGTTTGCTCCAACAATTGGGCACCTGAAGCATCTTTGTTCTTTTTCAAGAACGCTTCGAAACGTGAGGCGATACCTGCTTTTTCGGGAATTCCGGCAATGCCTTCGGGCAAGTCCATTACACGGCGGCATTCTTCCAATCCGAATTGTCCCAGCAGGAAGAAAGCTTCGCGCGGAGTGGTAGCGATCCAGTTCGGATTACCACGTCCGGCGTTCAACATGGTGCGGGCGGTCTTTTTCAGACTTTCGTCCGCCATGTCTATGAGACGGTTTTTCAGCTCGAAGGGGCTGATGTTTTCCATCTTTTTTTCTAAAAGTTTTGTATCCATTATGTTACGGTTTAGGTTATTTAATTCTTACTATATACTATTTGTTAATTCCCTACGGAGTATTTCTTTTTTGCCTATAAACTATTTCTTCGGTTACTAACAACTAATCGTTCGACAACTGTTTATTATTCGTTCGACAGTTGTTCTTCTTTCGTTCGACAACTGTCGAACGAAAGAAGAACAGTTGTCGAACGATTACCGGTTAGTAACCGAAGAATTAGTTTCCAGCAACTTTAAAACTAATTCTATGCGAGCGGAGAATTAGATTAATAGTACGATGACTACTCCCCATATTATTAATAAGGTGTTGCCCACGGCATACGTTACGGTGTAACCCAGTGCGGGAGTTTCGCTTTCTACCGCATCTTGTACTGCGCCCAGTGCGGCAGTCGTGGTACGTGCTCCGGCACAAACTCCTAAAGCTATTGCCGGATGGAACTTGAAAAGATATCTTGCCAGCAGCAGACCGATAATCAACGGCAAGGTCGTGGCTGCTGCGCCAACCAGGAACAAGCTTACGCCCACATCACGGAATCCTTGTATAAAGCTAGGTCCTGCTGCTATACCTACCACTGCAATGAACATATTCAGTCCCACATTATTCAATACCCATTGCGAAGCCTCCGGGATACGTCCGAAAGTAGGATGCTTGCTACGTAGCCATCCGAAGAATAATCCCGCAATCAATGCTCCTCCACTGGTGCTCAGGCTGATGGGGATGCCACCGATATGTACGGATAGGGCGCCGAATAATCCTCCGATAACAATGCCCAGTCCTACAAATATCATATCTGTCTGATTGGTGGGGCGGTCTATGTATCCCAGTCGTTTGGCGGCGGTTTCTACTTCTTGTTTGGTTCCCACTACTTCTATTACGTCGCCCGCATCGACTACCGTTTGCGCCAGCACGGGAATATTAATTCCCGCACGCTTTATGGTTCGGATGCTGACTCCGTGCATAAATGTTTCTTTGCGGATTACCTCTATTGTCTTTCCGGCAAATGTTTTGCGGGTTACCATCACCGGTAGTCTTTCAGCAGGGAAATCGAGCAGTTGCGGGTCCATAACTTCAGGGCCGATCCAATCTTCTTCGCCTATTACATATTCACGGCGTCCGCTCAATACTACTTCGTCACCCGGCTCTATTTGTGTATTAGGGCTTACCTCTACTATGGTTCCCGATTTGCGTAGACGTTCTACGAAAAGACGCTTATCATGTTGTTGGAAATAAACTTCCAGGTCGATAACCCTCCTGCCGTTTTTAAACCAGTCATTCTCAATCTTATAGGCACGGAAAGTTACAGGGCGGCCTGCCAGCATAAATCCGGGTTCGTCTGCCTGGGAATTTCCCATCTTGGCTTCCAGTTCCTTACAGGCTGCTTTAACCTTTTGCAATCCTCCCAGCATCTTAGGCCCTAAAGACGATAAAACCCATGCCGAACCTGCTGTACCGAAAATGTAAGTTACGGCATACGATACGGGTATGATATTAATGTAGCTTTGACGTTGCGCTTCGTCCAGCCCCATGTTTGCCATAGTGTCTTCCGCTACTCCGATAACGGCGGAAATCGTCTGTGAACCAGCCAGTAAACCTGCGGCTTCACCCGGGTTATATCCCATTAATATGGAGAGTAGCCAGGTCACAACCAGTACGGACGTACACATCAGTACGGCAAATGCCACCTGAGGTAGTCCGTCTTTCTTTAATCCTCTGAAAAACTGGGGACCTACTTTGTAACCCACAGCAAATAGAAACAAGAGAAAGAACACTGACTTAATTGGACCGGGTACGGCAATATTCAATTGCCCCACCAGCACCCCGACAAGCAGTACGCTGGTAACAGTTCCTAGTGTAAACTTGCCAATGCGTAGCTTCCCTAGCCAGAATCCCAGGAAGATAGTGAGAAAAATAGCCAGTTCGGGACGTTCCCTAAGCTGATTGAAGATCCATTCCATAATTAATTTGTTTAGGTTTTGCTGGTTAATTCGATGCTTTTATGCTTCGTTTCGCTATACAACGGGTTTTAACGTGAAGTGTTTGGAAGAAAAGTGGTTTTTTAGAACATTTATTCTGTAAAACTGAACTTTTAGAAAAAGTTTTCTTTCGTACCTTTGCGAGCTAAATTAGGTAAGGATAAGTATGAAATTGTTTTTGAGGGTATTTCTGTTCATGCAACTGATTATTTTGCCATTAAGGGCACAATATATAGTACAAGGTGTTGTTACTGACTCGTTGACCAAGGAGCCGATACCTTATACATCCGTTTACCTGAAAGGTACTACGGAAGGAGGCATGACCAATGATAACGGCCGATTCTCTTTTAAAACTTACCGTTCGGAAGGGGTGCTCGTTATTTCGGCAGTGGGTTATAACGAATATACCCGTTTGATTCATCCGGCGCGTTCTTCCCGTATTAATGTGGCTCTTTCACCTGCAACTTATGCTTTAAACGAAGTTGTAGTGAAACCTCACCGGGAGCGGTATAAGAAGAAAGATAATCCTGCGGTGGAGTTTGTGCGGAAGATGATAGAGCATCGAGATGACTATTCACCCGCTGAACGTGAATTCTGGCAACGGGATCGTTATGAGAAGATGACCTTTGCCATTAATAACTTCGATAGCGTGAAGCAACAAAAATGGCTTTACCGTAAATTTAAATTCCTGACCAACTATGTCGATACCTCTGCTGTAACGGGTAAACCGGTATTGGCAATTTCTAATCGGGAGTTGCTTGCAACAGACTATTATCGTAAGTCCCCCCATAGTCAGAAGCAGTGGGTGAAGGCACGCAGACAGGCAGGAGTCGATGAGATGATGTCTCAGCAGGGCATGGAACAAGCGATCAGTGTCACCATGACCGATGTGGATATTTATGAGAATAATATCTCTCTGTTCACGAATAAGTTTGTCAGTCCGCTTTCCTCGTTAGGTCCTTCGTTTTACAAGTATTATCTGATGGATACACTTTCCGTTGCCCGAAAACCTTGTGTAGACTTGACGTTTGTGCCGTTTAATTCCGAATCATTTGGTTTTACGGGACATTTATACGTAATGTTGGACAGCACCTATTTTGTACGTCGGGTTGTGATGAACTTTCCTCAGAAAATCAATCTGAACTTTGTAGATTATATGAAGATAGAGCAGAATTTCGACCGTGCAGAAGATGGTACACGCCAACTCATCAGTGAAAGTATTACTACGGAATTCAAGTTGGCAGACAACAGCGATGGTATTTATGCTAAACGGGATGTGTTTTATAGGAATTATGAATACGAGCCTGACGACAAAGCCTTGCAAGCATTCCGTAAGCAGGAAAAAGTGATTGAAGATTTGCAAGCATCCAACTATTCGGAAGAGTATTGGGATGCCAACCGGCATGTGGAAGTAAGCAAGAAAGAAACGTCTGTGGATAAGATGATGGCACAACTACGTACTTATCCTGTTTATTACTGGACAGAAAAGGTTTTGAAAGTATTGTTTACGGGGTATATACCTGCTCCTAAAGACAAAAATCCCTTATTCTATATAGGTATGATGAACACTACGATTAGCGGTAACACCTTGGAAGGAGTGCGTCTCAGAGCCGGTGGCATGACAACCGCCTGGTTGAATCCGCATTTGTTCGGAAAAGGTTACATCGCTTATGGTTTTCGTGACCACCGGGTGAAGGGGCTTGCCGAATTGGAATATTCTTTCCATAAGAAAAAGGAATATGCCAATGAATTTCCTATCCACTCATTGAAAGCAAGCTATTTATCGGATGTTAATCAGTATGGGCAACACTATCTGTATACTAGTCAGGACAATGTTTTCTTGGCGTTAAAACGCCAGAAAGATGATCGTATCGGTTATCAAAGAAAGGCTGAACTGACTTATACCAATGAGTTTCATTCCGGTTTCTCTTTTCAGTTGACCACCCGGCTTAGAAAGGATGAGTCTTCTTATCTGATACCTTTTATAAAGCAAAATGAGGATGAGACTTATGTAAAAAGTATTTCTACCAGTGAGTTGGAACTAAAGTTGAGATATGCTCCTAATGAAAAGTTCTTCCAGACCCAGTGGAACCGCTTTCCGGTATCACTCGATGCACCGGTTTTTACGCTCACACATACCTTGGCTGCTAAGGGAGTTTTAGGAGGAGATTATACTTATCATTATACCGAAGCCGGTTTTCAGAAGCGTTTTTGGTTTTCGGCATTCGGGTATACCGACGTTATTCTGAAAGCCGGAAAGGTTTGGAACAAAGTACCTTTTCCGTTACTGATTATTCCTAATGCTAACTTATCTTATACCATCCAGCCTGAGTCTTATTCACTAATGAATGCGATGGAATTTATGAACGATGAATATGCCTCTTGGGATGTAAGTTACTATTTGAATGGTTTTGTTTTTAACCGCATACCTTTATTCAAAAAACTGAAGTGGCGGGAAGTCCTTTCATGTCGTGGCTTGTACGGCAATTTGAGTGACAAGAACAATCCTGCATTCTGTGAAAATTTATTTCGTTTCCCGGCAGGAAGTACTACGATGGGACACACTCCCTATGTGGAAGCTGGAGTTGGAATTGAAAATATTTTTAAAATTTTGCGAGTGGATTATGTCTGGCGTTTAACTTACCGAAATTTACCAAATATTGATAAATCGGGGCTTAGAATTAGTTTGCACATGACATTTTAACTTAAATCTTACTAATGGAACATTAAATCGGATAAAATGACTAATTGACTTTGGACAAAATAGTCTAAATTTGAACAATTTTTAAACTCTAAATAATAACAATGGCAATGAAAGAAAACATTAAGCCGGCAACTGGACGTCTCGGCGTCTTGGTAGTCGGAGTAGGAGGTGCGGTTGCAACCACCATGATTACCGGTACCTTGGCTGCTCGCAAAGGCTTGGCAAAAGCTATAGGTTCCATCGCAGAGATGGCTACTATGCGTATGCAAGACGGTAAAGAAAAGCTAATCAAAGACGTCGTGCCTTTGGCTGATTTGAATGATATCGTTTTTGGCGGTTGGGATATATTCCCCGACAATGCATACGAAGCTGCCATGTATGCAGAAGTACTGAAAGAAAAAGACTTGAATCTGGTAAAAGATGAATTGCAAGCCATCAAACCGATGCCTGCTGCTTTTGACCATAATTTTGCCAAACGTCTGAACGGTACTTATATTAAGAATGCCGCTACTCGTTGGGATATGGTTGAACAACTGCGCGAGGATATCCGTAACTTCAAAGCTGCTAATAATTGCGAGCGTATCGCAGTATTATGGGCTGCAAGTACGGAAATCTATGTTCCTCTCTCAGAAGAGCATGAGTCTCTTGCCGCTTTGGAAAAAGCAATGAAGGAAAACAATACCGAAGTCATTTCTCCGAGTATGTGCTATGCATACGCAGCTATCGCAGAAGGTGCGCCGTTTATTATGGGTGCTCCTAACTTGTGCGTAGATACACCGGCCATGTGGGAGTTCTCAAAGAAAATGTGTGTACCTATTTCAGGTAAGGACTTCAAGAGCGGCCAAACATTGATGAAGACCGTTCTTGCTCCGATGTTCAAAACACGTATGCTGGGCGTAAGCGGTTGGTTCTCAACCAATATCTTGGGCAACCGTGACGGCGAGGTGCTAGACCAACCCGAAAACTTCAAGACTAAAGAAGTAAGCAAACTGTCTGTTATAGATAATATATTCGAACCGGAGAAATTCCCTGATCTGTACGGTGATGTATATCATAAAGTACGTATCAACTATTATCCTCCTCGTAAGGACAATAAGGAAGCATGGGACAACATCGACATCTTTGGCTGGATGGGCTATCCGATGGAAATTAAAGTAAACTTCCTTTGTCGCGACTCTATCCTTGCAGCTCCTATCGCACTCGACTTGGTTCTCTTTAGTGATCTTGCCATGCGTGCAGGCATGTGTGGCATCCAGACCTGGTTGTCGTTCTTCTGCAAGAGCCCGATGCACGATTTCGAGCATGAGCCGGTACATGATTTGTTCACTCAGTGGAGAATGGTGAAGCAAACATTGCGCCATATGATTGGTGAAAAAGAACCAAGTTATCTGGACTAATTTATAGATTCTGAATGAAATATGCACTGATTGCTGCAGGACAAGGTTCTCGCTTGGTTTCGGAGGGAATGCAGGTTCCCAAACCGTTGGTCAAAGTTGGCGGAGTACCTTTGTTGAGCAGGTTATTTCGGGTTTTTCTTGATAATGATGCAGAGTCTTTCTGCATCATTATCAATAAAGAAATGACCGAAGTTTACGATTTTCTCAAGCAACAGCAACTTCCGGTCCCTCTTGACATCGTAGTGAAGTCTACGCCTGATTCTTTTCATAGTTTTTATGAACTTACTCCTTATCTGCAAGGAAAAGGGAAGTTTTGCCTGACTACAGTCGACCCCATCTTCCGCGAACAAGAGTTTTCTTCTTATATCCGAACGTTTTGTGAGGATAAGGATAATGACGCGCTGATGGCAGTTACCGATTATGTTGATGATGAGCGTCCTCTCTATGTGAAGACAGCTCCCGATATGCGTATCACCGGATATGCCAGCGAGCCTTATGACGGCTCCCGGTATATTTCAGGAGGTATATACTGTATGAATCAAAAAGCACTTTCACTACTGCCTGCTGCCATGGAAGCCGGAGTTGCCCGCATGCGTGGTTTTCAGCAGTATTTGGTAGATGCGGGGGTGCGGATGCAAGCCCATCCTTTTTCCAAAATCATTGATATTGACCATACGGCTGACATCCGGAAGGCTGAACTTTTTTTAGAGACATAAACTTATAATGAAACCATTGACTATTGCGGGAATACAGAGATATTCCCTGTTTTCTCCGAATCATGTTGGAAATGATGCTGCTGTATTCTCAGCTGTAGGCCAATATCTTACGGAGAATGGACATAAAGTGAATATGTATACCGAGCAGGAGTTCCTGACCGATTCACTGCAAGGAGAGAAACATGTGTTTACGATGATGCGCAGCAAAGCTGCCGTACGTAAATTGCAAAAGTTACAGGCAGAAGGTACTGTAGCTGTTAATTCGGGATTGGGAATCGAAAATTGCACGCGCGAACGGATGACCACTCTTCTTCTCGAAAATCAGGTTTCCCATCCGGATAGCTTGATTTGTAATACCGGAGAAAGTATTCCATTGGATTTGCTAGAGAAGAAGTTTGAACCATGTTGGGTAAAGCGTGCCGATTTTCATGCTATCCACCGTGAAGATGTAACCTATGTGCGCAGTGCTGAAGAACTTCGTGACGTAGTAGCTGAATACGCTTTGCGTGGTATTGAACGAGTAGTGATTAACGAGCACTTGAAAGGAGACCTGGTGAAATTTTACGGTGTGGCCGGCACTGATTTCTTCTATTGGTTCTATCCCCAAGAGGGAGGACATAGCAAATTCGGACTTGAAGCCATCAATGGAGCACCTCATGGCATTCCTTTTTCGTTGGACGAACTGCGACAGCTTTGCGAAGATGCCGCCCGTGTGCTTCAGGTTCATATCTATGGCGGAGACTGTATTGTATCGCCCGATTCAAGCATTCGGATCATAGACTTTAACGACTGGCCCAGTTTTGCCCCTTGTCGTAAAGAAGCATCCAAAGCCATCGGTGAAACAATTCTGCAAGCATTTAAAAACAGTATTATATGAGTGGAGAAACAAAAAAGTCAAATCTGCAAGCTTCGTTGAAGTCTACGGATACGGAGGAGTGGATTGACCTGTTGTTCTATCGTCCCATCGGTTATCGTTGGGCGATTTTATTTGAAAAACTGGGAGTGACGCCGAATGCAATTACAATTGCTTCTATCTTTCTGGGAGTTGCCTCGGGTTTTCTTTTTTATTATAACGATTTACTTCTTAACTTAATAGGAATGTGTTTGCTGATTTGGGCAAACATGTACGATAGTGCCGACGGGCAGTTGGCCCGTATGACGGGACAAAAGTCTGAGCTGGGACGTATCCTTGATGGAGTTTCCGGTGATTTGTGGTTTATATCAATTTATGTGGCTCTATGTCTACGAATGACTCCGCAATGGGGCTGTTACATTTGGATATTGGCTGCTGTGGCAGGCTTTGCACATAGCAAACAGGCTGCTATGGCCGATTATTACCGCAACATCCATTTGTTTTTCCTCAAGGGGAAATCAGGCAGCGAGCTTGACAATTCGAAACAGCAACGTGCGCTATTTGCCTCTTTGTCTTGGAAGAAAGATCTTGTCCGTAAAACATTTTTATGGTTTTATGGTAATTACACAGCTTCACAAGAACAACTTTCGCCGGCATTCCAACGGTTCTTCAGAGCATTGGCAATCACATATGGTGAAGTCTATCCTCAAAGTATCAGTGACGAATTTCGTAAAGGCAGTTTGCCTTTAATGAAATATACTAATATACTTTCGTTCAATACACGAGTCATTGCATTATTTGTTTCGTTGATGTTCAATGTACCTTGGGCTTATTTTGTGTTTGAACTTACGGTGCTCAATATATTATTGGTTTACATGATTTACAAACACGAAGCATTGAGTAAATTTATGTACCGAAAACTTTCGTAATTTATGAATAGCAAGTTCAGGAATGTTTTTTTAGTATTCGGCATTGTAGCGGTAGTTATTATGCTGTTTACTTTTGATGTATCTTATGATGAATTGTTGGGCAATTTGAAGCGTGCAGGTATATACTTGCCTTTAGTATTATTGCTGTGGCTGGTCGTTTATTGTATAAATACCCTTTCATGGTATATCATTATAAAGAGTGGAGGAAAACTAGGGGGGCTGACTTTCAGTAAACTGTTCAAATATACCATTTCCGGTTTTGCACTCAACTATGTTACTCCTGTGGGACTGATGGGAGGAGAACCCTACCGTATAATGGAGCTTACTCCATATTTGGGAGTAGAGCGCTCCACTTCTTCCGTTATCCTGTATGTGATGACACATATTTTTTCGCATTTCGTCTTTTGGATGAGCGCAGTGGTTATCTACGTTCTCTTTTTTCCTGTAAATTGGGAGATGGGTATTATACTGGGTCTTATTACTGTTTTTTGTATATTCTTGGGCACACTAATGGCTAAAGGATATAAGCATGGAATGGCAGTAGCATGCATGCGTGTAGGAAGCAAAATTCCTTTCTTGAAGAAGAAGGTTGTACGTTTTGCTGAGATACATAAAGAAAAATTAGAAAATATCGATCAGCAGATAGCTCTGCTTCATCAGCAACGTAGAAGCACGTTTTATGGTGCGTTGGCTTTGGAATACACTTCCCGCATTGTAAGTTGTGCCGAAGTATGGTTGATATTGAATGTACTCACTACCGATGTCAGTTTTATCAATTGTTTCCTTATTCTGGCTTTTTCTTCTTTACTTGCAAATCTTTTATTCTTCCTGCCTATGCAGTTGGGCGGGCGCGAAGGAGGTTTTGCTTTGGCGGTTGGTGGACTTGCCCTTTCGGGAGCCTACGGGGTGTACACAGCCTTGATAACCCGCGTGCGTGAGTTGGTATGGATTGTGATAGGGCTTGCTTTGATGAAGGTTGGCAATAAGAAAACGGCCACGAAAGTATAAGACTTGGAAAAATAACAATAGACTATAGAAAAGATGATTAATAAAAATAAGATAAAAGCAATTGCGTTTGATTTTGGAGGAACCTTAGACTCTCCTTTCCTTCATTGGATGGATATTTATCTGTATCTATATACCACTAAGCTGAATCTGCCACTGACGCCTGACAACTTTAAGGATTCTTACGTCTATGCCGAGCAAATGATGGAAAAATTGCAGTTGGTGCAGCCTTCGCATTCGTTGCCGGAGACTCAGAAGTTTAAAACGGACTTGCAATTTTCTCATCTCATAGAGAAAGGTGTATTAGCTGATACGCCGGAAAACCGAGACGAACTTCCCCTACAGGCTGCTCTTTTGTCTGCCGAATACTCTTCCGGTTATGTAGCAGCTGCGCGCAGCATACTTGCTGAATTGCAAAAAAAGTATGTTCTATTGCTTGTATCCAACTACTACGGCAATGTCAGCAAAATAGCCGGTGACTTGGAAATCGCTCCGTATTTCATGTCTATTACCGATTCTACTATTGCCGGTGTGCGTAAACCCGATCCGGCTCTTTGGAGATTGGCTATTGAGGGTGCGGGCTTCAACCCCGAAGAAGTGCTTATCGTAGGTGATTCGATGAAAAATGATATATTACCGGGTATCAGTTTGGGATGTCAGGTGATACTGGGTTGCCCTGATTCAAAAGAAAAGCCGGCAGGAATAACTTGTGTAACAGAGTTGCGGCAACTATTGGGTATACTTTAAAAATAAAAGAGAGTGCATCTTCCTGAAATGTTTGATGCACTCTCTTTTTTTATTTGATTTCGATTTCTTCCTTCATATCGATCTCTTCTCCTTGCGGATCGAAGAATATATACTCCAGAAACGCGAGTTTCTGATCAGGAATAATCTTGATACCGAATCCGTACTTCATCTGCCATCTACGTTTCAAGGAGACAAATCCTTGATTGATGTAAGCGGCAATGTACGGGTGGATGTGTAACGAGAATTTCTTTACCTTCAATTTGTTGACTAGATAGTCAATTTTACTCTCTAAAGTGTCTGTGAAGAGAATGGACGATTTAATGGTGCCTTTACCGAAGCAGGTGGGACAGGTCTCCGAGGTATTAACATCCATGGCCGGGCGTACGCGCTGGCGGGTGATCTGCATCAGTCCGAATTTGCTGAGCGGCAGGATGTTATGGCGTGCTCTGTCTTTCTGCATGTTGGCACACATACGTTCGTAAAGCTTTTGTCTGTTTTCGGCTTCATTCATATCAATGAAGTCTACTACGATGATGCCACCCATATCTCTTAATCGTAACTGGCGTGCCAGTTCATCGGCTGCTCCCAGATTCACTTCCAGTGCGTTGCCTTCCTGCCCGTTGGCATTCTTGGTGCGGTTACCGCTGTTCACGTCTACTACGTGAAGCGCCTCAGTATGCTCAATAATCAGGTAGGCACCACTTTTGTATGAAATGGTTTTGCCGAATGACGATTTGATTTGTTTGGTGATACCAAAATTGTCATAGATGGGGAGTTGTCCTTTGTACAGTTTGACGATTCCTGCCCGTTCAGGGGCGATGAGAGTTACGTAATCCTTTATTTCGTGGAACACAGCTTCGTTATTCACGTGGATGTTTTCGAAAGAAGGGTTGAACAAGTCGCGTAGTAGTCCTACGGCGCGGCTGGTTTCTTCGTAAATCAGCGTCGGAAACTTAGTGGCTTTCTGTACCTTTGTGATGGCGTCTTCCCAATGCTTCAATAAAACTTTAAGCTCTCCGTCAAGCTCAGCTACACGTTTTCCTTCGGCAACGGTGCGGACAATCACACCGAAATTCTTCGGTTTGATGCTCATCAGCAATTGTTTGAGTCGTGCGCGTTCTTCGCTTGATTTAATTTTTTGTGAAACGGAAACCTTATCGTTAAAAGGGATGAGAACAAGATATCTTCCGGCAAAGGAAAGCTCGGAAGTCAGTCTAGGACCCTTGGTAGAGATAGGTTCCTTAACAATTTGCACTATAACTTCTTGTCCGACTTTGAGTGTGTTGGCTACTGTGCCGTCTTTTTCAAGGTCAGGAAGTATAGTTGCTTTTGTAATGGGGTTTAATTTCTTTTTGTCGCTTAAAGTTTGCTTTACGTATTTCTCTAACGAGTTAAATTGAGGACCTAGGTCCAGGTAATGAAGGAAAGCATCTTTCTCGTAACCCACGTCCACGAAGCAGGCATTCAGGCCGGGCATCAATTTCTTGACGCGTCCCAAATACATGTTGCCCACTGAGAAGGAGATATTTCTTCCTTCGCTTTGAAGTTCCACCAGGCTCTTGTCTTCGAGTAATGCGATGGAAACCTCTTTGGGCTGTACGTCTACAACGAGTTCGCTTGTCACAATAATTGCTTTTTTTAAAGTTGGCAAGGCTACATGTTGACAAGTTGACGAGGAGGATTGTCTTTCAGACTATTTTCCTTGCGTTTTGTCTCTTGTTTCCTTGTAAACTGAATTAGTTACTTAAACAAAGAACAAACTCGCGAGACATTTTGCTTCACAAGTTTGTTCTTTATTTTGTCCTTCAGACTAAAAAATTACTTTTTGCTTTTATGTCTGTTCTTTCTTAGTCTTTTTTTACGCTTGTGCGTAGACATTTTATGTCTTTTTTTCT
>JAEXAJ010000091.1 GCA_023458215.1 Bacteroidota bacterium
GCCTACAATGATAAAAACACGAATTGGCCTTGGTTAGTGAAGTTTCTAGGTGGTGGCGTATTCTATTGTAACAACTGGCCTCCTCAGCCCGTATTGGTTGAAGTTGACAAGACGGAACATCCTGTTACTAAGAATCTGCCGGCATCGTTTGTGGCACCTGCCAGCGAATGGTATCAATGGAATCCGAGTCCGCGCCTGAACAAAGATGTGGAGGTATTGCTTTCTATTTCTCCCAAAAATTATCCGTTGGGAATAAAAGATGTAGTGAACTTTGGTGACTTCCCCATTGTGTGGTCTAATAAAAACTACCGTATGATTTACCTGAACATGGGACACGGTGACGAAGAGTTTATCGACGGAACGCAAAACCTTCTGCTGGTGAATGCTTTTCGTTGGGTGGTAAGCCAAGATAAAGCGGGAGATCCGTTCTTAAAATAAAGAAGCGGACATTATATTCAGTACTAAACAGGGTGTCTGCTCAGTACTAAGCAGACACCCTGTTCAACTCTAAGCAGACACTCTGCTTAATCCTAAGCAGCCACCCTGTTCAACCCTAAGCAGCCACCCTGCTTAGTAAAGGGTGCTTTGTGAGGGCAGATTATCAGCCCAACGGGTTATCATTTTCATCGCCGCCACCGCCATTGCCACCACCTGCGGGAGCGGTTCCGATGTAGATGGTTTTCACTACGCTGCGTGGTGCTTTCAGCAAGCCCGAACCGTTGAATTGCGTGGTTACTTTCAGTTCGTAGGTGCCATTGGCAAGGTTGGCGGGGATGATGAAGGTCAGCTTTGAAGGTTCGTTTGTCACATAGAGGTCTTCGGTCACTTTGGTCACGGTGCCGGTGGAACTCTTCAATGTAATGCCTACCGAGGCGTCTTTGCCCGTCACTTTCAGTTTGCTGCCTTTCAGCGTGAAGGCACGTCCGGCGGTGGCGGAAGCATCTTGCGCACGGGTGGAGGCATCGGTTACGCCGGCTATGTACATCACTGATCCTTTCTCACCTATTATATTCACCGAAGTCTGCTTGATGGCCTCGCGCAAGTCGGCACCGGGGTTGAAGTTCACCACGATGCTGTTCTTCTCCGGGTTCCAAGCCGAACTTTCGATGACGCCACGGAAGCTGACGGAGGCATGATACAACCCATTATTTACGTTATAGCCACTCATCAACAGGCGTTTCACTACCCGT
Organism: Bacteroidota bacterium; assembly: GCA_023458215.1. The sequence goes on from JAEXAJ010000091.1 coordinate 1,191, forward strand.
TTCTCCAACTCATGCACGTGCAGGATGGTTTCATCACGCAGACCGGAGTCTTCGGCCTTCATCTCGGCCATAATACGTGCTTCATCGGCCGAGCCGATGGTTAAGGGGACAAGGATCATATCTTCCTTGTCGTCCACGGTCACGGTGTTATCCGCCAGTTGACCGTTGATTTGATACTTGATTTCGTTTGACATACTCTATTTAATTTAAGAGCCCTGCCCTCCTTGCCAGGCGGTGCTGACAAATAGGAGAGCAGGGCAAGTTAAAATATCCTTTGTGTAATGACAGAGGGAAGCTCTACCCTAGTTCTTTTATTGAGCTACCTTTTCCAGTGTGCCGTCGGCTTTGAATTTATAGCCGGCTTCGCCCGGCAAGCCGGTGTTCAGCCAATCGATGTTTTCAGACAGTTTGGCGGCGGGTATGCCTTTTACGGTTGCTTTATCAGCGATTCCTTCGTCGATGCCGTAATAAATACCATCACCTTCATCGGTAGCATAGAGCAGATAGTTAACCAGATCATCATTATTTTGATTGTAGCCGATTGCCCCTGCTGCCAAGACTAATTTCCCTTGCAACCCTTTCGTCACAGTGGATAGTGTATAACAATTCGTTACAGTTGCTGTCCAACTATTGACTCCCATTAATCCGCCCGTAATACTGGACTTTTTGGTACTAACATTTCCACCTACAACTTTACCTGTTGAATAGCAGGCTATAACGGTAGCACTATTACTACCAATAAGCCCTCCTGTATAACAATCATCAGAGTCCATGCCACTTACGTTGCCTGTGGCAAAACAACCGAATACAGAAGTCAAGCTCGATGTATCGCCAATCAAGCCTCCGGCTGTCAATCCCGAAACGGTGGTTGAACTACTACAGTTCACCATAATTGTACGACCTGTTACACCTGCAATACCACCTGCTGCTTTTCCGGAAACAGTACCACCTTCTACACGCAGATCTTTGATATTACCATCCAAATAGCCAAAAAAACCTGCACGGGTTCCGCTGCTGACTTTAAGTCCGGTGATAACTTTCCCGTTACCATCAAATTCGCCTTTAAATGGAGTAACATTATTTGTTCCTATAGGTGCCCACTCCTCATTACCCAAATCAATATTTGCTGTCAGCTTAACGTTTTTACCTTCAAAAGAGTAAGCAGCTTCCAAACCATTATAGGCCAATGCATCAGCATCTCCATTTACCAGTAAGCCTAAACCTTTCAACTCTTCTATGGTGCTTATTTCGAAGCTACCGCTTTTTTTACCGGCCAAATACCACGGAAAACCTGTCACCTCAGTAACCGTGAGCTTGCAAGATGCCGTAAAGTTACCGTCCTCGGTAGTCACCGTAATAGAAGTTTCACCAATAGTTACCGGTGTAATGGTTCCGTCGGCGGCAACGGTAGCAACTTCCGGTTTGCTACTGCTCCAGGTCATATTCTGATTCGTAGCATCGGCGGGAGCAATAGTGGCCACAAGCTGGGCTGTGGCTTCAATGTCCAACGAGAGTTCTGCCTTGTCCAATATAATACCTGTCACAAGAATAGGAGCAGGAGTCACCGTCACAACACAAGTGGCTGACTTTTCACCGCTTATTGTAACTACAGTGATCGTTGCTTCACCTACTGAAACGGCTGTTACCATGCCCTTACTGTCTACAGTGGCTACGGCTTCATTACTGCTCTTCCACGCCAAAGATTTATCATCCACATTATCGGGAGTTATGGTAGCGGTCAGCGTACCGGTCGTCCCTTCCACCAAAGATAATGCACTCTTGTCAAGACTCACGGCACTTGCCATAACGGGGTCATCGTCTTTACACGAAGTTAACAGAACTGTTGCGCATAGCAACATCAAAGTGAGGATCTTTTTCATTTTTCTAAAAGATTAATTGTTAATAAATGAGTTATTTGTTTTATATAAAGCTTTCTATTTGTGCCAAAGAAACACATTCGTACTTCTTAGTTCCTTCATCAAGATAGCGTACTGCTATATAGGAGCTTTCTTCAGAAGCAGGTAGCTGCAAGACGGACAATACTTCGGCTGCACGCAACCGGCTATGTATGCCGGTGTAGTCGTGCACTCTAATCCAAACACGTACTCCTTTTTTTATAAGGGATAAGTCCGGTGATGTAGTATCAGATTCTTTCATAAGTAGTATTCGTTGTTTGTTCGGGAATTACTTACCAAGTAACGGCAAACCACTATCTGCATGGGTCTGAATAGCGTTTCAGGTGCATGTAGTTTAGATAGGGAATAAGCATTTGTATCACCGCAAGAGACAAAAAACATCCACCCTGCCTTTACAACCTTAAAAGCGGGAAGCTATTCTTTTGCGTATAGTTCGAATAGAAATGTTGAATAAATAGACTGAATACGTTTGTTTACGAAGTATTGCGTGTTCTCATTACCGAAATATAAGATTTAATTAAAGTTTTATTAAAGAATACTTGCCGTATTGTAAAAGATACGATATTTTTGCAAAACGTTATCGCCGTTACTTGGTAAGTAATTTCAGTTCAATTCTGTGTCACACAATGCATTACAGAGGACTTTTCCTTAACCTTTTTCCTTTTTGCCTTTCTAATCGTTCGGAGTAATCGTTCGTTTTCTTTATCTATCACTTCGTCTTTCAAAGGCTTCAGGTAAGTTTCCGTCACCCTTATGGAAGAGTGTCCCAAGGACTGTGATATATACGCTACGGGCATATTGTTGTAGTACGCCAGCGTTGCCCAAGTATGTCGGGCGGTGTACGAGCTTACCTTTGTGCCGGGCAGCAGGCGGCGCATCAGCTTTGCCAGCGAGCGGTTGAAGCTACGCAGTGCCTTGCAGTAATGGCTGTAGCGCAATTTCTCGCCACCCATTTCGGTATTTAGTATCGGAAAGAGATAGATGGAAGTACCGTCTCGTGAGGCATACTCCCTGATAAGGCGGGCGGCTTCTTTGGGTATCTGCACCACAATCTGCTTTCCCGTCTTGTGGCGGCGGTAAACAATCCTTCCGTTTTGCACATCGGTCTTCCGCAGGTGTGCCAGGTCGATGAAGGGCATTCCCCGCAACTGGAACATCAGCAGGAAAACGGCAAGTATCAATTGCTGTTCTTGGGATAGTGTGCCGAGGTCGGTATCAAGCAATTCAGTTATTTCTTCTTGCTCCAAGGCACGTTTGGTTTGCGGCTCCACTTTGGTGTAGACGTCATCGAACAAGGTAGAATCGTACTCCCGGCTACCGGGCGGCATCCAACGGTTGTACACCGCCCGCAGCGTCCGCATGTAGGTGGAGACGGTAGGCAGTTTGCGTGACAATGCCATCAGCCACTGTTCGTACTCTTTCAGCCTGCCCCGGGTGAATACTTCCGTCAGGAGCAACGGAGCGCCTTTGCCGCCCATGAATTTAAGGAAAGAGTGCAAGGTACTGGTGTAGGTGTGCACTGCCGGGAGTTTGACATCTACCGATAGCTGCGCTACCACCTCCAGCATGTAGGGTACCAGCTCTGGAACCGATTTCTTCTTTTGTTTCTTTGTTTCCATAAACATAATAGGTTTAATGTGAAGTTCAAAGAACAAAGTTAGAGGCAATCGGGCTGCAAAGGAATGTGAAAAGAAACACAAATCCCCGGCATTATCTTCTGCAATGCCGGGGATTCTTAAAGAAAACTAATACCTAATTCTTACAACCAACCCGGATTTTGAGTTAATCCACCTTTCGCTCTATCCATTTCAGATTGGTCAATGGGGAAGTATCTGAACTTCTCCGTCCAACCTTTGCTACCTAAAATTTCTGTACCTTTATCGAAACGAAGGATATCGAACCAACGTTGCATTTCATCCATAAATTCATATCCACGCTCTGCAAAGAGAATATCCAAAATCTCTTGTTTGCTCTTTCCTGCCAAACTAATACGATGTTTGTTATCGCCGAAAGCACGGTCTCTGATTTGGTCAAACCAGCCTTGCGCATCCGTACTTACCGTGCCGTTAATGCGTGCCTCCAGTTCCACTGCCAGCAGCAAGACATCGGCATAGCGATAGATACGCCATGCATTGAAATGGTTACTCGACGGATTTACGGCAGAAGTCGACTCCTTGCGAGGATGAATCTTGAAGTGTCCCAAACCTTCATAATTCTCCTGCTTATCGCTGACACTGAAAGCACTACCTTCCGGCAATAAACCATCCGCCACCATCTTGGCTACTTTGGCAGCCTCATCGGCATAGACAATTACTGTGCCTTCGCGACGAGAGTCACCTTCGGCAAACATCCTGTAAACAGTACTCGGCATTGTATTCTGTCCGTAGCCTTCCAGCAGTCCGCCTTCTTCGGCACTTCTAGGGTCTACAATGTTACGCCCACCCAAAGATTGTGCGAGTCCGAAACCTTCACCGGAGTTGTTGCCGGCGTAAGCTACTTCGTAGATAGATTCACTACCCCACTCGCCGGCTTTCAGCCACAAGCTCTTATAGTCAGGGTTCAGTTGATATTTTCCGCTTGTGATGATGGATTTCATATCATTCAGTGCCATCTGATAGTTGGAATCGTCACGATGGAACAGGATAAGTTTAGTACGCAGCAACCGGGCTGCATCACGGCAGATGCGTCCTTGCTTGGTAGCGCTGCGTTCGGGTAGATACTTGGTTACTTCATCATCCAAATCGCTCATAATGAATTCGTAGATTTCCTGACGGGTACCTTTGGCTATATTATACATTTCGCTAGCCGCCAAATAGTGCTTGATGAGCGGGAATTGCTCATACCCCATAAACAAGTAATTATAGAACAACGCACGATAGAAACGTGCCTCGGCAGAAGTAGCGTTTACAAAATCAGCACTCAGGTTACAACCAGCCAGCTTATCGATCAGCAGATTGGCTGCAATAACCCCGTTGAACAAGCCGAAGTCCCACTCATTCCACCACGAGCCGTAGCCCCATGCGCCGAAGCAAGTACCCGGGCCGTAAGTAAACGTATCCCATTTCGTCTTATATGAACCTTCACCGATACCACCACCGGTTTCCGATTCGTCACTCAGTAATGAAGAGTACGACCATACCTCGGGCATGCGGGTTTGCATTTCGTTCATTACGGCATACAAGCCTTTCATCATATCGTCCTCAGTCTTATAGAATTCTGTTTCGGACACTTGAGTTCTCGGATCAACCTCCAAAAAGTCGGAGCAGGCTGTGGATGACAGTGCCATCGCACTTAGAGCCATTATTTTTATTATCTTATTCATTGTATCTAAATCTTTGGTTAATTAAAATGTGATATTCGCACCGATCGTATAGGTACGTGCCTGCGGATAAGTACCGCCATCCAGTCCATTACGTGTTCCTACTTCAGGATCATAACCGGTATAGTTGGTTACAGTGAACAGGTTTTCGCCCTGAACAAAGAAACGCAATCCTTTTACACCCACCTTCTGCAACAATTGCGACGGAAGACGATAACCAATCTGAAGCACCTTAAGACGCAAATACGAACCATCTTCTACGAAGAAGTCTGAAATCTGGTAGTTGTTGTTGTCACCTTCTACAATGCGGGGCACCCAGTTGGAAGTACCTTCCCCATGCCAGCGGTTCAACCAGGATTTATCGTAGTTACCGAAGGCTACGTTAGAACGGCGGTAAAGTTTATAAATATCATTACCAATACTGCCTTGGAAGAATGCATTGAAGTCGAAACCTTTCCATTCGGCAGTCAGTGTAAGGCCGTAAGTCCAGTCCGGATTCGGATCACCGATCATAGTACGGTCATCGCCGTTGATACCGTCTTTTCCATCCAGATCCTTGAAGCGGATGTCACCCGGTTTGGCATTCGGTTGTTTCTTTTTTACCTCACCGGTTGCAGTGGTATAGGTATAGTTGTCAATTTCTTGTTGGTTTTGGAAGATACCATCATGTATGTAACCATAGAAGAAACCGAACGGACGTCCATTTTCTCTATAAGTGACCTGACCGCCCATACCGCCGCCGATACCGTCGATACCTGCCCGGTCGGGACCTTGGTTGGTTACGGTGTTCTTCACGTAGGAAGCATTCCCACTGATACCGAAGTTCACATCACCTGCCCGGAAGCGATAAGAGGCTTCCAACTCCAAACCTTCATTCTTAACCGTACCTTGATTGACGGTCATACTGCTGTAACTGGTGTACAAAGGAATCGGCATAGAAAGCAACATGTCCTTTGTCTTCTTTACGAAATAGTCCGCCGAGAATGTCAATGCACTGTTGAAGAAACGAAGATCAAGTCCCAAGTCGGTCTGTTCGGATGTCTCCCATTTCAGGTCGGCGTTGGCATAACCTGAGGGCAACATACCTGTATAAACTTTACCATCTACTACAGCATTCTTACCTTGGCTCATCATACTTGTATAGGCAAATGCACCGATACGTTCGTTACCATTCTGCCCCCAGCTGAAACGAATCTTTGCAAAATCAAACCAAGACGGCTTGTTAGCCATAAATTCCTCGCGGGTCAGTACCCATCCCACCGATACCGAGGGGAATGTAGCATATTGATGATTACGTCCGAAGTTGGATGAACCGTCACGACGTACTACTGCTTCCAGCAAATACTTCTCGTCATAGTTGTAATTGATACGTCCGAACACGGAAGCAATACGATGGTCTTTCGCTCCACCCCATACCTTGGATTGTTCTTCGGGAGCGGTAGCGGTATCGATATAACCCTTGTCAATGTCTACCACCAACAGGTTATAGTCTTCTGCCTCCAAATTAGAATAATGATAGGAAGACATACTTGTACCCAGCAAAGCACCTACATTGTGACGTCCGAAAGACTTGTTATAAGAAAGAACATTTTCCCATTGCCAGTAGGAAGACTCACGTTTCTTATCTTCTACTTTAGAAGTGGAGTTCTTGCTGGTAGCGTTCAGTTCATAAACAGGAGTTACATTCTTGATGGAGTTGAATACCCATTCGGCTCCATAAGTAGTCTTGAACTTCAAGCCCGGCAGGAGGTCGACATCCAAATTAAAGTTTGCGCCAAAGTTCTGAGGCATCGTTCGCTGGTTATGATTCACCTGAATGGCAGCCAACGGATTGGTGATCTCGCGCATCTCGATGATATTGTAAGACTGACCATTGGGGGCAATCACACGATTAGGATATGTAATGTCATACTCTGCCAGTTTAGTAGGGTCAGTCTGATAAACAGGCTCAGTGGGAGGTAACATATTCATAGAGGAGATAATACCTGAAGATTCGCTGTTATTGATGGTATTACCCGTTTGGATAGTCTTAGAGTAACTTGCAATGGCACCGAAGGTGATTTTATTCAGCCAGTTGCGCGACTTTGTATCGAGCAACACATTATTATAATTCAAACGTACATTATAGCGTTCGTAGTCAGAATGTCCTTTGGCATAAATACCCTCTTGCTTCAAGTATCCGAAAGAAGCATAGTAAGTGGAATTCTCATTACCACCGCTCAAAGAAACTTTGTGGTTCGTGATAGGTGCATTCTTGTTTTGCAATTCTTTCTGCCAGTCTGTGTTCACGTTAGTAGCAGTAGGGAAGTAAGGGTCTTTACCGGAATTCTTAGCCATTTCGTTCATTAACATCTGATAGTCCGAACTACCCAGCAAATCTATCTTCCTGGCAGGGTTCTGGATACCGTATGTAAACTCATAGTTCAAGGTTGCTTTGCCCTTAACACCTTTCTTAGTAGTAATCAATATGACACCGTTTGCACCACGGGCACCATAGATAGCAGCAGAAGCAGCATCTTTCAATATTTCAATGGACTCGATATCCGAAGGATTCAGATGACTGATACCTTCTTCCGAAGGCATACCATCGACAATGTAAAGCGGATTGGCATCGTTCACCGTACCTGTACCGCGCACACGGATTTTGGACTCCGCACCCGGTTGACCCGAGTTAGAGATAATCTGCACACCCGACACCTTGCCTTTCATAGCATTCTGTACGCTCGTCGGATTTCCTCTGTCCAGCTCTTCGCTGGTCACACGGCTCACAGCAGAAGAAAGTACGCTCTTCTTTTGTACACCATATCCCACTACAATCACTTCGTCCAGCAATTCGGAAGAATCGGCAAAACGCACTTTCAGGTTAGTATCTGCGGCCGTAAGTTTATGTTCTACATTCTCATAACCTATAAATGAGAAGACGAGCACATCACCTACAGAAGCCTTCAGGCTAAAGCGTCCGTCCACATCAGTCACCGTGCCAATGGCCGGGTTGGTCTTTACAGAGACATTAGCACCGGGAACAGTTTCATTCGTGGGGTCATATACGACGCCTTGCACATTAATTTGTTGGGCAAATAGCTGCAAGGAACACAAGATAGTGCAGAGCAGCATTAGAATCTTTTTTCGTTTCATAAATAGTAGTATTAGTTATTAATTAAGGAATTCCGATGGACGAAAGTACACGTTACTTTCAAAATCAAAGTCGAATATTTCTCATAAGAAGTTCATTTTCTAACATTCAAATCAAAAAGGTTTTATTTTAAACTTGAAGTGATGAATTTTAAACCCGGCAAAAAAAAGCGGCTACACTCGTGTGCAACCGCTATATACTAAATCATTCAATCGGAGACTGAAATAACTATCTATCCAAAGTCCAATTTATAGCATTTCTAAACATAGTCGTAAATTCCTTCGTATCATACAACCGCTTGCTGTGTCCTATCTGGAAATAAACATTGCGTGCTTTCTTATGCTTGTTTACCCAAACCACCGGGTGGTCGCCCATCTTAATATCCGACGCAGGGGTATAAGTAGATTCATCTACATTTGCCAGCACATGCACGTTGGGACGGGGGCTTTTATCGTATGTGTACCACTCATCATCAGGTACTACAAACGAAGAAGGAACACCTTTCATGACCGGATGTTTTTTATCTTCTACGATAACCGTACCGTCTGCCAGCGGAGCTATGTAACCTTTGAAACGTATGCCACCCATAAAGTCGGAGAACCAAGGCCACATCTGATAGCCATCAAACTCGCCCAGCAACGTGGCATGATGGAAACCTATCCAGCCACCTTTGCCGTGTTCTATATAGTCAATGAAAGCATTCTCCGCTTCCTTCGGCCAAGTATAGGGTGGAAAATCCAGTTGGATAATCAAGCTGAACTGTGACAAATAGGCCTCTGTAATGGGAGCCGCATTATTAATTTCGGTAATACTGAAATCATGTTTCGCACCTTCATTTGCCAACCATTTCATTCCGGCATCCGTAAATCCGCCATGCTGTCCGCCTCTTTCCGTCAATACAAGTACCTTCGTCTTGTTGGGTTTACCCAGCAAACCTTCAGCCACCGTACGACGCAAATCTCCTTTTTCATTATCACCGCTGTAATCCCAATACATACCGCCCAGCAAATCTCTGTTTACTATATATTGGCATTTGATGGCCAACGAACGGGGATTCTCAAATCCAAAGACAAGCGTATCATTCTTATTTACCAAATAAGGCACTTGTGCTACCTCATCCCACTTTTCAGTAATATCTTTATGGGTATTGCCCACTTTATTGTAGTCTTGGAAGTTGGGATAATTAGCACCGCCACGACCATAAAAAGGCATCCCCATCACTAGCTTGGAAGGAGGTACACCGGCTTTCAGATGAGCATTTACAGCCTGATCCGAAGTTATATCGCCACTATTCACCGAAGGATAAAGTGCAGAATGATGCTTCGGGGCATTTGCCATATCGTATGACATAATATTCACAAAGTCAATGTATGGAAGAATGGCTTTGAAATCAATGTATTGCCCGGAGGCGACAGTAGCCAGTGTCAGTTCTTTCTTATCGCCTATAGCCGCTCTGATATCACGCATCAGGAGTGTGAAGTTCTTCGTATCATCGGGCGAAGAAGATATTTTCGCCGCCGAACTGGTAGGATATTCCCAGTCGATATCGATGCCATCCAAGCCAAACTCTTTCACAACCCGCTTGCAGTCTTTGGCAAATGCCAGACGATTGGCATCGCCGGCAGCCATTTCACTGAAACGCCCGCTTCCCCAACCACCGATAGAAAGCAACACTTTCAGTTCGGGCTTCTGCTTCTTGAGGGCTACAATCTGTTTCAAACGCTCTTCATTGTCAATCCTGACACCATTAAACGTATCGTTGACATGACCGAATGCATAGTTGATATGCGTCATGTATTGAGGTTCGGGCATTATGTCACTCCATGAAGTAACGTATGCTACAATTACTTTTGAGTCGAAAGGTTTCGTTACGTTTTCTTTCGACTTAGCACCGCCACTCGAAGCTAATACAGCCAAGACGGCGACCAAAATCAATTTAAGTTTATTCATAAGCACTCTATTTAATCAGCTGTTTGACGAACACGTGAACCTATCAAGGCATAGTATAGCATAAATACCTCACCCAAAATGACAATAAACCAAGACCATCTCCAACCTCCCAGTACATCGGCCAGTACACCTTGTAATAAAGGCAAGATAGCGCCACCTACCACTCCAATCATAAATACACCGGATGCCACCGAAGTATATTTCCCTAAACGGGCTACAGATAAGGTAAATATAGCCCCCCACATAATAGAATGGAACAACCCGACTGCCGTCAGCAACCACGGGTTATTCAGCAATATAGCCGCCAATGCAAGCACTCCTGCGGAAATGGTGGTAACCACCAACTGCACACGGGGAGAGATCTTACTCAGCGAACTACCCACCAATCGGCCTACAAGCATGCCACCCCAATAAAGTGTAGCCATTAGTGCCGGAGACGCATCGTTCATTTCAATGGCATAAAGATTGATATTTGCACCGATACATACTTCAACCCCCACATAAAAGAAAATAGCCACCACCCCTAAAGTAAGATGGCTGAATGACCAGACACTCTTTTCAAGCTTCTCTCCTTTCTCTACCCTGGTTCCCTGTATATCGGGCAAAGATAGCTTCATTAAAATTAAAACAATCAAAGAAATGACTACCATTAACGAAAAAAATGGAATCATCAGCTGATTGATCTGAATATCTTCCATCGCTAAACCGCCGAAAACTACACCAGTTACAAAATAAGGAGCAAGGGTAGTTCCCACAGAGTTGGCAGAGCCACCGATAGCCAACCGTTGAATAGACTGGGTACCTTTCACATGGCATGCCGTAAGGTAAGGGTTAATAACCACTTGCAAAATGGTAGCAGATGCGCCAACCACGAATGATCCTAAAAGGAATATCAGAAAGCCACCGGGAATAACATTCTCGCCCACCTGCCAATTGGCACCCGGAAAGTGTACGGTAAAGTAGGAAGAAGCAAAGAATAATCCTAAACCGGCTATCATTACCAGCAGCCCACGCATCAACGTACCTTTGTAACCGTGTTTGCTGATCCAAGATGAACCAACCCCTCCACAAACCGGATAAGCCAAGAACCAAGAAAAGGTGATTAAAGTGGCAAATGTATTTTTCAATCCGCCTACCTCTGAAAGGAATGTTTCCTTCAGTGGACCTTGAAACTGAGTATTGGCAGTAGTAAGGAAACCGACGATGAAGAACAGGAATACCATTGTTAAAAATGGCCCCATATAGTTTATTTGTTTTTCTTGTTGTGTCATGATAATTAATTTAAAGTATTAGATATTAAGAGTGAGAAAGTTTGGACGCCGCCGCATTATCCAAAAGAAACTCGCAATTCGGATGAAGTTGCAAGATAGAAGCCGGAACGTCAGTTGTTACAGGTCCTTCGAGCATCTCCTTAACTATATCGGTCTTGTTTGGCCCTTTAGCAACCAAGACTATTTTGCGTGCCTGCATAATGTTCTTTATGCCCAGCGTAGCACCACCCAGTTCTACATCTTCCGGAGTGTTTGTCTCTCTGCGGATACGTGCTTCCAATTCAACATTCATTTTAGTTACCCAAGCTTCTTCATCAAAAGGAGATTGAGGCTGGTTGAAACCTAAGTGTCCGTTCTCTCCCAGTCCCAAAATCAGCAAGTCAATACCGCCACGACGGGCTATTTCTTGCTGAAAGTCTTTACAAGCTTTGGAGAAATTATCAGAGACGGTAGGCAGCATCAGGAAGTTTTCTTCTTTGACGCCTAAGGCATCCATCAATTCTGTTTTGAGCATGGTATAGCATGCCCCCGCATATTCACGCGGTACATTGGTCACTTCATCAAGTCCGAAAAAGGTAGTAGACGCTACATTAAAAGGATATTCCGAATAGATTTTTCCAATCAGACGGTGCATGTTTCCCGTAGTACGCCCGGTTGAAAGACCGATAACACTTTCAGGCTTATTCAATATTTCACCGATAATACGCCAGGCAGCGGTACAATCGAATTCTCGCTCACTGTTTGCAACGGTTATTTTCATACTATTATAGGTATTTAAGATTCCAGTTTTACATATTCATAGCTACCGCTCCTGCACCCAGCAAACCAATAAAACCCGGGTTCAGCTTAGTGATAACCACCCCGTTGCTTACAAATCGCATGGTAGTAGGATGAAGCTTTTCCAAAATCTTTTCGTGCATATAACCATCGGCTACAATACCACCGCCCAGTACTACCGTATCAGGATCGATCACACGCACCAAGTTCATGATAAGATTAGCAATAGCTTCGGCAGCATTCTCTACCAAAACCGTACAAAGCGGATCGCCCTTCTGACTAAGCGTAAATACTTCGCTGACAAGTACCCGTTCTCCCTTTTCAGCAGGTATATGCAAGTTCGTTTCATATTGATTGCGCAACAAGCGGGCGCAGTTATCAAATCCGATACCGGCAGCAATAGCTTCCACACAATCCATTCTTCCACAACCGCACTTGATGCCGAGGTTCACGCCTACACGCACATGCCCCACTTCACCTGCATTAAAATGACTTCCCCGTATCTGCCTGCCATTAATGACTGTGCCTACGGCAATGCCGGTACCTACATTTACATAGATGAAGTTCTTGGAGATTTGCCCGAAGCCCCACACGCGCTCGGCTCTTGTAGCACTCTTTACATCATTGTCGATATGGCAAGGAATGTCGTATGTTTCCGATAATTCCTTAGCCAAAGCAATGGGCTGTGTACGACTGGGGTCTATTTGCAACCAAATACCTTTATTAGGATCCACACGTCCTATCAGACCGACACCCATTCCTAACGGTTTCTTGTCATACCATCCTACAGTTCTGATGTAATCATCGAGCGATGATTTAATAATATCCAGTGCGGCTTGCTGGTTAAAGTAACCGGAGTCATATTTCTTATATCTCAAGATATTTCCGTTACTGTCTACCTCGCCAATCAAAAGCTTGGTACCGCCTAAATCAAGACCTAAATACGTTTCCATTTTATATGCGTTTTTTAATATTGTTTACTGTTCACAATATTACGCACTATCAGGGAAATGAAGGTTTATTTTTTAACAAAAAAGGTTCGATACTTGTCCGTAATAGTCGAAAAGCTGTTTTTATAGCTTTAAATTTTGCTCGGACTGATATCAAACTGCTTTTTAAAGCATGTACTGAAGTATTTAGGGTCAGCAAACCCCACCATACTTGCCACCTCGGCAATGGAATATCTCCGCGAAGCCAACAGTTCTTTTGCCTTGTTCAGACGTACAATGCGAATGAAATCATTAGGTCCTTGCCCGGTCAGTGTCTTCATCTTATTAAAGACTGAAGTACGGCTCATCCCCAGCTTCCGGCAAAAATCATTGATAGAGAGTTCCGAGTTAGCTAATTCATCATTAACCACTTCCATCACTTTGTCTAAAAACTCTTTATCCAGTTGGCTGGTGTAATCAATCTCTTCCGGTTGAGACTCCATAGACAAGACGGTATCACGCAACCGTTGCCTGTTTTGAAGGATGTTTCGTATACGTACTTTTAATACTGACAAATCAAAAGGTTTGATAATATAGTCGTTTGCACCGGCTTCCAGACCGAAGATTATATTCTCCCGCTCACTCAGTGCGGTAAGCAGTATAATCGGGATATGGCTCGTTTCGACCGAAGACTTTAGGATACGGCATAACTCGTCCCCTTCCAGGACGGGCATCACAATATCCGAGATGATAAGATCCGGATTAATCTCTCTCGCCATCTCCAACGCTTTTCCACCATCGGGCACACCTATCACTTTATACTCGGAAGAGAGGCTATTCATCAGATATTCCCGCATATCAGGATCATCTTCTGCCAATAAAAGTACATTTTTGCCACCTCCGTCCGATAGTTCTGATGCGGTGTCAGTAGGAGTTTGTGCCTCCTGACTATCTTTCTGATGTTCAACAACGACACTCGATTTTATCTTTTGTGGAAAAACTACCGTAAAAGTAGTACCCTTACCCTCCACACTACTGAAGGAGATACTGCCATGATGCTGTTTCACAATCCGGCGGGTTATCATCAATCCGATACCCGAACCGGTCTCTTCATAGTTCATCGCATTCTGTGCCCGATAATACTCGTTAAAAATATTACTTTGTTCTTCTTTAGGAATGCCGATACCTGTATCTCTTACTTCGATTGTCCACTTTTTCTTATTTGTTTTTACAAAGATGCGAATAATTCCTTTCTCCGTATATTTCAATGCATTCGAAAGCAGGTTATCGACGATATGATCCATCTTTTCCCTATCCATCCATACTTTAGGCATATCCGTTTCAACTTCCAGTTGCAATTCTACGCCTTTTTGCATAGCGGTCAGATGAAATTCCGCCATTTTCTCCTCCAGATAGGTCTTTATATCATATTGGGACACTTTCAGATGTTCGGCATGAAGTTCCGCTTTTTGCAAATCAAGCAACTGGGTAACCATAGTCAGTAGCTTCTCCACATTCTTCGCAGCTACTCCAACCGTTCGCTTACTCTCTTCCGGTAGCTCTTCCTGTGCTTCCAGTTCACTCAAAGGAGCTTTTATCAGCGTAATAGGAGTACGTATATCATGGGCTATGCTGATAAACGAACGTATCTTCTCTTTTATCTTGTCTTCATTGGCTTTATGTTTTCTATATTGTACAAACAGATAGATAAAAACAGATAAGAAGACGAAGTAAATAAGCAATGCCCACCACGATATCCAATAAGGAGCATTGACAATGATCTCTAAATCGCGTTCCCCTATTTGCTGCCCGGTATATTTATCGAAAGCACGCAGACGGAAAGTATATTTGCCGGAAGGAAGGTTCATGTAGTTCACGCTTCGCACTGAATTAGAATGTTCCCACAGCTTATTGTAATTCTCCAACATATACTCATATCTGATGCGATGGGGAGCTATAAAATTAATGGCAGAGAAAGAGATAGAGAAAGAATTTTGGTTGTACTTGAGTTCCAACTTCTGTGTATCATTGATATTAGTCTTCAGCAGAGAACCTTTCATTCCGGCTTTTACGGACTCGTAAAGCAACTTGAAGTCAGTCAATATCAAACGAATCGGAGCATGTTGGTTAAAGTCCAGCGAAGGGGAAAAAGTAATAACACCTTCTGCCGTGCCAAAGGCCAAAGCTCCGTCAGCCAGTTTAAAGGCTGCATTAGGATTATAGAATCCCCATGTGATACCCAGCAAATCATTGGCGCTTACTAAAACATCTCTCGAAGAATCTAAATAATAAAGCTCTTTCTCCGTACTCACCCAAATATGGCCGGCATTATCTTCCAGCAAACTGTTTACTGAATTAGAGGCAAGTCCATCATTGGTAGTGTACACACGAGTTTCTTTTTTATCCGGATGAAAGCGGATCAGCCCTTCACCGTCCGTAGCCATCCAAATATCTCCGGATGAAGCCTGCAAAAGACAACGGATAGGATAATGCAACGTAAAATCACCAAACTGCTGGTGCCATTGCGCTTTTCCGGTCACTTTATCAAATATTGCCAATCCATCGCAACCGGCAAGCAACAAAGTTCCTTTATTTCCCGGCTTGATATCTCCCACGCAATCAATAGGATAATAGGTATAAGCATCGGTCTGCATATTGTAACGTGTAAACTCGCCTTCTATACCTCCCAACCAAAGGTGATCTCCTTCGGCATAAATAGCATAAATATAATCTGTAGATACCCCTTTGTCCGATTGCGGAAATCTTTTCGCTATCTTTTGTACCCTGCCGGTCTTCTTATGAATACAATAAAGTCCGATTCCATATCCTCCTGCCCAAATATTTCCTTTAGAATCTTCGGCAAGAGCCAATACCACCTTCCCACTATGCCCTGCATCGTCAAGGAAATGGGTCCACTTATTCTGCTTGAACTGATAGAGGCTGACACCATTGTTGGTACCATACCAGCAGTCGCCTTCCGAATCCTGAAAGATGACATTGATATGATCCGATTTTAAAGAATTGCTATTATTCCGTTCATGTCTGATTCTTCTGATATCAGGCATATTCGGGTCCAGATAACTGATGCCATTAGTAGAGGTACTGATCCAGATACCGTTGTATTCATCCACACAGATATCAGAAACCGTATTCCCGTTTAAGCTACGCTCATCATCCTCGTCAGTCATGTAATGATGCAATAGCTTTTCAGCATTCATATCCATTTGGAAAACTCCGCCGCCATCTGCACCTATTAGCAAAGTATTATCGTGAGTCTTTGCAAAAGTACGAATGGGAACGTGAGGAACGAAGGCGTCTAATGACCGAATTTTCCCTGTCATCTTATCAACCACAAAGACTCCGTCGGAGAAAGTGCCTACAAACAATTTGTTACCATACTCATAAATCGCTTCAATATGCATTTCCATCGGAAGGCTAACAGGCTTCTCGGCAGAGAAAGTATTTTTGGCAGCATCTCTGTTTAATTGAAAAACGCCCTTATTGGTTCCGGCAAAAAACGTTGCTTTATCTGCCTGTATAAGGCAGGTCACTGCACGATCCTTAAGTCCGGCAAAGGTTAAACCTGCTTTTTCTTCCCAGCTATAAACTCCGGTTGACATACAAATCCAAAGTCGGTTGTCGTCATCCAACAAGATGTTGTAAATAACAGCAGACGGATTGGAAGCAGACAAGTCAATACGCAACAAGAACGAATCCGTTTTATAATCGTATGTATAAATCTTCCCATTCTTTAATGCCACCCAAAGATTACCTGACTTATCGCAGGTCATTATCGTAGAGGACAAGATATGATCTTTGGATTGAACCGTATCATCCAGCCGATAATGCTTTATTTCATTTCCATCATAACGGTCGATGCCGAAATGAGTATATGCCCATATAAAACCTACAGAGTCTTTATTGATTTGGAATACCTGACGGCTGCTCAACCCTTCCCTCAAACTCAACGAACGGAATGAACCGGCAGATAAATCGGTGGAATAAAAGACGGACATCCATAGTAGCAGGGCTATACTTATAATGTATCTCCTACGTAGCACATTCGTAGCAAGTCCAATGCTATAATATTGGATTTGCATTGGACTTATATTGGACTTGCATTGGACTTGCTTCGAAGCAGGTATATTTTCGGTCATAGTGGTTTATCAATCAGTTATTAAAAAATAAATCGTTTCTTGGATGCAATATTACACACAAATATAAAAAAAGTGGTCGAAAAACTATCCGAATAGGTTTGATTTCTATTACTTTTGCTACCATAATCAACAAATTATGAGAAGCAATGCTCAGCAAGTATAAATTAAATCAGCTCTATTTCAAGGATACACAGTTCGCCAACCTCATGACGCGACGCATTTTCAATGTACTCTTGATAGCCAATCCTTATGACGCCTTCATGTTGGAAGATGACGGTCGTATTGATGAAAAGATATTCAATGAATACACTTCTCTTTCGCTACGTTATCCTCCTCGGTTTACGCAAGTATCGACTTGCGATGAAGCATTGGCACAACTCTCCGTCATCTCTTTCGACCTCATCATCTGCATGCCCGGAACGGGAGATAACGAGGGATTTGATGTAGCGCGAAATATCAAGAGCCAATACGAGCATATTCCTATGGTGATATTAACCCCTTTCAGCCACGGTATCACCAAACGGATAGCGAATGAGGATTTGAGTCCTTTCGAATATGTATTTTGTTGGTTGGGAAATACAGATTTGCTGCTTTCCATCATCAAGTTGATAGAAGATAAGATGAATCTGGAACACGATGTCAACGAAGTGGGTGTGCAGCTTATCTTATTAGTGGAAGACGGTATTCGCTTCTATTCTTCCATTCTTCCGAATCTGTATAAATTCGTCTTAAAGCAAAGCCAAGAATTCTCTACAGAAGCATTGAACGCGCATCAGCGTACACTTCGTATGAGAGGGCGTCCTAAAATTGTTTTGGCTCGTACGTATGAAGAAGCTATCAGTATTTACGAAAAATATAAGAATAATATATTAGGTGTCATTACCGACGTCCGCTTTCCACGAGTGGAACGTGGCGAGAAAGACGGATTGGCAGGAATCAAACTATGTGCAGCCATACGTAAGGAAGATCCGTTTGTGCCTCTCATTATTCAGTCGTCTGAGTCGGATAATGCTTCTTACGCATCAAAATATGACGCTGCTTTCATCGACAAGAACTCCAAGAAGATGGATGTGGATTTGCGACGTATCGTATCCGACAATTTTGGATTCGGAGATTTCATCTTCCGCAATCCTAACACCTTGGAGGAAATTGCCCGCGTAAAGAACCTGAAAGAGTTGCAGAATATTCTGTTTGCCGTACCGGCGGAATCATTCCTTTATCATATTAGCCGCAACCATGTAAGTCGTTGGTTATATTCACGTGCCATGTTCCCCGTTGCCGAGTTCCTAAAACCCATCACATGGAACAGCTTGCAGGATGTGGATGCTCACCGAAGAATCATCTTCGAGGCTATCGTCAAGTATCGTAAGATGAAGAACCAAGGTGTGGTAGCAGTTTTCAAACGCGACCGTTTCGACCGCTACTCCAACTTTGCCCGCATTGGCGACGGCTCGTTGGGAGGTAAAGGGCGTGGACTGGCATTTATTGACAATATGGTAAAGCATCATCCCGAGTTTGAAGAGTTTGAAAATGCACGGATTGCCATCCCTAAAACGGTAGTGCTTTGTACAGACGTATTCGATGAATTTATGGATACCAATAACCTGTATCAGATAGCTCTTTCGGATGCAGAGGATGATGTAATCCTGCGATATTTTCTAAAAGCCAAGCTGCCTGACGGTTTGGTAGAAGACTTCTTCACTTTCTTCGATGTAGTGAAGTCTCCTATTGCCATCCGCTCGTCATCTTTGCTGGAAGATTCGCATTACCAACCATTTGCCGGCATATATAATACATATATGATACCCTATCTGGACGACAAATACGAGATGTTGCGTATGCTTAGCGATGCCATCAAAGGTGTATATGCCTCTGTCTTTTTCCGGGATTCCAAAGCATATATGCAAGCCACCAGCAATGTGATAGACCAAGAGAAAATGGCAGTTATACTGCAAGAAGTAGTAGGCAACCAGTATGGTGACCGCTATTATCCGTCTATGTCCGGTGTGGCACGTTCTCTGAATTATTATCCTCTTGGCGATGAGAAAGCCGAAGAAGGTATTGTAAACCTCGCTCTAGGGTTAGGCAAATACATTGTGGATGGCGGAATGACTCTTCGATTCTCTCCTTATCATCCGAATCAGATTTTACAAACCAGTGAACTGGATATTGCTCTAAAAGAGACGCAAACCCGTTTCTATGCCCTTGATTTACGAAATGCCGGGCAGGATTTCTCCATTGACGATGGTTTTAACCTGTTAAAGCTTCACGTCAAAGAAGCTGAAAAAGACGGCTCTTTAAACTATATAGCTTCAACATACGATCCATACGATCAGGTTATCCGTGACGGTTTGTATCCGGGTGGTCGCAAAGTCATCACATTTGCCAATATCCTACAGCATGATGTATTCCCACTAGCCAAGATCTTGCAATTAGTATTGAAATATGGGCAGCAAGAGATGCGCCGTCCGATAGAAATAGAATTTGCCGCTACCATGAGCAGGGAGAAAGATAAGACAGGTACTTTCTACTTACTCCAAATCCGTCCGATTGTCGACACCAAAGAGATATTGGACGAAGATCTTACTGCTATCCCTGACGAGAAGCTTTTGCTACGTTCTAACAATTCATTAGGACATGGCATCATGAACGAAATTCATGATATTATCTATGTAAAAACAGAGGATTACAGTGCTTCCCACAATCAAGAGATTGCTTGGGAGATTGAAAAGTTGAATCAACAATTCCTGAATGAAGGAAAGAATTATGTATTGGTTGGTCCCGGACGTTGGGGAAGTAGCGACACCTGGCTAGGCATTCCTGTAAAGTGGCCGCATATCAGCGCCGCCCGTGTCATTGTAGAAGCCGGATTAACCAATTATCGCGTTGATCCCAGCCAAGGAACACATTTCTTCCAAAACCTTACTTCTTTTGGTGTAGGCTACTTTACCATCAATGCTTTTATGAATGATGGAGTATATAATCAGGAATTTCTAAATGACCAGCCCGCAGTCCATGAGAGTAAATACTTACGCCATATACACTTCAATCAACCCATTGTTGTGAAGATGGACGGAAAAAAGAAACAAGGCGTTGTTTTATTACCGGAATAATGATCGAAAATCATTAAAGCTGCATAAAATTAGCACTTATACCACATTCTTTTTTTGTTTAAAATGGGACAAATGATGTCCCATTTTTCATTTTATACAATAAAATGCACACAAACTACTTCTTTTTATAGTCATAAAACTATATTTTTGCATCCAGTTTTAAACATTAGCAAGATCAAAAACATTATAAGTATTGTAAATGAGTATAAATATTCGCATCGGCGAAATCTCTTCAATTCATTTAAAGGTATAAGTTATAAAGAATACAGATAAACTATTTCAAAGTATCAATATGGCAAATATGAAAACATTTTTGTTAAGTTGCATAATAGGAACAAGCCTAATCGCAACGTCATGCTCATCCGAGAATGAGGTATCTACTAATGCAAACGAAGGTACCATTCATTTGGCTGTCACATCGGATGCTAAGTTCAGGACCAACACCCGTGCAGTGAATGAAAGTAGTTATGCAGACGTGAATAACTACACGGTTCAGATTCTAAACAGCTCAAACAAGGTAGAGAAACAGTTTGTATACAGCGAAGCTCCCGAAAAAATCAGCCTCAACAATGGTTCTTATACATTGAAAGCGTTTTATGGCGAAGATAGCAACGCATCTAGAAAGTCTTTCTATGTAGAAGGTACCACTACTTTCGCTGTAGAAGGTAGTGACAAAAGCATATCAGTAGATTGTACACCGATCCATGGCAAGGTTGCAGTCAACTTTGCCGAAGAAATGGCTACCTATTTCAGCGATTATTCTGTAGTTTATGAAACTGTAGCTCTTACTACAAGCGGTTCTACCGCTACTTGGAACAAGACAGATACAGAGGCTTGGTATCTGAAAGTAAACCAGAAAGGCGAAAAAATCAAAGCCACTATTCATATTACTCGAAGTAGTGATAACAAATCAAGCACAGTCGAGAAAACTTATATGTTACTTCCCAACAAATCGTGGACATTGAACATAGCTCCTCAAGACAATAATGGCAGTTTAGGAATTACGATTACAATTGATGATTCTACCAATGATCATGAAATTGACATTGTAGTTCCATCAGAGTGGCTCTAATCTTAATATTACAAACGAATAAAGAAATACAGATATGAAATTATTCAATAGCACAGTCTTAGGAATCCTGGCAATTTTAAGTTTAGCATCTTGCGAGATGAAGAATGAGTTGACGGGAAATACGTCTCCAAAAACAGAAATGGGTATTTTAGAATTAGGTATTTCTGTTAAACAACCCGCATCACAGACACGGGCGGGAGGCGTAGCAACCAATAGCTTTCCGGTTATCATCACAGGTGCAAGTGCCGAAGTTGCTGATATCAAAAAAGAATATGCTACTGTTGAAGAAATGCCGTCGAGTGTATCGCTACCGGTTGGAAAATATACAGTAACTTCACATACTCCGGGTAAGCTTGAAAAGAAAATGAGTATTCCCTATTATGGCGGAAGCACTACGATGTCTATCACAAAAGGTATTACCACTTCGACTTCTGTTGTATGCAAGATGCAGAACAGCAGAATTCAAATTAAATATGGGGATGACTTCCAGTCTTCCTTCCAGTCCTGGACTATTACAGTAGACGACGGCTCCAGCACAGCCTTATCTTTCGATGACAAAGACATAGCCCCATCTGCTATTTACTGGAATTTTGATGACAGTTCGGTTACTGCTATTACTGTTAATATCAGAGCCGTAACAACTGAAGGGAACACGGTTAGCGAAAGCCGCACTTTCAAGAAAAGTGATGCTTCTGACAAGTATGAAGATGAAAACGAGTTTTTCAATGGCGGCGATGCTTTAGATATCAATATGGGCACTGTATCATCATCAACCGGTAGTGTATCAGGAATCACTATCAAGACATTCATTACCTTTGAAAATGAAAGTGAATCGGTAGAGATTCCGGTAGGAGGAGAAGAAGAACCTGGCGGTGGAGAAGAAGAAAGTGGTGGTGACAATCCGGGAGAGAATCCGGGAAATGGACCGACACTGAAACTTCCAAAAGACGTTAACTACTCTTTATCCAATGAATCAAGTATTCCTACAAGTGCAGACGCCATCATATCTGCTTCAGCCGGATTAGAGAACATTATAGTAACAATTGTTGCCGGAAACACAGAGTTTGATGAAATCTTAACCGAACTAAAAATGGATGGTCAGAGTTTTAAAGAAGGAGGAGTTAACTTGGTAGAGAATTCTGATTTCAATAATCTACTAAGTAACGTTGAACTGCCAAATGGACCGACTAAAGGCGATACTGAGTACACCTTCCCGATAGGAGTATTTTTCACTTTCCTCAATGCGACTGGTGCTACAGATGCAGGAAAAACTCATCAGTTTAATATCACCATAACTGATAGAAACGGAGAAACAACAACCGGAACGTTTAAAGTAGGTATAACAGATTAAGAATATGAAAAAGATATATTTTATTTTAACCATACTTCTGGCCTCTCTATTCGTATCTTCTTGTCAAGATGAGTACATGGAGAGTAAAACAGGGTATTTGCGCTTAGAGATAGGAACAAATATATTTGTTAATCCGCAAACCAAAGTTGTGGCTGACTATAATCCCAAACAAATAGCAGTACAAATTATAGATGCTACAAATACTGTAGTTAACGAAACGGATGACTGGGAAACATGGTCGGATAAACAATTCCGGTTAAAACCCGGAACATATACCATAAAGGCATCATCCAATGGTTTCGATGGTTCGGAGTCAGGTTTTGATATTCCATATTATGCTGGTAGTGAACAAATAACTATCGAGAGTGGTAAGGAAAAAACAGCAAATATCATCTGTACATTGGCCAATGTAAAGGTGACGGTTAATTTCGATCAATCATTTGTAGATGCTTTTCAATCGGCAAAAGCAACAGTTGCCTCTAAACTAGCTAATGTTGACGCATTAGATTTCAAGATGGGAACCTTTTACAAATCGGCTTACTTCCCTGTAGGAAATTTGTCAACTACAATATCAGTAATCAACAAGTCAGGAAAACAATTCAGCCAGACCAATGACATCAAAAATGTAAAAGCTCGCGATCACTATATTTTAAATTATAAAGTTGCAGATTCGGGTTCTATGGGAAATGTTAATGTAAGTGTAGATGAAACACAAACAGTCTATACGTTTACTTTCAATGTTTCAACCCAAGCTACCACCAAGTTAGCAGTTAAAGCCGCAAATGCTTGGAGTACTTTTGCATTTATAGAAGGAGAAATAGCCTCTGCACAAAAAGAGCTAGATCCAACAAAGATGTTGTTCGAGTACAAATTAGCAACAACTAATACTTGGACTGCTGCAACTGCTACACAAGACGGAAAAGCTTATAGAGCAACTCTGACAAGTTTAAAAGCAAACACTACCTATGATTATCGTATGGTTTATAGGAATGGTAGCGATGAATTTGCAAGTGACGTTATGTCGTTTACGACTGAAGATGTAGTTGCCTTATACAATGGCAACATGGACAATTGGTTTAAAACAGGGAAAACCATCTATGCTATATCCGAAAATGACTATAACAAAGGGATATTCTTTTGGGATTCAAGCAATCCGGGAACAACTACTGGTATAGCATCAATGGTAAATGTGAATCCTACTCAAGGTAATAGCACCATTATACATACAGCCGGAGGTAAATCCGCAGAATTAAAATCGCAATATGCATCAGCGCTGGGAATAGGCAAATTTGCAGCAGCAAGTTTATATACCGGTAAGTTTGATGGTTTGGTAGGAACTAATGGAGCCAAGATTAACTTTGGCCAGCCATTCACCTCTCGTCCAACCCGACTTCATGGTTGGTTCCAATACTCTGCCGGAATAATAAATTATGTTGGCAGCAATACGCCTGCAAGTTTGGATATTAAAAAAGATGAAACTATAGACTTATGCTCTGTATACATCGCATTAACAACAAAAACCTATTTAGTGAACAATACTGACACAAGTACCTTCATTGATTTTGAGAATGACGAGAGTATCATAGCCTACGGTGAACTACCTTTATCAGAAAGTGGTTCAACCAACGGACAGTGGAAAGAAATCAATATAGATCTGAAATATAGAAATCTGACGACTAAACCTACACATATCATCATTGTATGTTCTTCAAGCAGATATGGTGATTACTTTACCGGCAGCACAAGTAGTTTGATGTATGTTGATGATTTAGAATTAATCTATGGCAACAACCCTATTCTTAAACAATAGAGCACAATTATAACTAAAACCTGGAAGAGCATTCCTTCCCCAACGAATCCTCTTCCGGGTATACACATTTTTATTTATGAAGATTAAAATAGTATTGTCTTTACTACTGTTACTCGCAGGAATTAATTCTGCCAATGCACAACGTCCTAAACGCATAGACCGGGAGATCATGAAATCGGTATTCATCCCCAAAGGACAATGGATGGCAGGAGGAACAGTATCTTATTCCGAACACGACGAAGACAACTTGAACTTCCTGGTATTAAAAGACGTACAAGGTCTGGGGTATACCTTTAATGTCAGTCCGTACGTGGGCTATTTCTTTAAAGATAATGTATCGGCTGGTATGCGCTTTGCCTATAACCGCACCTATCTTGATATGGAAAACTTCGAATTGAACCTTGGCGAAGATTTCAATATCAACCTAAAAAACCTCTATTATTTAGAGCATAAATATGAGGTATCGGGCTTCCTGCGTACCTATACGCCTATCGGCAAAAGCAAGATATTCGGTCTTTTCAATGAAGTGAGATTGACTTACGGTTACAGTGAAGGGAAAAACTCTACCGGATCGGGTACGGAATATGATGGAACCTTTGAACGAGCACATAATTTACAATTAGGCATTGCTCCGGGTATGACAGCCTTTGTTACCGACTGGTCGGCAGTAGAAGTATCTGTTGGGGTTATGGGTTACAATTTTAAATGGCAGAATCAGAAAACAAACCAAATAGAATCCGGTAAAAGAAGAACTTCTTCAGGCAATTTCAAGATTAACCTCTTCTCTATCAATATCGGAATGACATTCTACCTATAAATGACAAGTTGTAAATAGTCTCAAATTAGTAAATGATATGACAATAAAGAAAATAATATACTGTTTGCTGGGTCTATTGACTTTTGCTGCTTGTGCAATAGAGAATGATATACCTTATCCAATTGTAGACGGCAGCATATTGACGTTAGAAGTAGAAGGTCAATGCGACGCTGATGGGAATAGCAGTACTCAAACCACCATCAACAAGAACAGCCGCATCATAACTTTATACGTCGATGATTCGGTTGATCTGACGAAGCTCCGTATCAAAAAGTTGACGGTGAGCAACGAGGCTTCGCTAGTTCTTGATTCTGCAATTTGTAATAACTACTCCAAATTTCCTAAAACAGGATTCGAATCATTGGAGAACATACCGGTATCTTCTGATACACGCGTTAACTTTTCCGATCCTGTAATCGTGACATTAAGAACTTATCAGGATTATCAATGGAAAGTATTAATACAACAAATTATCAAGCGTGACATTGCAGTAGAGAATCAAATAGGCAAAACGATCATAGACGATGTCAACAGAAATGTAATTATCTATGTTTCAAAAAGCCAACCATTAGATAAGATTAAAGTTTCTTCTTTCAATTTAGGCGGTGTGCGTGGCAGTGTTGTGCCCGATCCTACCGCTTCCGAAACCTTTGACTTCTCAAAGCCCAGCATCTTCTTTGTATCAAGAGCTTGGGAAGAAGTCAGCTACAAATGGACTGTCTATGTATATCAGAAAGATGAAGAAACTTCTTCTTCGTCCAATGTCTTCCCGATGACCACTCGTGCAACACTTTCGGGAAGTATTCAAAGTGGGAAACAACCCACGGTAGAATATAAGAAGACGAATGAAAACGACTGGAAAACTTTGGCATCCTCCGCAATAAAGGTCAATGGAACCAGTTATACAGCCTCTTTGGACAAGCTTTCACCCGGCACAGCTTATCAATATCGTGTCAGTGTAAATGGTAATGCAGGAGAGGCGCAATCTTTCAGCACTTCACCCGCCACAGTGCTAACTGACGGCAGTTTCGACAACTGGTATAAAGAGGGTAAACTATGGAATCCATGGACTGCAAACGGAACATCCTTCTGGGATACGGGAAACCGGGGAGCAACCACCATCAGTGACAGCAACTCCATACCTACCGATGAAACATGCAATGGAAGAGGTCAGGCCGCCTTGTTAGAATCAAAATATCTAGTGATGAAGTTCGCAGCAGGCAATATCTTTACAGGCAGTTACCTGAAGACAGTTGGCACGAATGGCGTACTCAGCTTTGGTCGTCCCTTCACCTCTTTTCCTTCCAAGTTGCGTGTCAACTATAAATACACCTCAGTTAACATAGACAAAGTGGGCGAAGATGCTTATTCTTATCTGAAAGGACGTCCGGACTCTTGCCACATCTACATAGCTCTGACCGACTGGAACGAGCCTCTCGAAATCCGTACCCGTCCTTCCGAGCGGCAATTGTTTGACAAAAGTGACTCTCATGTGATAGCTTATGCCGAGTTGATAAAAGGAGACAATGTATCTGCTTATCAACAAGTAGACTTACCTTTGGAATATCGCTACAGCAACCGGACTCCTAAGTATATAGTTGTAGTAGCGAGTGCCAGCAAATATGGTGACTACTTCACCGGAGGTACAGGCAGTAAATTATGGATAGACAATTTTGAACTGATTTACGATTAAAAGAACAAACTACACATTTTTATGAAACGATATATTGACCATTTTTTCCTATTCGCATTTATCCTCTTCCTCACGGCTTGCCGTGGTGACGAAGAATGGTCTATGGCAAGTAGTGGTTTTCTTATATCATTGGGAGACGAACAAACGAATATCACTTCACGTGCCACTCCCGCAGAAATAGGTAAGCCGGTTGCAGACAAGTTCCAATTGAGAATAACTAAAAAGGAAACGAACAGCATCCTATACAACGGTGCTTATAAATCCGGTCTCATTCAAGCATCAACCGGCAATTATACACTAGTAGCTTTTTGCGGTGACAATCCCGAACTGGCATGGGATACTCCCTATTACGAAGGCATAACGGAGGCTGAAGTACTGAAAGATCAGACTACTTCCGTCAACATACCCTGTAAAGTGGCCAATGCATTATTATCCATACATTTCAGCAATCCGGATAAGTTTGCCCAATTATATAATTCCTATAACGTCAAAGTAACAGTAGGCAGTTCATCCCTCAACTTTGACAACAGTGAAACTAAGAAAAGTGCTTATTTTCGTGAAGGCTCCAAAGTAACCTTGACCTTCCATGCCACCGTAAAGGAAACCGGGAAAGAAGTGTCAATGGTGATAGAGAATGATAACTTACCTCAAACTTTTGCAGCGGGCACGCATACCAAGTTATCACTTACCGCTGCCAAGCCTACCTCGGGAACGATTCTCGAAGTAGATAAGGTGGAAGTTGAAAAAGTAACCGTGACGCAAACTATTCCGTTAGAATGGCTGCCCAAACCTAAAGTGACCGGTTTTAGTGGTAACACAATACTCAACTATACTGAAACTGCAGATGCACCCTCGGAAGCTGTTCTCAGTTATACAGCTTCGTCACCGATACAAGATATAGAGTTTACACTTGATTTTAAGGATCCGCAATATAGCGGGTACAATAAGAGGTATATACTCTCGGAATTGACGGAAGAAGAACGAGGAGTTTTGGAAGGTATCGGTATGAAATTACCTGTTCTAGATGGAATTTCTACGAAAGGTACACTTGATTTGAGTACGCTAATTGCCAACCTTCAAACGAATGCAGGAGCAGAGGTCATTAATACCATCAAGCTAAATGTAAAAGCCAACAACCGATGGAGTAATGTAACAGAAGATGGAACTAAAGGCGAAGGAGAAAACTACGAAATTAAAGTAGTGAAGCCGGAGTTTACAGTAGATGTACAGCCAGGAAATGTATGGACGAAAGAGTTTACTATTGACGAGATAGTTGCTTCGACCGGTAAAGCGGAAAACATAAAAAAGAATTTAGTATATCAGTATAGTGCAGATGGAGGGAGTACTTGGCAAGAATGCAGTAATTTAATCAAGTTCGATGCCATTCCGACAAACAAAAATTATAAGGTAAAAGCATGTTATCGGAATTGTATCAACTCGAATAATGTAGCAGAAGTGACTCTTGAAGAACCAACTCAAATACCTAATTCGGATATGGAAGATTGGTATATAGAAACAAAAAAGAAATCAGGAGGATGGCCTTTTAAGGATAAAACATATTATACATTTCACCCCTATGCCAATGGTGCATCAAACTTATCATGGTGGGATACAAATAATGATAAAGCACAAGGTGGAACTTATCTTGTAGGTATATGGTATGAAGGTTGCTTTGCATCGTGCGTCAGCTATACTGAAGATGCTCATCAAGGTTCAAAAGCAGCATTAATGTACCTTTCGGGATGTGGTGACAGCTATGCCAATACGGGAGCAACTTACGTAGGAGGAGCAATGGTAGGCAGTCTGTTTATAGGTTCATATAATTCTGGAATAGTTCAAGGACATGCCTTTGCCTCACGCCCTACTTCGTTGTCTTTCTGGTACAAATACAAACCCTACAATTCGGATGCATTCAAAGTAGCAGTCTCTTTAAAGAATGGTGATGAGGAAATTGCAACTGGTACATACATACCTGAAGCCTATTCTGTAGAAGATGGCTCATATACGGAGGCTACGGTTCACCTTAACTATAGCAAAGCCGATAAGAAAGCGACAACAATATGCGTTCAATTCTTGGCATCAAATAAATCCTCACTTTCTGAAAGTGACTTTGTAAAAGGAACTACAATCAATTATCCAACTATTGGAGATTGGACTGTGCACATGGGTAGTGTGCTGAAAATTGATGATCTTTCGTTGAACTATTCAAAATAAATCCCATGAAACTTATACTATACATATTAACCCCTCTTCTCTTCCTCCTCGCCTCTTGCCAGCAGGAAGACAACCTACCCTCATCTGAAACCGGTAAAGGCTACTTGTCTCTATCTTCTATTGAAATAGAAGCAAGTACCATCACTCCCATATCTACCCGTGCCGTCAGTCCTGAACTTGCCATCGAGATTATAAAACCTGATGGAACTTCTGTTATAGCATTCGAAGCAGGAGCAGCCCAAGCCTCCGGAAAAATAGAATTACAAGCCGGAGAATACAAACTTAAAGCATATTCGCCAAACTATGGAAGCACCTTGCAAGATGATGAGCTAGGGGCCCCCATCTACTATAAAGAACAAAACTTCACGATTGTAGAAGAAAAGATAAACTATCTCTCCGTCCAAGTGCCTATGACAAACATTGGTGTACAGTTTATGCTACCCGAAGGATTCAACAATTGGTTTATCGACTACGCCTTCTCCGCCCAAATAGGTAATCGTAAAGTAACCTTGCAAGAAGGTGAAACAGCCTATTTCGACTTGCCCGAAAGCAGTAATACCAAACTGCAATATTCATTATCAGCTACTAACAGCGACAATGAATTCATGCAACAAGACAATAATTTTGAAGGAACATTGACACCTGGCACTGTTTATGGAGTGACATACTCCATTGCAACTCAATCATTACTAAGTACGACACCTTATTAACTTATACTAACGACAGATTTATCCGATTTCATACTTTACTTTCTTCCAATTAGTAGTATCTTTGTTACTAGTTCTTAGCACACAACACCCGGGTGTTGAACATATCAACACCCGGATATCATACAGCCTTACATCCGGGTGTCAACACTTGCAACACCCGGGTGTCAGATACTAAGAATTAGTAAATTCCAATGTTAAAATTACCAACGGAACAACTTATAAACAATATCCATCTAAAGTAAAAACAAAGATTATGACTATCCCCTATTTAGTAAGAAAGAAAGCGAACTTAACGTCCGGTCATAGAGAAGAACGGTGGTACGCCGTGCAGAAAAAGTTACAAGAACGCGGTGGCGTTAATCTTCAGAAATTGTCGGAGCTACTATCGAAGCAAAGTCATTTCCCGCAAGGTATGATCATGGGAGTCCTTTCGGAACTAGGCGAAACGATTGAAGACATTCTTAGTAACGGACAATCGGTGACCATACCCGGACTAGGCACATTTCAAACAGCCTTAACAAGTCCGGGATTCGAAGCTCCCGAACAAGTAACTCCCGGCAAAGTGAAACTGACCCGCGTTTGTTTCAAAGCAGACCGCAAGATGACTGCACGTTTGAAAAAGCAGCCCCGTTACCGTATTCCTTTCAACTTATATTTCCCGGAAAGCAGCATTACGCCCGCCATGCGCAAAGCAGACGGACAGCAGGCAAAGGCAGAAGAAGAAGGGGAATAAACCTAGGCTCTTACTCTTTCAACTGATGCAATACAATCACCACTACCTCGGCAGGTGCAAACATACGGATATTCTTATTGGAAGTACCTATACCGTTGGTGATAATCATAGGCGTGTACTTTGAGTTATACTTCAGCCCTGTAAGAAAACGTTGCCCGTAATGGGACGGGACGATAGGAGCGTACAACCCGAAAAGCGTAACCTGTCCGCCATGCGTATGCCCGGCAAGCACCAGATCGGTATTGGTAATAGGAACATCCTCGGCGTAATCGGGAGTATGCGTCAGGAGGATAACGAAATCATCCGGAGATAAGTCGAGCGTGGGCGACTTGCCATTCTTTGCCAAATCAAAAGGATTGCGAACTCCGGCTATCAGAATTTCTTCACCATCCCGCTTCAAGGTATCGACTTTATGCTCCAAAAGATGCATACCATAGCGGTTCATCTCCTTCACAATATCATCATAACAAGCTTCGTAATCATTGTTTCCAAGCACGGCATACGTTCCCATCGGCGTTCTTACTTTGGCAAGAGCAGCCATAACGGGCGGCACATACTGACAGCCTTCATGGAAATCACCACCAATCAACAGTACATCGGCACGTTGGGCAATGAGCAGACGAACAAGGTCATTCAAACCTTTCTCTTTCAACAGACTTTGATAGTGGAGATCGGAAACAAAAGCGATACGGAATCCCTCAAAAGCAGCAGGCACGTCACGATGGGTAAAGTCGTACAGTTTCACACGGTCGACGCCTTTATAGACGGACGAGACGTCGATTGTGCGCGAACTGATCTTCATACCACGCTGTACAATCTTTTTGGGTGGTTTTACTACTATTTTCTGCTCCGGCTTCTTTGTCTGCTGACGTTTCACCGGACGATGACGGATATTACGCAAGTCCGACTGGTCGAAAGTAAGAAGCGGAGAAAGGGAGGAAGACAGACCGATAGTATCGGCCAATAAAGTACTATCCGGCTTCAATGCGAGTTGCGGTATAGGCGAAACAAGATTGCGTTTCGACTTACAAGAAGAAAACAACAACAAGGAAAGAAACAGATATGTATAGTAACTTTTTTATCATAATCAGACGAATAGCCATTTGCATGCCATCACAATTTTTCGTGCTGCAAAGATAAGCAAATAGCACCAAAACAGCCTTGCAAGAAAGTAAAATTCGGCTCTTAAAGACAAATTATGTCGAAAAGAAACCTTACTTTTGCCTTGATTACTGAAACAGACATGAAACAGATTAAACAAAATTCAATCCAAGCCTGGCTTCTCGCCGCCCGTCCCAAAACGCTGACGGGAGCCATTATACCTGTACTGATAGGTACTGCCCTGACCCTTGCCGACGCAGAGTTCAAAGCTCTTCCTGCTTTGCTATGCTTCCTCTTTGCTTGTGGCATGCAGATGGCCGCTAATTTTATCAATGATTTATTTGATTATTTGAAAGGAACCGACCGTGAAGACCGCCTTGGTCCCGAACGTGCCTGTGCGCAAGGCTGGATTACTCCCAAAGCAATGAAATGGGGAATCGGTATTACAGTGTTCCTCTCCTGCCTCATCGGTTGTGGCCTGCTCTACGAATGTTGGGGACACCTGCCGTATGGAGGATGGGAGTTAATCGCATTGGGAGTAACCTGCGTTCTGTTTGCTTTTCTATACACAACTATACTCTCTTATCAAGGTTGGGGTGATTTGTTGGTGCTGATATTCTTCGGCTTCGTCCCCGTGTGCGGAACTTATTATGTGCAAGCATACACGATTACAACTGATGTGATCGTAGCATCACTTATCAGTGGAATAGTAATCGACACCTTATTGGTAGTAAACAATTATCGCGACCGTGAGCAAGATGCCCTTAGCGGAAAACGTACATTGATTGTTCGTTTCGGAGAACCTTTCGGAAGATATTTATACCTGGCATTAGGGATAGCTGCCACTTTGCTCAGCCTATGGTTTGCCAAGAATTGGAATCTGACGGCGATGTTACTCCCTCTCTTTTATCTTCTTGCCCACGTACGCACCTGGAGACGGATGTGCGAGATACGAAGTGGTAAAAAATTAAACAGCATATTGGGCGAGACTTCGCGCAATATGCTGCTTATGGGAATTTTGATTAGTGCTATAGTGATTAGTGGTTAGTGATTTGTTTTTGCTTGCTTTGTGATAAGCAAATCACTAATCACTATTTTCCGTACATCTTCTCATAGTACTTCTGGTAATCACCGCTGGTTACTTCTTCTACCCAGTCCTGATTATTCAGATACCATTCGATAGTCTTGACGATACCTACTTCGAACTTGGTTTCAGGATACCAACCTAAAGCCTCGGTTATCTTGGCAGGATCGATGGCATAACGTTGGTCATGACCTAGACGGTCCTTGACGAAAGTAATCAGGTCTTCGTTAATCCAATCAATGGAAATCTGCCCGTCAGCACCTTTTATTTGCTTTTTCAGAACTTGGCGATATTGAGGTTGTTCTTCCATCAAGCGACGAATAGTAGCGATGGTCAGCTTTACAATCTCAAGATTGGTCTTTTCATTATGTCCCCCTACATTGTACACTTCACCTTCGGTTCCTTTGCGAACTACGAGGTCGATAGCTTTGCAATGATCTTCTACATACAACCAGTCGCGCACGTTGCTTCCGTCACCATAAACAGGAAGATTCTTTCCTTCGAGGATATTCTTGATAATAAGCGGAATCAACTTTTCGGGGAAATGGTAAGGTCCGTAGTTATTGGAACAACGGGTAAGGGTTACCGGCATTTTATAGGTGTCGTGATAAGCCATCACTACCATATCGGCACTGGTCTTCGAAGCGCTGTACGGGCTATGCGGACAAAGCGGAGTTTGTTCGGTGAAATAACCTTCTGCACCCAATGAGCCGTATACTTCATCGGTAGATACTTGATGATAACGTACGCCTGCACGCCAGGTAGGATAGCCGTTTCCATCTTTGCCAGTCACCCAAGCACGACGAGCAGCATCCAGCAGATTCTGGGTACCCAAGATATTCGTAACCAAGAAAAGCTGAGGATTCTCGATACTACGGTCTACATGACTCTCGGCAGCAAAGTTCACTACATAGTCAAATTTATATTTGGCAAACAGTTCATCGGCCAGCTCACGGCTGCAAATGTCACCTTTCACAAAGAAACAACGTTCTTCATCAATGTCTTTGGCAATTGTTCCTAAGTTTCCGGCATAAGTCAAAGCGTCTAATACCACCACTTTGATATCGTCGTGTTTAGCAAGGATATACTTTATATAATTGGCGCCGATAAAGCCGGCAGCTCCAGTTACAAGATAAGTTTTCATAAGTTATGAAATATGAGTTATAAGTTATGAGTTATAAGTTATTTGTTTATGGTCAGATAATCAATTGTCAATTATCCAACTATCTCCGTGAGTCGGCAAGTTCCATCAGATATTTGCCATACTCGGTTTTGCCGAGTTGTTCGCCAAGATGATAAAGTTGGTCTATGTCAATCCAACCTTTACGCCAAGCTATTTCTTCAATGCAACTTACACGGAAACCTTGACGGTTCTGAATGGTAGCTACAAAGTTACTGGCTTCGAGCAGACTATCACAATTACCTGTATCAAGCCAGGCAAAACCACGACCGAAGAGTTCTACTTTCAGGGTGCCTTCATCCAAATAGAGGCGGTTAAGATCGGTTATTTCATATTCGCCTCGGGCGGAGGGTTTCAATGCAGCAGCTTTGGCAGTTACGCTAGAGTCATAGAAATAGAGACCGGGAACAGCGTAATTACTCTTAGGCTTTGCAGGTTTTTCTTCGAGAGAAATGGCTTTTCCATTATCGTCAAATTCTACCACACCGTATGCACGAGGATCTTTTACATAGTAACCGAAGATGCAAGCACCTCTATCTATTGAAGCTGCACGCTTCAACATGGCAGAGAAGCCTTGACCATAAAACATATTGTCACCTAAGATAAGGCAACCCGGTCCACCTTCCAGGAACTCTGCCCCCAGTACGAATGCTTGCGCCAGTCCGTTAGGATTCTCTTGTATTTTATAGGAGAAAGACATTCCAAGTTCTTCACCGTTTCCTAATAATTCACGGAACATAGGTAAATCACGAGGGGTAGAAATTATAAGTACTTCACGGATTCCCGCCAACATCAGAGTAGAGAGCGGGTAGTAAATCATGGGTTTGTCATAAACAGGCATTATCTGCTTGGAGATAGCCTTAGACAACGGATAGAGACGAGTGGCACTGCCACCAGCCAAAATAATTCCTTTCATATTCAGTTCTTTTTTCGTGTTACAAATAGAGAATAAAATAAGAAGGAGGACCACGCCCCACGGCTCTCGTTGCTATTCAAAGTGCAAATATCAGAAAAAAAAGAGACTTGACAAAATAAGAAGAATAAATTATCTGTTATAAATTATTTTGATAGATGTTACAACGATCACCTATTTTATCCTGCCAACTCTATCACTTCAAGGTCTTTGAATGCTCCATCTTCTACAACAAACCGCACCATTGTGCGCACCTGATGGAAGCCGGAGATGCCCGCTGCTCCCGGATTGATATGAAGCATATCCAGCGTCTTATCATATTTCACCTTTAATATATGGGAATGTCCACTGATAAACAACTTGGGCGGATGTACCAAAATACTGCCTTGTATAGAAGGATCATATTTTCCCGGATAGCCACCGATATGCTTTATCAATACTTCTGCACCCTCTACCGTAAAGCGCAACGTTTGTGGATAGTGTTGGCGAATATCTTGTCCGTCTATATTGCCATATACCGCACGAAACGGACGGAAAGCCGCCAGCTTTTGTGCCACTTCCAATGAACCGATATCACCGGCATGCCATATTTCATCGCACGATTCGAAATATTGCAGGTACTTCTCGTCCCAATAAGCATGCGTATCTGATAATAAACCAACTTTTGTCATCTTTCTAT
>JAEXAJ010000092.1 GCA_023458215.1 Bacteroidota bacterium
GGCGTTGAGGCTTAACAAGCCAAGAGCTGCAATAAGAATTAAATTTTTCATCATGATAAAAGTGTTATTAATTTATAGTTGTAACCGCAAATATAGATAGAATTTCGTAAACAAAAGCTATCTTTGAGGCGTTAATTCTGACACTTATGAAGAAATTAATACGTTTGAATGATTATACGGGTCTGGTTCTTGAGGGTGGAGGTATGCGTGGTGTCTTCACTTGTGGTGTGCTTGATAGCTTTATGGATAGGGGAATTCGTTTCCCATACGCCATTGGTGTAAGTGCGGGTGCATGTAATGGACTCTCGTACATGTCCGGTCAGCGTGGTCGTGCCAAGTATAGCAACATCGACTTGTTGGAGCAGTATAACTATATCGGTTTTAAGTTCTTATTGAAAAAGCGCAATATTATAGATTTCGACCTTTTGTTCCAGGAGTTTCCCGAGCATATATTGCCGTATGATTACGAAGCTTATTTTCGTTGTCCCGAGCGTTATGTCATGGTAACTACTAATTGTCTGACAGGTGAAGCTAACTATTTTGAAGAAAAACAGAATAAAGATCGCGTTATTGATATAGCCCGTGCATCGAGTAGTTTGCCTTTCGTGTGCCCTATTGCTTATGTAGACGAAGTTCCTATGCTCGATGGTGGTATTGTGGATAGTATTCCGCTAATGCATGCATGTGAAGATGGATATACTAATAATGTAGTGGTCTTGACTCGTAATCGTGGTTATCGGAAAGAGGCAAAAGACATTAAGATACCTTCCTTCTTATATAGAAAATACCCCAAAGTACGTGAAGCGCTGAGCCGTCGTTGCCGTGCTTATAACGAACAGCTCGAATTGGTGGAGCGTATGGAGGATGCGGGAGAAATAACCGTAATCCGCCCTCAGAAGCCGGTAGTGGTAGACCGCATAGAGCGGGACATAAAGAAGCTGACTGACTTGTACGAAGAGGGATATGAGTGTGCGGCTCAGTTTGAGTTTCTTTTTTGATTTTTTAAATATGTGAAAAAAGTCGTACCAAATAATTTTGATACGACTTTAATCTTTTTATGAAAGATCTTCTTCTATAGAATTGGGGTATTATTGATATCCTGGGTTCTGGGTGAGATTCTTATTTAAGTTTAGTACATTGATAGGAATTGGGAATACCGTTGTGTATCCTTTTGCATCATATATCCAATCTCCAGCGGAATTGGCATGTGGCACATTAGGATACTTGTCTTCTGTAGCTTCAGTATATGTACCGAACCGGATTTGATCCTCTCGTCGAACTGGTTCCCACATAAGTTCAAGCGCGCGCTCATCAAGTATATCCTGAAGTGTAAGCGTTTCTCTTGGCTTGGCATTTACTCGATTCCGAACCTCATTTATTAGTGAAAGAGCTTTAGGTGTATTCCCTAAACGATATTGTGCTTCAGCGGCAAGCAGCAGTGCATCCGCATAGCGGTATACAACAAAATCTGCATTTGTATAATGAGCCCACATCGTATTTTTATCGGTTTTATCTAATTCTAGCTTTTTTACTCTAGCTCCCGCCCATTTTACAATATAAAGTCCTTTAGGATCAGAATATGAAGTTACATCATAATCAATTCTAGCTTGGAATGGTAGGTAACTTCCATAAGGGTTGTATGACTCGGAAACTTGTGAAGCAATTCTTTTTCCATCAACATATACGTCTCCGTAGAAAAAACTCATGTCCCAGCGTGGATCGGTTGCTGAATAATCGGCTGTTTCAGTAGCTTCGTTATAAGTTGCACCAAATATCTTAACAGCTTTTAGGGTGGCAATAGGACCATTTCCTCCGTTATACCCCAAGGCAGCGGAATGTGCATAATGCAATGAGTACCAATGCAAATTTTGACTGAGGCGATAGGTGTCTGTGTCATTGGGACGAGTGAAGATGTTTTCAATGGAGCCTTCGTTGCCAACCAAGAAATTTGCTTTGAAATTATCGGCTAAAGTATACCCTAACTCTGCAATTCTTTCTTGGCAATATATTACTGTTTCCCATGCATTACGTGTAGTACCTTCAAGGGTAATTGTCATACTCTTTCCCGTATTTGTAATGTAAGCTTCGACGGCGGCTATTCCTCCGGTAAAAGTGCCGTCATTCCAGTTCTCTTTAGAGAAGACTGGTGCATTGATCGCTAATTTTACCATCATCATATAACCGACAGCTTTTGTAAATCGTCCGTAGTATTGGCTATTTGAGTCTGCGGATTTTGCTTCGGGAAGATGGGGGATAATTTCGGCTAATTCATCACGTAAAAATTCATAGACTTGAGTACGACTCGGTTGGCTTACATCTGACACTTTCGTTTCTGATGAGGTTATAATGGGTACTCTTCCAAAAAGATTTATTGCATGATAATAGTAGAATGCTCTACAAGCTCTGATTTCATATTGATAATCCTTTAGGTAGTCTTCACCGCCTTGGTCTATCATCTCTTGTAAATCTTCATAGGCAGAATTACATAGACTTATCTGTTTATATATGTTATTCCATGTAGCTAAAAAGGCTGCATAAGAAGGCGACCAACTATGTAAAAATGCATTTTGATGAAAACCACCGTCTACCCAGTCTCCTTGACGTCCAGGTAACATTGCTAAATCAGAGGTGAATTCAGATAAAAAGGAATAAGGAAATGTACGAAACTCGAAACAGGCTCCTTGTAGTCCCATTCCTGAGTATATGGCAGCAACAGAATTGATATATACTAATGTCGGATTACTCAATGCATCTTCCTTTTGGAATTTGTCATAGGCAACTTCATTAAGAAAATCGGAGCAACTGCTTAGTGAAAGTGTTGCTATAGCTATTAAACTTACTATTGTCTTTTTCATGGTATTTCTACTTTTTTGTTTAGAAACTAAGAACTAACTGAATTGTATATGTTCTGTTTATAGGATAAATATTACGGGAATCAACTCCGCCTTGAAAACTAGCTGAGTTAATCATTGGAGTCAAGCCGGAATAGCCGGTAATGGTAGCTACATTATTGCAAGATACTGCAATGCGCGCGTTTGAAAACACTTTGAATATTTTGGTCGGAATATTATATCCTAATGTTATATATTCAATGTTTACATAATCTCCTTTTTCGAGCCAATATGAAGTATGTACGATGTCGTAGATACCTAAATCAGGTGCTGTTTTAAGAACATTATATGAAGGGAATAAATTTAGATTATTATAATTAAGATGTGTTGAGTTGTAAATTTTATGTCCAAATGCACCATTGAATTGGACCGATAAATCAAATTGTTTGTATCTTAGTTGTGCGTTGAGATTCATATTGACTTTAGGCACAACTTGACCAAGAACCTCTCTGTCTCCTGAATCTGAGTGGTCAATTGATCCGTCTCCATCCAAATCTTTAAATTTGTATGTCTTTTTTCCATCTGATGCTTGATTGAATCCATCATGTACAGGTAAGCGGAAAATACCAACAGGATATCCTTCTGCCATATAAGTGACGGCTGTATTTGCTGTAAGCCCTGAGCCTCCGGCGCTTGATACTACTACCCAGTCGGTGGTAGTCAAATTCTCACCGTTATATGTGCCCGAAAGCGATTCTAACTTATTTTTTAGGAATGATACATTACCTGATAAGTTGAGTCCCCAATTTTTATTTTTAATAACTTCCCCTGATACGGAGAATTCAAATCCCGTATTAATCATTTTACCCATATTAGCAAGTAGGGTAGGATATGTAAATGGCGGAACAGAAACATTATATGTGTAAAGTAGATCTTTTGTGGTCGAATGGAAATAGTCCATTGTTCCTCGTAAACGACCGTTGAGCATTGTGAAATCTAATCCGACATCAAAAGTATATTTTGTTTCCCATTTTAAATCAGGATTGGCATTAGAGGCAATCGCATAAGTTACTACTGACTGATTATTGTATGATGAAATTCCGTTTGGAGATAAAACTTGTAAAGAGTTAAGTGGTGAAATTGCATCTTGGTTACCGGTAACACCATAACCTGCACGTAGTTTTAATGTAGAAAACAGCTTTTGTTTTTTCATGAATCCTTCATTACTGATAATCCAAGCAGCGGATGCTGAAGGAAAGAAACCCCATTTATGGTTAGCTCCAAGTTTGGAAGAGCCGTCCGTACGTGCATTTACTGTTATCACATATTTGCTATCAAACATATAATTGAAGCGACCCATATAAGATAAAAGAGTATTCTTTTGAGCTCCGGATGATGCATTGCCATAACTTAATAGAGAGCCGGCTGCGAGATTGTTGTATTTAAAATAGTTAGTATCGAACCCTTCTGTGTATACGGAACTATTGAAAGTATAATAAGATTGTCCCTCTATTAAAGCCAAAGCATTAATAGCATGCTTCTTAAATTCTTTAGAATAGTTCAATTGTATATTTCCCATCCAATCTTTTCCATTTTGATTACTAACTTGGGCACGTCCGCGATTACCCCTATAAGCATATACGTCATTGGGATAATATGCTTTATTGTTTGCATTTACATACATGAATGAACCAAACGCACTTACTGATAATCCATTTATTATTTTGTATGTTGCCCTTGCGCTGGCATTTATGCGTGCGCTTTCATTTTTTAAATCATATTCCATCATTTCTCCCGGGTGTACAACCATTGATGAAACATTATTGTCAATATCCCATATACCTGTTTCCGGGTTTCTTGCAGATGGATAAGTCGGGTTATAAACAGCGGCACTTGACCATACATTGGATCCTGGTTTTGATTCTCGATAAGTAGCGGATAAATTAAACTCAATATTTAATTTATTCTTTAATCCGTGTAAGTTTGAATTAAAGCGTCCGTAATATGTGGTATTACCTGTATTACGTACTGATCCTGTTCTATCATTTATGCCAAATGTAGCTCGCATGCTTCCTTTTTTGGTCGCTTGAGTCAGAGAGATTGTATGGTTATTTTGAGTATATATAGAATTTTGTATCCAATCCATCCAATTAGTGCTTGCTCCCAGATCTTTTCCTACTCCAGAGAATAATGTTTTGTTGACATGTCTCCATTCATCTGGAGATAACATTTCCAGCTGTTTATATGCCTGACTAATGCCGAACTGTCCATTGTATGTAATATTGGAAACGCCCTCTTTCCCTTTAGCTGTAGTTACAACAATTACGCCGGCCGCACCACGTGAACCGTATTGTGCTGTTTCTGAGGCATCTTTTAAGACTGTAACTTCTTCAATATCTTGTGCTGCGATTGTGTTTAACATTTCAAGCGAGCCGAAAACTCCATCTATGATTACTAATGGGTCATTGCCTCCAGATAAAGAAGAGGTACCTCGGATACGTACTGTTGGTTCTGCATTGACATTACCACCATCTTGAGAAATAACCATACCGGGGACTTTGCCTCTAATAGCATCAATAGGAGTAGCAATGTAGCCTACATTCATGTCCTTTGTAGTAACTCGGTCCACTGCTCCTGATACGGATCTTTTGTTACCAACTGCATAGCCAATTACTACTACTTCATCTAATGCTTTATTGTCTTCAATAAGAGTTACATTTATTTTGTTTCTACCGGAAATAGCTGTTTCTTGAGTGATACACCCCACGTAGGAAAAGACAAGAGTTGCATTACTGTTGGTATTGATTGAATAATTTCCATTAAGATCGGTGATAACTCCTTGTGTACTACCTTTAACTGATATACTGACACCTATAATAGGTTCATTATCAGTACCGATAACTGTTCCAGTCACATTTATTTGCTGAGCCATTAAAAAATTAGGATAAAGCATGAATATAAGTGACATCCATATGAAATATCTAGTAAATCTTTTATGTGTTTTCATAATTACATTCTTAAAGTTAATCAAATGTTTATAATGGGAGGCTATCCTTAAAAAAGGATAGCCTGCCTTTTTTAGTGAGTAGCTTCATTAATTAAATCAAGTATGCCATTTACAATAGCATTTTCTGCATATCCTGGTTTTAATCTTGAAGAGAGAACTTCAAATGTTTGAAAACCGTAAGCAGCGTCATTGGGAATATATCCAGAACGTGCTGTTCCATTTGTAATTGTTGCCATCATTGTGCGTGTGTATGGTGATTCTTTTTTTAATCTGATTGCTATATAGTTAAAGATTTCTGCATTAACAGATGTAATAGGTATATTATCCAACATAATCAAACTAAGTCGAAGTTCAATAGGATCTGCATCTTCATATTTTCCTTCGTAACCGGCTCTTCCTTTGTTCAATCTGTTGCGTCCTGGACATGTCACAATCTTGCTTCCTGTATTAATTGGAATAATGGTTTCATAACGTTTAATATTACGCATAACACACTGAACTTCTTCCCCTAGCATCTGTCCCATAGATAGAATAATATCTTTTTGTTGTTGCATAAGTTTGGCTACTTGAGGATTCTTCCGATCTAATCCTGTACCTCCCGGAGGCATTGCATTTGAGATATCTTCACCTCTTTTAGCATACTCTTTAATGCGGATATCACGTAGTTCATAAGTTTGGTTGAAGTAAATGGGGTTTTGGTCACCACTGGCTCCGGTTGACCATACTGCTACTACCTCATTGTCAAAAGTATCTTCAATGTATTTGGAAGTGGTTCCCGGTACATCGCCGCTAATCATATCTAATTGCCCTGCTGCAACGCCATGCATTGCATAGTTATAATATACTGCAATAGGCTTGTCATCTATTGTTTTGAAACAGATGACTGCAACGGTTTTATCTGATACTCCTTCATAATTAGGACCTTCCCACCAACCATGACGTTCTTGGTCGAAAATATTACGATTGATGTTAATATATGAAACCCCGCTTCCATACCCCATTTTAGCCGGTTGTAGTTTAGCTGCCGCTTCTTTAATAGAGGTGAAAATTTTTTCATTCAACACTTCTGGTTTTAAACGTGCTCCACTATGTGTATGTGATGCTGTAATCATGATATTAGTTTGAGGTATTCCTATTTCTTTCTCAACTCGTTCTGTAATTGCTTTCCATTGGGCATCACCGATTCCCCCCACATCTGCTGTAACCAATGCAGTTTTTGTATGATTGTTATCTATTACAATCGCTCGACTATGGATATGATCGAGGATTCCAAAAGAATTTGGAGGTAGTTCATTTTGATTAGGTGTAATGTCAACTTTTGAAGCTCCAACTTTTAGTACTCCTTTGGGACCGTTTTGTGCATAAATAGGATTAATAAACATTATGGAAAGAAGCATTACAGCTATTCCATACAATCTTTTTGCTTTACATGTTTTCATGGTCTTAATAATTTTGGTTTAACTTAAGATATATATTATTTTATAGTAACGGCAAATATAGCGCTAAGAAAATACAATGCTTGTCAAATATGTTTCAAAAGGTATGAATTATGTTACCTCAATACTAGAAACGAGTGTTGAGGTAACATTTGTTATAGTAGTTGCAACATTAATTGTATCGAACCTCTGTTTTTTGTTGTTTCTTTGCAAACCTAATTAAATATAATAGCTATGAGACATTTATTAACGCAGTGGGGAACAAATGCAAAATGGAGTATACCATTATCCGTAAGTTTGTGTGGTTTACTCCTTTTATTAAATTGTAAACAAGCATCTCATTCTCAGATGCAGATAGAGCATATAGATGATTTGCAAAGTGTCATCTATGTAGAAGGGTCGCAAAAAATATTGCTTCTTCCAATTCAAGAGTCTGCCAATGAGTCGCTTTTACAAATCGAGGATGAAAGTGGAAACTATATTATGCAAACTTTGGATGTAAGGATGGCAGTTAGTAGTATAGATTATTATGTTCCTCTTGATTTGGATAATTATCGACAAGGTAATAACGGGTTGGGACGGTCCATCAAAATTCATGTGAAGGGGCTTGATAAAGATGCTAAGGCTTGGAAAACTATAGAGCTAGCTGATACTTTCAATACAGTTAACCGTGAAAACTTTCGTCCTATTTATCATCACACTCCTTTGTATGGTTGGATGAATGATGCTAATGGCTTGGTTTACAAAGATGGTGAGTATCATCTTTATTACCAATATAATCCTTATGGTTCGGTTTGGGGAAATATGCATTGGGGGCACTCAGTCAGTAAAGATTTGATGCATTGGGAACATAGATCACCTGTGATAGCTCGTGATTCTTTGGGACATATTTTTTCTGGTAGTTCTGTTGTAGACATAGAAAATACAGCTGGTTATGGTGCAGGAACAATTGTTGCTTTCTATACTTCTGCTAGTGAAAAAAACGGTCAGATTCAGTGCATGGCTTATAGTAAAGACAATGGATATACATATA
The DNA here is from genome assembly GCA_023458215.1 of Bacteroidota bacterium. Next base: position 8,308 of record JAEXAJ010000092.1, read on the forward strand.
CTAAGTATGAAAACAATCCTATTCTGACTCCTTTTGATGGATTGAAAGACTTTAGGGATCCTAAAGTCTTTTGGTATGCTCCTGAGAAGAAATGGATTATGATTGTCTCTGCAGACAAGGAAATGCGTTTTTATAATTCACATAATTTGAAGGACTGGACATATCTTAGTGCTTGGGGAGAAGGATATGGGGTACAGCCGTGTCAGTTTGAATGTCCTGATATGGTGCAATTGCCGGTAAATGGTAATAAGGATCAAATGAAATGGGTTATGATTGTTAATGTGAATCCCGGATGCTATTTTGGGGGAAGTGCAACACAATATTTTGTAGGTGATTTTGATGGAACAAATTTTATCTGTGATAGTCCCAAGGAGACTGTGAAGTGGCTCGATTGGGGTAAAGATCATTATGCTACAGTTTGTTTTTCCAATACTGGTGACAGAGTTATCGCAGTGCCTTGGATGAGTAATTGGCAATATGCTAATATTGTTCCTACAAAGCAATACCGTAGTGCCAATGCTTTGCCTCGTGAACTGGAGCTATATAAACAAGATAATGAATTGTATGTATCAGTTGCTCCAGTAGAAGAAGTATGTAATCTGCGTAAAGAAATGAAGGAGATTCCTGCATTTATGGTTGAGAAGGAGAAACATGTGGATGCGTTGTTAAAGAATAATGAAGGAGCTTATGAAATAGAAATGAAATTTGTAAGTGGTACAGCAGATATAATGGGATTTAAGCTTCTTAACCAAAAAGGTGAGGTGGTAGATATTTATTTTAATCAGTCGGAAGGCAAACTTGTGATGGATCGTACCAAGAGTGGTATTGTCGATTTTGGACGTAACAGTAAGCCTCATGCCATTGAAATGCACGATCAGCGAGTAAAAATGTCTATTAATTATATTAATGATTTTGCATTGGCTACTTGGGGACCGGTTGCAAAGGCTTCTGCTCATACGATGAATATCTTCGTGGATAAATGTTCTATCGAAATCTTTTTAGATGGTGGCAAACTTGCCATGACAAATCTTGTATTTCCTAATGAACCCTATAATAGCATGAGCTTTTATGCTAAAGAGGGCAACTATAAGGTGGATACTTGTAAGATTTATAAACTGGGACTGTAATAAATAATAATTTATTTTATATGAAACAATCAAATACCTCCTATCTAACGAAGCTCCTGCCCGTGATGCTTTGTTTCTTCGCCATGGGTTTTGTCGACCTCGTAGGCATTGCCTCCAACTATGTGAAAGCCGATCTCGGCTTATCCGATGCCCAGGCCAATATATTCCCTTCGCTCGTTTTCTTTTGGTTCCTCATCTTCTCCGTGCCCACCGGGATGCTGATGAACCGCATCGGAAGGAAGAAAACAGTGCTCCTCAGCTTGGTGGTGACCTTCGCTTCCTTGCTTCTGCCTATATTTGGCGACAGCTATGCATTGATGTTGCTTTCTTTTTCTTTATTAGGCATTGGTAATGCTTTGATGCAAACGTCCTTGAACCCGTTGCTCTCTAATATCGTAAGTGGCGAGAAATTGGCAAGCAGCCTCACCTTCGGACAGTTTGTAAAGGCCATCGCTTCTTTCTTGGCTCCCTACATCGCCATGTGGGGTGCTACGCAAGTCATCCCTTCTTTCGATATGGGTTGGCGGGTACTGTTCCCTATTTATATGGTGATTTCGGTGGTTGCTATCCTGCTGCTTAATGCCACTTCGATTATCGAAGAGAAGGAAGAGGGCAAACCGTCTACCTTTACCCAATGTCTGGCACTTCTGGGCAAACCGTTTATCTTGCTTTCTTTCATCGGAATCATGTGCCATGTGGGGATCGACGTAGGTACCAACACCACTGCTCCGAAAATATTGATGGAGCGCCTGGGCATGACGCTGGACGATGCGGCTTTTGCCACCAGCCTTTATTTCATCTTCCGTACGGCGGGTTGCCTGCTCGGTTCGTTTATTCTACAGAAGATTTCTTCACGAACCTTCTTCGGTATCAGCGTGTTGTGCATGTTGGCGGCCATGGCGGGATTATTCATCTTTCAGGACAAGACGATGATTTATGTTTGTATTGCCCTGATAGGTTTTGGTAATTCTAATATTTTCCCCGTTATCTTCTCGCAGGCATTGTTGGCGATGCCTCAGAAGAAGAACGAAGTTTCCGGTCTGATGATTAAGGGGTTGTTCGGTGGTACGGTTTTCCCCATTGCTATGGGATTGGCCAGTGATGCCATGGGGCAAAGCGGGGCTGTGGCAGTGATGACGGTCGGCGTGTTGTACTTATTTTTCTATATGCTGAGGATGAAAAAATAGTTTTTCGTAAAACGCCTCTACAATAGATCCTGAGAGGGGGGTATCTCACTATACGACTGAGATACCCTAAGTATACGACTGAGGTAGTCTCAATATACGACTGAGTATGGCTCGGTTTACTACCCTTTCATCCTCACTCTTGAAGAAAGAATAAATAGCTAATTGAACTTAAATTATATTTACCATGAATAATGTTATCGTAGGAATGGGTGAGGCACTTTGGGATTGCCTTCCCGAAGGAAAGAAGATAGGTGGTGCTCCGGCAAACTTTGCCTATCACGTATCGCAGTTCGGCTTCGACAGCTGTGTAGTCAGTGCCGTAGGCAATGATGCCGATGGAGATGAAATACTGGAGGTCTTCGGACAAAAAGGATTACGTACCCGGATAGAACGTGTACCTTATCCTACCGGAACCGTGCAGGTTACTCTCGATGCGGTGGGCGTGCCTTGCTATGAAATAAAGGAAGGTGTGGCATGGGATAATATCCCGTTCACCGACGAGCTGAAACGTTTGGCATTGAATACCCGTGCCGTTTGCTTTGGCTCTTTGGCGCAGCGCAACGAGGTGAGCCGCGCTACTATCAATCGTTTTCTCGACACCATGCCCGATGTGGAGGGGCAACTGAAGATATTCGATATCAACCTCCGCCAAGGATTCTATACGAAAGAGATACTTTGCGAATCTATGCGTCGCTGCAATATCTTAAAGATCAATGATGAGGAATTGGTGACCATCAGCCGTATATTCGGTTATCCGGGCATTGACTTGCAAGACAAATGCTGGATTCTTCTTGCCAAATATAATTTGAAGATGCTCATCCTGACTTGTGGCACCAACGGAAGTTATGTGTTTACTCCGGGAGTGGTATCTTTCCAGGAGACTCCACGGGTTCCGGTAGCCGATACGGTAGGGGCGGGTGATTCGTTTACCGCTGCGTTTACTGCTGCTATATTAAGTGGAAAATCCGTGCCCGAAGCCCACAAATTGGCGGTAGAGGTGTCTGCCTACGTCTGTACACAGAGCGGTGCAATGCCCGAATTGCCGGAGGTGTTGAAGGATAAACTGAAATAAAGATAAAGCGGACGTGTCACAACTCTGATAAACTTATCAAAGTTGTGACTCTACCGCTTTTCTGTATTATCCCTTCACGGGCAATTGTATTTCTGTTAACCACTCGTCTTCCGATTCTTTATTCCATATGCCGTCTATTTGAGAGAAGCGGGGACGTTCGATGGCTTCGTAACCGTTTGCTTCGGCATAAGTGTATAGCTCGGCAAAGGTGTGGCGCATATTCTCATAAGGGCCGTAATGGTTAATGCAGAGTGCGAGGGGGACTTCGGGAAGCTCCTTGAATTTGATGAGTTCGGAGTCCGTACCTTTCTCGGCTACGGCTTCAAAATATTCTATGTCTATGTTCTCACCATATTCTTCGTTGTACTCTACGGTGAATCCGTATTGCGGTTCGGGACATTGGCATCCCAGGCGATGCATTTCAGGGCCTATGATATTGGGGCACAAGTTGAATAAATCCTGATAAGAATTGATTATACGTCGGTGCGTGGCAAATACTCTGCCGGGTAATGTCTTTTTAAATACTTTTTCCATTTTGTTTTCTGGTTGTTGGAGCATCTTTCCAAGTCGGACAAGTTCCGATTGCCGCTTCGTCAATCGTTTTATCTCGATTTGGCAAAATTCGGCTTTTTTGCTTATTGTCTCGGCATCAGGGTATTCCTTGCCTGCTTCAAATAGTCCGGCAATTTCGTCAAGACTGAATCCCAGTTGCTTGAGGTAAACAATCTTGTTCATCTGCCTCAACTGGCTGATGTCGTAATAACGGTATCCCGTCCATTCATCAACTTCGAAAGGCTGGAGTAACCCTCTTTCTTCGTAGTGCCTGAGCGTTTTCACCGTCACTTGGCAGAGCTTGGAAAATTCTCCGATTTTAAACTTCATTTTACTTTTCATAAACTTTTGCGCAATGGTTTATGCTGCAAAGATAAGTCCTGCCCTAAGGTATGAGTCAAGAGAATTCTTCCTTTTTTTTATAGTAAAGTGCAAAGTTCTTCCACTTGCTTCTCGAAACTTTCCCTCGATTTGGCCCGGTTTTTTACTGCACTTCGGTGGTTATAAATGGTCTGCGGAGAGTAGAACAGGAGAGTTGCTATCCGCGAACTGTCTTTTATTCCCATACGTATCAAGGCAAAGATGCGAAGTTCGGTAGTCAGAATTTCTCCCTTTTTGGGGATAATCTCTTCGCCTTCGCGCAGCAGGGCGTTGAAGGACTCTATGAAGTGAGGATATAAATTGAGGAAAGCCGTGTCGAAGTTCATGAAGAACTCCTTGGCGTCGGTATCGGTGAGGCGGGTGGCGTTCACCAGTTTCAGTAAGTCGTCCGTTTGCTTGGCTTTTACTTTGCGTTTTACTAAATCCTGATATTTGTTCAGTTTGTCGATGTAGGCGGCACATAAATCCATAAATAGGCTTACGTATTCTTCGCGCGTGTGGTTAGTGTCAACCAATGCCTGATTGAGGTGCTGTAATTCCCGGTTCATTTCCGCCAGTACCTTTCTGCGCTTATGCAATTGTCTCATCTGGCTGTAAATGTAGACTAAGGATACTATCAGCCCTATCGATAATAAGCTGATGCATACCAGCGACCACTGCAACCGTTGGCTCTTCAGTCGGTTTTGTTCTTGATAAGAAAGAACGATAGCAGGAAATTTTCTTGCTATTTCGAGCATGCGGAGACGGTTGTTATAGAATAGAGCGTCTTCCATCGAATAATTCAGGTAACGGTTGGCGCGTTCCGCCTCTTCGCTATTGTTTTTAAATATATACAATGCCAATTCCTGCAATGCCAGGTTCTCTTTAAGAGGACATACTTGGTCGGAGATTGCCGCCATAATCAGATACTTCTCATATTCTTCCCAATCGCCCAGCTTGGAGTAAGTCAATGCCAAACCATATGTAACCATGGCATATAATCTGACATTGACGGGTACCCCTTTCAACGCTTTCTTATAGCAGGCCTCCGCTTCGGCATATCTTTGGTGGCGGTATAAGTTTTCACCTTTCCAATATTCGTGCAACTGTGAATTTTGAGGAAGTACACTAAGCAAAGAGTCTTGATAGAGCATTTCTTGCTGATAATAGCGGGGAGCATATACCTTGTCGTTGGAGTATTCCGCCCACATACTGTATGCCCATTCCAGTGCGGCATAATATTCAATGCGTGTTTCCTCGTCTAATGTGCTGCTATCCACTTGTTTCAAGTTTTGGATAGACTCACTGAAGTATCCGGAAGTGGAAAGAAGTACTGAACGGTGAATAATACTCAGATGATGGAGCGCCCGATTGGAAAGTTTCATTGCCAGCTCTTCTTCACGGTCTACATAAAGCATGGCGGAGTCGAAACGATAGGTATAGTATTCCTCATAAATGGCATTGTACAGCCGGAACCGTTCTTTGTCATCCATCGTGGGATAGAGTAGATGCTTCAGGCTGTCTATCCTTAATTCTTTCTGTTGCGAATATTGGTTGCGCTGTTTTAGAGAACTTTCTAAAGTATGAATCAAGTCGACTTTGTTTGCCATGCATGCCGGCAAAAGTATAAATAGCAGAGAGATTAAGGATAGCGGGTACTTCTTCATAGGATTATGTTCATTAAAAGTAGACAAATACAAAGGTATTAAAAGTTTTCAGCAAATGGGTATGTCTACTTGGATTTATAAAATGAAACTTTGTAAGTTGTTTATTATCAATGGTCTGTGTGGGCGTTGCACCTCCTCTCGATCTACCTGACGGCTACCTGCGGAAACACGGCTTTATTATACCCGCTAATTTTGCCTTCGTTCCAAACAAGAAGAATGTTTTGCTTGGAAACCTTTGCCCGGAAGTTTAATTTTAAATCGAATGATAATATGAAAATGAAACTCTTTTCTTATGTTTTTATGGCAGTCTTGGCATGCACCCCATCGGTGAAAGCTAGCAGAACGGTGGTGGCAAACGACACCATTACTAAAAAGAAATCCGAAACAAGCGAACGCAATGTGATGTTGAACGCATCGGATGCCAACAAACCTCGTGAAATACAAATCGGACTTCCCAGCGAAGACGTCAATGTGTACGAAAATGGACTACCTGCCGTATATTCTTCGGCTGTGCACAAACTGGCTACGCATTGGCGCAGCGATGCCAGCTTGGGCGAAGTGGGACTGATGACTCCCTCTGAATCCGCTATTACTACGGGGAATATTGCTTATTCGGTGAATGCCTTCTCCAAACTTGGGCAGAAGGAGTTTAAAGGTATCTTGAATTACCGCACCAACCACTTTGGATGGCAGAATGTGGATATGAATGTGTCGGGTGGGGTAGGAGACTGTTGGCTCTACACTGCCAGCGTCTATCAGAACTTCGACCCGGGTAGCTTCGCTCCCAAGTTCGAGAACTTCAGCGACCGTACCCAACTTTATCGTGCAGGACTGACACGCCTTTTCAATAATAACCGTGGAAAGCTCTCCTTGTTTTATAAATTCTCCAAAAGCAATGCCCTCGGTTCCATGATTAACGCGGCGCCTTTTATCTATGTGGGCGATGGCAGTGTGAAAGAAATGCCGGGCTTCAAGTTGGGGACTTCCTCATACGCTCCCGAAGGCGGACGTTTTCAATATATGGACGTGATGGATGGCAAGATAAAGAGCGGTCGTTTCGGCGACCTCACTGACAACAAGGCACACGAAGTAGCTCTTTTGTTTGATTATACATTCAGCAACAACCTGACTTGGACACTTAATGCCAAATATATGAATGCTCCTCAAGCCAACTATGTGGACTTCGGCGGTAGCAATATTAGTGAAGCAACGGCAGCCGACAATCTTTTTGCGGATGGTTCGCAGAATGCCTATACCGGACTTATAGAGGGCAGACGCACTTGGCTGCACCTTGGTAAAGTTCAAAACGCATTGATTACTTCTGAATTGAAAAAGCAATTGGGTACTCACGACTTGCGTCTGGGGCTGAATGAGTGGTATTATAATCTGAATTATCATTCCTCCTCTTTTCAATGGACAGGAACCGTCACCGAATACCCCCAAATATTGAACCGCACCGAAGCCGACGGAAGTACCAACAAATTCAGAGGGTTCAATGAACTGAGCCCTGAGTATACCAAAGGATATGAAAACAAACTCGCCGCTTACTTCACCGACAACTGGCAGATAACTCCGAAATTCAATTTCTACTACGGTGCCCGCCTGGAATATTATCGCATGGCTGCCGATCAGATACCTTACGCACGTTATGCAGGTTTCCACATTGATGACACCCATACCTATACCGACAATGAAGGCAATATTCTCTCTACCGAAAAGATAGAACCGCACAAAGTAGTGAAAGACAAGTTGAACTATGCGGCAACCGCGCAATTCACCTATAACATTACCGGAAACTTCGGTCTTACAGCCGACGGAACCGTCGCTACCCGTTTCCCCCGTATCAACGAATATGCCGGAACCGGCCCCACCGAAGAGCAATATAAAAGGGTAACCATCCCCTTACTGCGTGGTGGCCTGTTCTATCGCAACAACTGGATTAACCTGACTTCGATGATTACCTATATCTCCAAATCGAATAATATCGACCAGCAGAATGTAACGAAACCGGGCACTACCCAGTCCAAAACCACTCTCTTGATATATGATATCAAAACATTGGGCTGGACCACTTCGGCGGAAATCAATCCGTTCAAAGGGTTTCATTTGCATGCCTTGTTCACCTATCAGAAGCCGACTTACAACAATTACTTCATCAAGTCTCCCTTTGAAGGTGTATCCGACCTGAACGCGAACGGCAATATTGTAAAAGAAATCCCTCAGATACTGGCTGAAATTGATCCCAGTTATAATATAACTCCCGATCTGCGCCTGTGGCTCAGTTTCCGTTACTTCGGCAAGACTTATGCCAACCTGACAAATGCCCTCTACTTCAACGGCCGTTGGGAAACTTTTGGAGGAATCAACTGGAAAGTAAACAAACATCTTTCGGTAGGAGCTACTGTGGTCAACTTCCTCAACCAAAAAGGTGCGAGTGGCACCATCAACGGCGCCGAACTATTAAGCAAGGAAGAAGCCGGTAAATTTAAGGATCACTATATGAGTGGTAACTATTTACGCCCTTTAACTTTGGAATTTAGTGCCAGTATATCCTTTTAATTCAAATATTAAACTATTTTTGTAACTCAATTTTATAGAACACCATGAAAAAATTACTTGTAACTCTCTTTGCATTGGCATCTTTTACGTATGCCGGTGCCGTAGAAAACAAAACAATTCGTATTTCTACAGACAACACAGACCTTGTCCTTCAGGTAGGCGAAAACGGTCGCTTGTATCAAACGTATTTAGGTGAGAAACTGTTGCATGAGCAAGATCTTCAGAACTTCCGTTGGAACATCCACGCCGGTGCCGATGGTAGTGTGAGTAAACGCGGTTGGGAAGTTTATAGCGGTTCGGGCAACGAAGACTATTTTGAACCGGCTGTTGCCATCACCCACAACGACGGTAATCCGTCCACTTACTTATACTACGTTTCTTCTGCTGAAAAAGCGGTTGAGGGCGGTACGGAAACAGTGATTAACCTCCGCGATGACAAATATCCGGTGGATGTAACCCTGCACTATGTGGCCTATCCTAAGGAAAATGTCATCAAGACCTGGAGTGAAATAAAGCATCAGGAGAAGAAGCCAATCGTTCTTTCTACGTATGCTTCTACCATGCTATACTTCAATAACACCGCTTATTACCTGACTGAATTCAGCAGTGACTGGGCGAAAGAAGCGCAGATGAGCAGCCAGCAATTGCAATTCGGAAAGAAGGTAATCGATACCAAGCTGGGAAGCCGTGCCGCCATGCATACGCACCCCTTCTTTGAAGTGGGATTGGATCAGCCCGTCAATGAACATCAAGGCACTGTGCTGATGGGTACCCTTGGCTGGACGGGTAATTTCCGCTTTACTTTCGAGGTAGACAATGTAGGCAATCTTCGTGTCATCCCCGCTATCAATCCCTACGCTTCAAACTACGAACTGAAACCGAACGAAGTATTCACTACTCCCGAATTTATCTTCACCCTAAGTAATGAAGGTGCCGGACAAGGTAGCCGCAACCTCCATGCCTGGGCACTGAACCACAGTCTGAAAGATGGCAAAGGCAGCCGCTTGACGCTATTGAACAACTGGGAAAATACAGGTTTCAACTTCAATCAAGAGATACTGGCCGAGTTGATGAAGGAGGCCAAGCACTTAGGTGTGGATATGTTCTTGTTGGACGACGGTTGGTTTGCCAATAAATATCCCCGCAAAAACGATCAGGCCGGTTTGGGTGATTGGGAAGTGACTCACAACAAACTGCCCGGTGGCATCCCTGCTTTAGTACAGGCAGCTAAAGACGCCGGTGTGAAGTTCGGTATCTGGATTGAACCGGAAATGGTGAATCCCAAGAGCGAACTCTTTGAGAAACACCCCGAATGGGCTATTACCTTGCCCAATCGCACCACCTATTATTATCGCAACCAATTGGTACTTGACCTTAGCAATCCCAAAGTACAGGATTACGTGTACAGCGTTGTAGAGAATATAATGAAAGAGAACCCTGATGTGGCTTACTTCAAGTGGGATTGCAACAGCCCCATCACCAATATTTATTCTCCATATCTGAAAGATAAGCAAGGTCAGCTTTATATCGACCATGTGCGTGGTGTATATAATGTCATGAGACGCGTAAAGGAGAACTATCCTAATGTTCCGATGATGCTCTGCTCCGGCGGTGGTGCCCGTTGCGATTATGAAGCGCTGAAATACTTCACCGAATTCTGGTGCAGCGATAATACCGATCCTATAGAACGCATCTTTATCCAATGGGGATACTCGCAATTTTTCCCGGCAAAGGCAATGGCCGCCCACGTTACTAGTTGGAATAAGGCAACCTCGGTGAAATTCCGCACGGATGTAGCTTCTATGTGTAAACTGGGCTTCGACATCGGACTGAAAGAACTTTCTGCCGATGAACTGACTTATTGCCAAACTGCCGTTGCCAATTGGAAACGTCTGCAACCGGCCATCATGGACGGTGCCCAGTATCGCCTCGTTTCTCCTTACGAAAGCAACCACATGGCTGTGAACTACGTGAGTCAGGATACCCGTAAAGCTGTATTATTTGCTTACGACATCCATCCGCGTTTCTCCGAGAAACTCATGGCAGTGAAGTTGCAAGGACTTGATCCCAACAAGCAATATAAGGTAGAAGAAATCAACCTCATGCCCGGAGCTACTTCCCGACTTGCCGACAACGGAAAGACTTTCTCAGGCGATTACCTGATGAAGGTGGGCTTGAATGTCTTTGGAACGTCTGCCGCCCAAAGCCATGTGCTAGAGCTTACTGCGCAGTAGTAAATCTTCACTCCCCATAAAAAGCCTTATTCTCTCTTTCCAAGAGAGCGTGAGGCTTTTCTTTTTAATTAAGACTTTCAACTGTCTGTCTTATTCCATTTTCTATTATCTTTGCTCTTCTGCAATCTTAAATCACCGAAAATGAAAATGAGACAACATTACTTCCGAATATTATCCTTTCTTATTATACTATGCGGAACACTACTTTCTTGTTCCCGTCACGAACCCCGTTTTCGTATCGGCGTCTCTCAGTGTAGCGAAGACGAATGGCGTCACCAGATGAACAGCGAGATACTGCGTGAAGCCAATTTCTATGAAGATGTAGAAGTCAAGATTCGTACGGCCGGAGATGATAATGTCCGTCAGGCCGAAGACATCCGTTCTTTTATAAACGAAGGGGTCGATTTGTTGATTGTGGCACCCAATGAGGCGGCGCCGATAACTCCTGTAGTGGAAGAAGCCTATAACCAAGGCATCCCCGTTATTGTGGTAGACCGTAAAATTCTCTCGGACAAATATACCGCTTATGTAGGTGCCGATAATTATGAGATAGGAGTAGCCGTAGGAAACTACATAGCCAATATGCTGCATGGCAAAGGAACCATTGCCGAAATCTCCGGCCTTGCAGGTTCTACCCCTGCCATAGATCGCCACCAAGGATTTATGAAAGTTGTATCGAACTATCCCGATATCCGTCTGCTGGCTACCGAAGATGGTGCCTGGCTCCGCCTGCGTGCAGAGGAAAAGATGGATACTCTATTAAGTCGTTTCCCGCAGATAGATGTTGTTTTTGCTCAGAACGACCGCATGGCGGCGGGTGCTTATTCTGCCGCTGCCCGTCGGCAACAGGCGAAGGATATACGCTTTGTAGGCATTGATGCCCTTCCGGGCGAAGGCTACGGCGTGGAGCAAGTACTTGCCGGCGAACTGGATGCGACCTTTATTTATCCTACCGGTGGCGACCGTGTGATGCAGATTGCCATGGATATACTGAATAAACGTGATTTCCCTCGTGAAACGCTGCTCAATACTTCCGTTGTGGACCGTGATAATGCGCTAATCATGAAGATGCAGACCGGTCATATCAGTACTCTCGACAGTAAGATCGAGACGCTGAACGGTAAAATCAATCAGACCTTGACGCGTTATGCTACCCAGCAAGGCATGTTGTTAGTCAGTTTGGTTGCACTCTTGTTGGTGGTTGGCTTGCTGGTAGCTGTGTACCTTTCTTTGCGTGTCAAGAACCGTTTGAACCGCGAGTTGTCTTTGCAGAAAAAGAAACTGGAGGAGCAGAAGACTCAGCTAATAGAACAAACCGAACTACTGGAACAGCAGAAGGAACAGTTGGAACAACTCTCTCATGAGCTGGAGGCGGCAACGCATGCCAAACTCGTCTTCTTTACCAACATCTCCCATGACTTCCGTACTCCGCTCACCTTGATTGCCGATCCTATCGAACAGCTCCTTGCCGATAAATCCATCAGCGAGCAACCCCGGCAGCTACTAGGACTGATGAAGAAGAACGTACATATCCTTTTGCGTCTGGTCAATCAGATTCTTGATTTCCGTAAGGTAGAAAACGGACGTATGGAACTCCATCCCGAACCTTTCGATCTGCTTGGTAGTTTTCAGGGCTGGAATGATTCTTTCCGTATGGCTCTTTTGAAAAAACATATATCATTTAACTTTGAAGCTGCAAGCGATGCCGACTTCCGGATGATGGCCGATGCTGAGAAAATGGAACGTATCTACTTCAACCTCTTCTCCAATGCCGTGAAATATACACCCGAGAACGGGAAGATAACCATACGTCTCGAAGCGGAAGAGCAAAACTACCGTTTGGCTATCTTCAACTCCGGAAGCTATATTTCGTCTACCGATGTCGAAGCTATCTTCGAACGCTTTTATCAAGTAGACGGACACCAAGCGGGTACAGGTATCGGTTTGGCATTGGTGCGTGCTTTTGTCGAGATGCACGGCGGCAATATTACTGCGCATAGCAACGAAAAAGGAACTACTTTTGTGGTTACTTTCCCCAAGCAAGAGGTTGCACAATACCATCCTACCATCGTAACATTGCCCGCCGAAGAAAAAGAAGTTTCCTCTACTTTGGTAGATACGGAAATATTGGCAGGGGAAGAAGCGGTAGAAGCTGATTGTCCGATTGTCCTTATTATTGATGATAATGCCGATATACGCACCTACGTGAAATCCTTGCTTTCCAAAGAGTTTCGTGTATTGGATGCCGCTGATGGTACAACCGGAATTCGTCTTGCCATGAAGTATGTTCCTGATGTCATTGTATCCGACGTCATGATGCCCGGCATGGATGGAGTGGAATGTTGCCGTCGCCTGAAAAGCGAGTTGCAGACTTGCCACATCCCGGTTATTCTGCTTACTGCCTGTTCATTGGACGAACAACGTATCTTGGGATATGATGGTGGAGCAGATTCTTATATCTCCAAACCTTTCAATTCGCAACTACTCTTATCCCGCATTCGTAACCTTATTACCAATCGTCGGCAGTTAAAACAGTTCTTGGGCGATAATCAAACGATAGAGAAAGAATCGGTCAGCGATCTTGATAAAGACTTTGTATCTCGCTTTAAAGCACTTGTCGAGGATAAAATGAAAGAACCTGACTTGAATGTGGAAGACTTGGGGCGTGATATGGGAATGAGTCGCGTACAGTTATATCGTAAACTCAAATCCCTTACCAACTACTCCCCGAATGAACTGTTGCGTCAAATAAGGCTAAAAAAGGCGGCCTCGTTACTGGCCGCCTCTGATATGACTGTCTCCGAAATAGCATACGAAGTAGGTTTCTCATCACCCTCATACTTCACCAAATGCTACAAAGAACAGTTTGGTGAAAGTCCGAGTGATTTCTTGAAGAGGAGAGGGTAGTGGATCTGTGTAAATTACCAAAGAGCTACTTTCCCCAAAGACCCAAGTTCTAGACTTGCAGTTTTTACTCCCATTGCTTTAAAGGCCCTTACAATTGTAGCAAAAGAGATACTTTTTCCACTTTCTATTTTCGAGATTTGTGCTCTCTTAACTCCCATAAGCTCGCCAAGTTGTTCTTGAGTAAGATTTTTGGCTTCTCTTGCTTGCTTGATTGCTTCGCCTATGAGAAAGTTGTTGATGTCAGTTTCGTATTTGGCACGGGCTGGAGTACCTTTAACTCCTATGACTCTATCAAGAGCCTCTTCTTCTGTATAAAATCTCATTTGTTCCATATCGTCATTTTTTAGAGTTAAAATACTGTTTTCTTATTTCTTCCGCTTTAGCTATTTCCTTGTGTGGCGTCTTTTGCATTTTCTTGATAAATCCGTGCGTAGTTAGCACCAACGCCTCTCTATCTGTGTCCCAAAATGCAAATAGCCTATATGCAATACCATTGTACAAAGTCCTGAATTCCCATATATCAGTATCATCCAGCTTCTTGAAAAGTTCTTTATCAACCACATATTTACTTTTATTCACGTTATACATGATTTTAGTCTTGGTCTTTTCATCAAGACTATTCAGAAACTTAATCGTATCTTCCGAATAGATAATTTTGAATCTTGCTCTTTCTTCCATGACTCTGTTTTTGATTTTGCAAAGATAGGAATGATGTTCCTATTTAGGAAACATTATTAATTCTATTTTATGCTAATTTGCCTGTTTCTATTATTTTCTGAGCACAAAGACACGAAGACGCAAAGTTTTTTCTCTGTAATAAAACTCTGTGTCTTCGTGTCTCTGTGTTCGGAAACTTAGGATTATTCCACTCCCAAGTCCTTCATGGTTCTTGGAGCAGGAACTCCCGGCAACGGTTTGCGGTCTTTCAACTGTTCCAATGCTACTTCGATGGCTTTGTTCAACTGTTCGTCGATTCCCATCTGTTCTTTGATCGGGTCGTTGTCAATGAGAATGTCAGGATCTACTCCATGATTCTCTACAATCCACTGCCCTGTCTTGGCATCAAAGTTGGTGAAGAAAGGAACGCGGATATCCGTACCATCCATGTAAGGTAGCGGACCACTGATACCTACAATGCCACCCCAAGTGCGTGTACCGATTACCGTACCGATTTTTGTAGCTTTGAAGCTCCATGGAAACAGGTCACCGTCCGATGCTGAGTATTTGTTGATGAGCAGTACCTTCGGCCCTACCTGGGTTCCTTCGGGGATAGTACCGACTTTGGTAGATCCGCGACGCATCGTCAAGCGATACGGTTCGCGAAGCAGACGTTCGATAACCATCGGAGATATATTGCCGCCACCATTGGCACGGTCGTCTATAATCAATGCTTCCTTATCCAGTTGAGGATAGTAATAACGGGCAAATTCGTTCAAGCCTTCCGGACCCATATCGGGGATGTAGATATAACCTACACGTCCGTTAGTTGCTTTCTCTACTTTCTTGATATTGTTCTGTACCCAGTCGTAATGATACAAAGGAGCTTCATTGTCTATCGGGTTTACTACAACTTTTCGTGCACCGGCTTCCGACGGAGTGCTATTAACGGTTAGTTCTGTCAGTACACCGGCTTTGCCTGCCAAGAGGCTGTACACATTCTGAGTGGTAGTAGTCGGAATGTCATCAATGGCCAGGATGTAGTCTCCTTCTTTTACATTCATACCCGGTTCGGTGAACGGAGAACGAAGCTCGGGACGATAGTTGGCACCCGGCAATATTCTTTCGATGCGATAATAACCGCTCTTATCTCTGGTTAATTCAGCACCAAGTAATCCCATCTTGCTGCGTTGGGGAGCAGGATATTCGCCGGGATTGACGTAGGCATGTCCGCAAGCCAATTCGCCAATCAACTCACCTATCACGTAATTCAGGTCGAGGCGGGTTTTGACGTAGGGCAGTAACACGGCATATTTCTCTTTCAGTGCTTTCCAGTCTGTGCCGTGCATGTTTTCCAGATAGAACCCATCACGGAATGCCCGCCATGCTTCGTCATAAATCTGTGCCCATTCTTGCGGATAATCTATGGGGGCAATCATGTCATTCATATTCACAGCCTCGTCCAAAGAAGCTTTCCCGGTGGGAAGGTCGGTGACATAGAGATTATTGCCCTTAAAGAAAAGTGCTTTTTTGCTTCCGGCATCCATGCCCATGGCTGCACCTTCGGCCACGGTTTCTTCTTTTTGTTTGGCAAGGTCGAATGATTTGGTGTCTCCGCCCGAATAGTACCATACTTTATTCCCATCCGAGAAGAAGTTGCCATAATAACCTGCTGATAACGGCAGCTTAAGAATGCGTTCCGAAATGCCTTCGGGATCGAACTTTACATTGACAGTATTATTGGCTTTTTCCTTTTCAGCGGTAGCCGGTTTCTTCTTGTCGGCGGCAGCTTTGGAGGACTGTGAGTCGGCTTTCACTTCTACTTCTGCGTCTTTCGGCAAGAAGGGAGAAGGAGTGTCGTTTGCTAATAGAGCGACGTAAACGCCTCTCATGCGGTTATAAGCAAAGTTCCATTCCACTTGGCTGTAGATCGGGTTGAAGTCACGTTCGGAAGAGAAGATGAGGTATTTTCCGTCGGTGCTGAATACCGGTGAAGAAGAGTCGTACCACTTTTCGGTGATGGGATACTCTTTTCCTGATGTCAGGTTATAGACATAGACTACGCTCATGTCGTTCTCCCCCGATTTGGTATAAGTGATCCATTGGCTGTCCGGCGCGAAACTTACGCTGTAAAATTCACCCATCGGATTCTGCATCACAGTCTTCTTGGCTTTAGAAGCTACATCTACCAGCACAATACGGTTTTTGCGATCGGTATAGAGCACTTTTTTGCTGTCCGGGCTCCATTGCAGGCTGCGGATGTAGGTATCATTATCTTTGGTCAGCTGGATAGGGGTACCGCCTGCGGCAGGTTGCAACCATACTTCTGTTTCGCCGGTACGGTCGGAAATGTAGGCGATGTACTTCCCGTCAGGACTCCAATTGGCTTCACGCTCGTTGGCTCCGGGGGTGCGGGTGATATCACGGGTTACCCCTTTCTCAGCAGGCACGTCAAAGACTTCACCTCTGGCTGTTACTGCCAATCTGTTACCGTCCGGTGAAAGGCTTGCCGTATTGATATTATCCGACACTTTCTTCATCTCCTTGCGGGCGTAGATGTTTTCGGCATTCAATGTAATATGGATCTTTTCGGCTTTGCGGGTAGCGGGGTCTAGTTTATAGAGATACCCGGCATTCTCGAACACGATGATCTTCCCGTTTGTGCTGGGGAACTTCACATCATAGTCGGTGAAGTTTGTCACCTTTTCGGTTTGTTTGGTCTGAGTGTTGTAGACGAAAAGGTTCATCGTACGGTCACGGTCGGAGATGAAGAAAATCTCATCACCGATCCACATGGGCATGATATCCTGAGCGATGTTATTGGTGACATTCTCCACTTTTTGAGTAGTGGGATCATAAATCCAGATATCGTCGGCCATACCGCCTTTGTAATATTTCCAAGTGCGGAACTCACGGAATACACGGTTGTAAGCCAGCTTCTTGCCGTCGGGCGAGTAGCTGCAGAAGCCGCCTTCGGGCAATGGAACAGCTTGTGACATGCCGCCGTCTTTGGAGATAGTCCATAGTTTTCCTGTGAATCCGTCACTGATGCGGTTACGGTAAACGATTTGTTTTCCGTCGGGACTCCAAGCCATTACTACGTTGTTGGGCCCCATACGGTCGCCCAGGTCATCACGGCTGTTGGTCGATGTATAAGTGAGCCGCTGAGGTTCTCCGCCATTGGCTGAGAGAAGATATACTTCCCGGTTCCCGTCATATTCGCCGGTGAAAGCGATGGATTTGCCGTCAGGCGAGAAACGGGCAAACACTTCATATCCGATGTGCGAAGTGAGCCTTTGTGCTTCACCGCCGGATAAAGGGGCTTTGTACAAATCTCCTGCGTAGGAGAATACTACTTCCGAACCGTTGGTAGTGGGGAAGCGCAACAATCTAGCTTCATCGGCATATCCGGTGAAGGCTGTTCCTGCAAGTAGCAGGGAGAGTAATAGCTTCTTTTTCATTAAGATGTATTTAGAGTTTAGAAAGATGTTACTTTTAATTTCTCCCATGTCGGTCACAAAGTAGGGAGGGATTTATTGTCTTCTTTTATTCGTTCTATTAGAGTATTCTTTTTCGCAACCGGAGCAAATGCCGGTATGCACGCTAATAATTCCGTTGCATACCGGGCATGTCCATCTTTCTTCCTCCTGTTGCAGAAACTTCTTCATTCCTTCTTTTCGCAAGAGAGCTAGATTTCCCATCAGCGACTCGATCATAGGATAGGTATTAGCATACCAGATTTCTTTATCTACTATTTCACTGCAAGGATATTGAGGGCATTGATCGCAGTATATATCTGGAAGTGTTTTGCGTATCTCGCATTTGGCAATCTTACATTGGGTGGCACAATACTCTGATTTTGTTTCATTGGGACCTAAGCAACCGGTACAAGGATTCTCTTTTCGCAAAGCTTGGCTGCAAATGCTACAATTAAGTCCGCATGGGGCAATCATATTCTCTTTAAACATAGTGGTAGATTCTTACTTTGTTATACTCGCAAAAGTACATAAAAATCTTTTAAAAAACATTTCTGATATTCGCTTTGTCAAATAATGAACTAAACTATCATTAAAAAAGGGAAAGAACCTTGTCAGTTCTTTCCCTTTTTAAGAGTTATGTTATCTTGTCAGATATCATTTATTCAGCAGCACCCCAAGCTTGGTTAGCTAAACGCTTGTAGTTGTTGAAACGCCATTTTGCATTGTCCTCAGCAGCTTGGAACAATTCGCCTGCTTCTGTAGGATATTGCTTCATCAATGAAGAGTAGCGAACTTCGCTCTTCAAGAACGGTTGGAAGTCAGCCCAGTTAGGTTCTTTGCTATCCAGCGTGAACGGATTCTTGCCTTCAGCTTCCAAAGCCGGGTTGTAGCGCCACAAGTGCCAGTAGCCACATGCAACTGCCTTTTCTTCTTCTTCCTGACTCTTACCCATACCAGCCTTCAAACCGTGGTTGATACACGGAGCGTAAGCAATGATGAGTGATGGTCCGGGATATGCTTCTGCCTCGCGGATAGCCTTCAAAGTCTGAGCTTGGTCAGCACCCATGGCGATTTGAGCAACATATACATAACCGTAAGTAGTAGCCATCAGACC
>JAEXAJ010000093.1 GCA_023458215.1 Bacteroidota bacterium
TTCCGGTAAGAGTAAATCTCTTTTTAGCACCGGAGTTAGTCTTGATCTTTGGCATCTTACTTACTTTTAAATTATTAAATTATATGGCAACGCACTATACCTGTGGCGTTACTCATTTCTTTTATTCCTTGTCCGCAGTCTGCGCTGGTTTAGAGGCATTCTCTGCTGGTTTAGCAGCAGGAGTCACCACCTTCTTCGGAGCTGCAACTTTCTTTGGAGAGAGCTGGATAGTCATTCTCTTTCCTTCCAAAACAGGCATCTGATCTACCTTTGCATAGTCTTCCAAATCATTGGCAAAACGAAGCAGCAAAACCTCTCCTTGCTCTTTGAATAAGATAGAACGACCCTTGAAGAACACATAAGCCTTCACCTTGTCACCATCTTCCAAAAATCCTTTGGCATGCTTCAACTTGAAGTTATAGTCATGGTCATCTGTTTGAGGACCAAAACGGATTTCCTTCACGTTTACTTTTACCTGCTTTGCCTTTTGTTCTTTCTGACGCTTCTTTAATTGATAAAGAAATTTAGAGTAATCAATAATTCGACAAACAGGGGGTTCTGCATTTGGAGAAATCTCCACGAGATCCACTTCGTGCTCTTCAGCCAGTCTCAAGGCCTGTGCAATCGGATACACTTTTGGTTCTACTTCGTCGCCCACAATACGGACTTCTTTGGCACGGATTTGTTCATTAATCCGGTGTTGCCCTTTTAAGCTGTCATTTTTCATTAAATAACGTTTACTTCCAGTTTGTTTCTTGTTTATTACTACCAAATTTTTGTTTCATTTAAGTAAAAGCGAACTTTAGAACATTAATATATGCTATGCTTTTACAATTGGGCGCAAAGTTACCATTTATTTATCATATTCTGAACTTCTTCGTTCATTTTTTTAGCGAAATCTTCAAATTTCATGGTTCCCTTGTCACCTTCTCCCTGCTTACGAACAGCGACTTCTCCATTTTCGGCTTCTTTTTCTCCAACAACCAGCATATACGGAATGCGCTTCATCTCGTTATCACGAATTTTACGTCCGATTTTCTCGTTACGCTCATCCACAATAGCACGGATATCATATTTCTTTAAATATTGTTTTACTTCAAGAGCATAATCGTTGAACTTTTCACTAATAGGCAGAATAGCTACTTGTTCCGGCATCAACCACAACGGGAATTTACCTGCAGTATGCTCAATAAGTACAGCCACAAAACGTTCCATAGAACCGAACGGTGCACGGTGAATCATTACAGGACGATGTTTCTGATTATCAGCACCAGTATATTCCAACTGGAAGCGTTCCGGCAAGTTATAGTCAACCTGAATAGTTCCCAATTGCCAACGGCGACCGATAGCATCTTTCACCATGAAGTCGAGTTTAGGACCATAGAATGCGGCTTCACCATATTCAATCTTAGCTTTCAATCCTTTTTCTTCACAAGCTTCGATGATAGATTGTTCGGCTCTTTCCCAATTCTCATCACTACCGATGTACTTTTCACGATTCACTTTGTCGCGCAATGAAATTTGTGCTTCGAAGTTCGTGAACTCCATAGACTGGAAAACGATTGAGATGATATCCATTACACGAAGGAATTCATCCTTTACCTGATCGGGACGGCAGAAGATATGGGCATCATCCTGCGTAAAACTGCGCACACGAGTCAATCCATGCAATTCGCCGCTCTGTTCATAACGACATACCGTACCAAACTCAGCCAAACGCAATGGAAGTTCCTTATAAGAGCGCGGCGAGTTCTTGTAAATCATACAATGGTGCGGGCAGTTCATTGGTTTCAAGAAGTACTCCTCTCCTTCTTCCGGTGTCTGAATAGGCTGGAATGCATCTTTGCCATACTTGGCATAGTGTCCGGAGGTGATATATAGTAACTTATTGCCAATCGGCGGAGTAATAACTTCCTGATAGTCGTAGCGTGCCTGGATACGGCGCAAGAAATCTTGCAGGCGAAGACGCAACGCAGCACCTTTGGGCAACCACATCGGCAGTCCTTTACCTACGGTATCAGAAAACATGAACAAGTCCATTTCTTTACCAATCTTGCGATGGTCACGTTTTTTAGCTTCTTCTAGAAGAACCAGATATTCATCCAGCATTTTCTTTTTCGGGAAGGTAATACCGTAGATGCGAGTCATCATCTTACGATCTTCATGACCGCGCCAATAAGCACCGGCCACAGAAGTCAGTTTGATAGCTTTGATAGGCGCAGTAGTCATTAAGTGAGGGCCACGGCACAAATCAGTAAACGCACCTTGTGTATAGGTAGTGATACGGCCATCTTCCAATTCGGAGATCAACTCACACTTATACGTTTCGCCACGTTCACCAAACATCTTTAAAGCATCGGCTTTTGCAATATCCTGTCTAACAATAGCTTCTTTTTTAGCAACTAATTCAGCCATCTTCTTCTCGATGATTGGCAGATCAGCCTCTCTAATAGGTGTTTCTCCCGGATCTACATCATAATAGAAACCGTTTTCAATGGCAGGGCCAATACCAAACTGAATGCCCGGATAAAGCTCTTGCAAAGCTTCGGCAAGTAAGTGTGCACTAGAATGCCAAAAAGCATGTTTGCCTTGCTCATCTTCCCATTTATAGAGAACAACTTCAGCGTCTTCTTTAATAGGACGCCCCAAATCATAAATTTCTCCGTTCACGCCACAAGCCAATACATCCTGTGCCAATCGTGAACTGATGCTTTCTGCAATTTGCAGCCCGGTTACTCCTTCGTTATATTCACGAACGGAGCCGTCTGGAAATGTTATCTTTATCATAATGTTATTTATAGTTCAAATTTCAGAACGCAAAAATAACTAATTCTTTTTGATAATCTAATTTTTAGCAAAAAAATGTTATTCTCGCACATCTGTAAATCTCTTTATAATATTGTAGGCCGAAACGATACCTAATTCACCCGCCTTACTCAAATCAGAGATACCCTTTTTATTGTTTCCTAAGAAGATATGTGTCAATCCGCGGTTATAATAAGCTTCGGCAAGATCCGGGTTCAGCTCTATAGCCTTATCGTAATCAACTAAGGCGGCACGATAATCTTTTAACATGGATAACACATTCCCCCGATTATAGTAAGCATAAACAAAATCGGGCGCCAATTGGATGACATGATCCAAATCACTTTTCACAATTTCATAATCTACGGCAGTAACTTCCGGTTTCTTATTCTCTGTTACCGTAGTAGATGCGGTTCCATCATTGATAGTAGCTTCGGCTTTCTTATATTCCAACTGTTTGCACCGTACTAGGGCACGCATAAAGTATGCCGGAAAGAAGCTACCGTCCAATAAGATACTTTGTGTGAAGTCATCTATAGAGCTTGCGAAGTCCTGAACGAGATAGAAGTCCAATCCACGCATAAAGCGTTTTTTAGCATCCTTGTCGTCAGCAACAATATCCGAAGTATGGGCATCTACTAAAGCGAAGTGGAAACGAACTTGCTCTTCTGTTAAGGGCGCCTCCATATTGGTAATACGCAATGGCTTCGGGAAAAGTTTCTCGTGGTTCAATCCTTCAATAAATTTATGATAATGAACCATACGTTTTACATCGCTCAATTTCTCATAATATGTCAAGGCATACATCGGTTCAAGCTTAATGGTTACGTTCCTATCCTGAACGCGTCCACGATAATCGCTCTTATAGCGTTGTTCTGCATCCGAATCATCTGCGATCACGATCTTACGATAGTTCTCCATATTCTTATCAGACTTCTTACGGGTCTTTCCACTATCTTCACCGGAATTTTCAGAAGAGTTGTCAGCTACATCCTTATTATTAGCAGATGAAACGCCATTGCGTTTGTCAATCTGCATTTTCATGATTTTGAATTCGTCCTGCTCTGCCCCCTTACGATCACCAATCTTTTTACGAGCTTCCGCACGATGATAATAGCCTGCCATAAAGTTTGGATATGCATCTATTACTTTAGTGTAGTCACTGATTGCACCCCGGTAATCACCAGTTTGAGCGCGCAAGGTACCACGGTTAAAAGTTGCCATCATGTTATCCGGCTCTATCTTCAGCACAAAGTCGAAATCTTCTATTGCACGGTTATCATCCCCTACTTGAGCGCGCAAAAGCCCACGGTTATAATGACCGAGGAAATTGTTCGGATCAATATCCAGTGCCAAATCATAATCACTCATGGCACCTCTCAAATTGTTCTGGTGAAAACGTACCAATGCACGGTTGATATAGTTACCGGCATTTTTTGCACTTAAGTGAATAGACTGATCCAAATCAGCTTCGGCTTCTTTGTATTTTCCTTGCTGAATGCGCACAATAGCTCTGGCTCCCCAACCATCGGGATCATAACGATCCATATCGATGGCTTTATCAAAATCATTTAAAGCCTGTATCGTGTCATTTTGTTTCAAAGACACTTCACCACGCATCAGATAAGCACGGGTATATCTTGGAGCAATCGTCAAGAGCTTGCCTAAATCTTCTTTAGCAGTTTCATAATCTTCTTTCTGGATATGGCAGAGGGTCAGATTATGCCATAATACAACATTCTCCGGATCATACTTGAGAGCTGCTTTATAGTCTTCAATAGCACCATCAAACTTGTTCTGCCTAATACGCGCCAACCCACGGATTTGGTAGGCACCTACTACAAATGGATTTCTTTGGATGGCAGCATCACAATCTGCTTCTGCTCCCTGGAAATCATCCAAATTAATTTTAGCCAGTCCACGAAAGAAGTAAGGCTCAAATAAATAGGGCTTCGCGTTAATTACTTGATTAAAATATTGAATAGAAAGTACGTAATCCTCAAAGTACAATGCGTTCCGGGCAATAGTCATCACCCGTTCCGTATTGATTTGCGCATATAACAATGTAGGCAACAGCATTAAAGCTATTAATATCTTTTTAATCATCTTGTTTTATAAATGCTTGTAAACGAAACAAAAGTAACGTTTTTCGTTTACTTGTCAGGATTAACGGAATACTTTTTATATTTTTTGAGCCTTTTATACCTTATTATATGGTTTACTATTTCTTTATAGTCTTTACTTTATAAGTACAGTGCGCTTTACCATTCAACAAGGCATTTAATTTACCTTTAATCATCTGTTTACGTAAAGGAGATAAATGGTCTATGAACATCTTTCCATCCAAGTGATCGAATTCATGTTGCATCACACGCGCCAAATAACCTTCTACAACTTCATCATGCTCTTCCAGGTTCTCGTCTAGATATTTCACACGTATCTTATCACCACGTTTTACAGATTCATGAATACCGGGAAGACTCAAGCAGCCCTCCTCCATGGATACTTGTTCGCCTGCTACATCAAGGATATGGGCATTAATATACGCTTTGCGGAAACCTTTATACTCAGGCAAGTCGTCCGACAAAACATCCAAATTAATGGCTACCACACGGATAGGCAAACCTATTTGTGGAGCGGCAAGCCCTACACCTTCGGCATTCTCCATGGTTTCGAACATATTATCAATCAGTTCTTTCAAATTCGGATAATCCGGAGTAATATCCTCCGCCACTTTTCTTAATACGGGCTGACCGTACACATAAATGGGTAAAATCATTTCTTTAATTACAAGTTACTAATTACAAATTACTAAAACGTTTATTCTCTAAATAAGTTTGCAGAATAATAGTTGCACTGATTTCATCTACCAATGCTTTGTTTTGCCTATCCTTCTTTTTCAGTCCGGCTTCCAGCATTGTCCGATGAGCTAAAACAGACGTAAAGCGTTCGTCTACGTATTCTATCGGAATATCAGGCAATTTCTTCTTTAAAGAACGAACAAAAGGCTCTATGTTCTTCATGTTTTCTGAAACCTCATTATTCATTTGTTTAGGAAGACCAACCAAAATACGTTCTACCGGTTCCTTTGCTACATAATCAAGGATAAAGGTCAATAGTTGATGTGTAGGCACAGTTGTCAGACCATTAGCAATCATCTGTAATGTGTCGCTAACAGCTATACCCGTACGTTTACGACCGTAATCAATAGCTACTATTCTACTCATATTAGGCTACAAAATTACTATTAAAATTTGAATTCCTTCGTCTATTTCAAACTTATAATGCAGAAAAGGGTGTCTGACCAAGCCAAACACCCTTTTCAATACTTCTCGTTTTATTACTTCAAATGGATCTTGTATGTCAATCCTCCACTAAAATACTGCATCTTCTGCATTTCAACTTGTATATGCAAATTCTTAAACAGCAGATATGTAGCACCTAATGCAAAATCTTTTGAATCATATTCTGCAATAAGCCTTAATTGCGGATGAAAAGACGGATTGTAAGTGATACCTGCCGCAAAGCCATTCAGTTTGTACTCTTTACGGTTATTATAAAGATAAGAGAGATGAACGCCTATTTCTTCTTTGCTCGTTATAGCAATATGCTTGGTAGCGGCAATATAGAAACGGCTGTAATATCCATTACCCTCAGTAGAAGCAACCTGTCCATCTCCTGAAGAAGTAAACGGATCGGAGGTTCCAACAACAACAGCCGGCATATATTTCCAGAATTGCCCTTCTTTCAATGCCCTTAATCGCAATGAAAAATAACGGTCCTGATTTGTAAATCCGGTGTAACCATAAGGACCAAGCCCCAAAGCTTCCGCCTTGAAAAGAGTACAAGTATAAGCAACTTCCATCCAAGGGAATATGGTCACATTAAGAAAATAATTGTAAGTATGGTAATACCATGTGGGTGGAGTCAACTCCTTATTCAAGAAATTACCGCCAATCATAACCGTCTTGTCACGTTGCATTTCAGCAGAAGGCGCATGCAACAAGCCAGTCGTACCATAAGTCAATTGAGCGGAAATAGAAACGGACAGGCAGGAAATCAAAACAAAAAAGAACAACTTAAGTTTCATCATCACTTATAGTTTCAGTCACTATTGAAGAACAAGATTATTTTATGTAGATAGAAAATTCACTAAAAAAGGCGCCTGAAATTCAGACGCCTTCTTTTTAGAGTCTTTTCTCCACAGAAGTGGGTATTATTCGAGGATAACTACACGGTTCAAGAAGTTCTTGCCAAACATGTTAGCAGTACCACCGAATCCGATAAGTTCAAGCTGATCTTTGTCAACACCTTGCTTAATCAAAGCATCGTAAACGTTTTGAGCACGTTTTTCAGACAACTTCTGGTTCCAAGAAGCGCTACCTGTAGCCTTATCAGCGTAACCGGCAACTTTGTACTTCTTGTCAGGATTAGCCTTCAGGATCTTAGCTGCCAACTCGATGTTAACCATACCGTAATCATCGATATTAGCTCTACCAATCTTGAAGAAGATAGCACGAGGACCGGCAACTTCAATTTCCTTAACAACTTCCTTCACTTCAGGTTTCATGTTAGCCAAAGCATTCTTAGCGTTAGCCAAGTCAGCCTGAGCCTGTGCAAGTTCACTTCTGTACTTGTTGATTTCTGCATTGATTGCATCTTGGTCAATGTTAGATACTGCAGCAAATTTCTTACCACCGAATGTATAAGCAACACCTACATTCACACGTGCAGTAGCTTCAGCCTTACGACAGTCGCTAGCATCACCGAAAATAGAAGGAGTAACACCTAAACGACCTTCCAAGTTAACAGCCCATTTTGCATTGATATCATAAGACAAGCCTAAACCTACTGTTGCGCCGAAACGAGCTTTCATGCCATCTTCAGTATAAGTAGAAGATTGCTTGCCATCAGCCATAATAGTCAAATTAGTATCAACAGCTTTAGACAAATTCATAGTAGGACCACCAAATACATACAAATTAAATGCACGGTTGGGGTTGTAACCACCAAACAAGTTGATCAAGTTCAACATTGCATCCAAATTGATTTCTCCAAATTCCTTGCAATAACGGTGGTATCCATTATCTTGATCGTCCAAGCTCTGTGATACACCACTGAACTGACCGCGTACACCCCAAACTGGAGTAATGTACTTACCAACAGAAATATTGAAATTCATTGTCGGAGTATTCAAACCATCATTGATAACAGCCATACCTCCAACGCCTACTCCTACAAAAATATTATCCGAAGCTTTCTCGGTATAATATTTGGTTTTTTCTTGTGCATTCACCGTTGCACAGGCACCAGCCAGTAACAGTGAAGCTATAATTAATTTACTTTTCATTGTAGTTTCTTACTTTTTTTAGATTATACTATCAGTAATTCTTAAGAGCCGATGATTAGTCAGCCAATGAGATACCACCACCTGCGTTAGGATTATCACCGTGACCATGACCATGACCAAAAGCATGTTCGTGACCAGGTATTGCCATTTGATCAGCAGCAACTGTAACAGTGTAAATTGGGTTATAATAAACAACTTCTGTTTCTTCACCTGAAACTTTTGAAGTTACCTTATACTTAAGATTAGCTGGTTGAATTGTGTAAATAGCATTATACATACACCACGCACCCACTTTCAGTGTTTTTTCATTTGCATTCTTAACATTGATTACAGCTGGAACATTAACAATTGCTTTGGTAGTTGCGCCACCCTTAACTGCAGTATCAGTAAGATCCCATTTAGCAGGGAACTCAACAGCATAGTCAGATTTGTTTGTATTCCAAACTTTACCTGCATGATCAAGAGTACCTTCACCAGCAATAGCGTTACCATATCTAACTTTAGGTTGACCTACATTAACTGCAGAACTTTCTTCAGGGGCAAACTCTAAATCAGCACTCAAGAAAATAACTGGAGAAATAGATATGATCTGACCAGCAGCTACAGCAGGATAACTTACCTTAACTGATCCTGTAACGCCATTAGCTACAGCTGTAACAGTAACCTCACCAGCGTCCAAAGACTTATCAGTCTTTTTTGATACGATTTCCAGTCCTTCTACACCTGTACCTGTGATAGTTATTTGAGCTGTTACACTGGAACCCGTTTCTGCATCAATTACATTCGGAGTGAAAACAACCTTTGCAGGATTCGGTTCGAAATTCACATTAAAGTCTTCTTTTTCACAAGAAGTAAAGGTTGTAGCCAAAGCTACTGCGGCAAGTGCAAAAGTAGCACTTATACCATTAAAGAATTTAATCTTTTTCATCTCAATAAAATTAAAAATTTAACAATTCTGACTTAATAAAATATGGGTTAAAACTATTTTCTTCCATTATATTATCACTTGCTTCTGCCTTGTATTCCTTATAATAATAACGTTCGTTACCTGCATTATAAATAATACCCATATTGGCAGATGTATTTATACGCGGCACATATTTGTGCCTCTTATATTTATAAGGTGGTAGTAACACTTGAAAACGAAATCCACCATTAGCTTTTGCTCCATCTGCTTTCATTGCATAAAAACCGATAGAACAATAACGGAAATGGCGAATCATTTCAGCTTTAATACCTTTATCTTCATACAAGAACTTTTGTGCCTGCACAATAAATTGGGTATTGTACCTTGGCCAAAAGAAACTTCCTCCTACCGTCCAGGTAAAAGTCATTGTTGGATCATAGTGTAACTTAAAACTATCCCAATATCCAGTGCCCGTATATCCCAATCTCAAGAAAGCAGCAAACCTTTCGTCCTTGAACGGATGACTAAACTCTGCATCAATTCCATATTGATCTGCATTGAAATAACCAGCTGTTACTTTTCCAAATATATTGTACGGCAATCTAAACCTTTGTGAAATCGTCAAATGACCAGGATGAACCTTATCTTCAAATTGCCCATACCCGTCATTATAAACAGGTATCTTCAACTGCCCAGTAAGCTTCATTCCCTTCCACAAAGAAACCTCTATCGCCGGACTCAAATCAAACAAAACTTGATAAATCTGTGTAATTATCAAATTTTTGAATGCCAATTGAGGATATACCAAAACATCAATCTTAAACAAAGAACTATTTTTCACCTTTATTTTCCGTGCTTCTTTCCACGTCCCACCAAGATCATAACTTACATTCCAATCATTGCGTTCCGCTTTAGCTACGGTATCACCTTTTATAGGATGATAATAAAGAGAAATTTGAGGTACATTATTGTCTAAAACAATTATTCGACATGCTTTTTTCTCCGGTAAACCCATCTCTTGAATCACATCTACCGCTTTACTAATTCCTACGCCTTGCGAACGATATGCAGAATTTTGTAAAACATAAACACGTTCACCATCATCTTCTGTCCATCCAACATTTTCAAATCCCATATTTACTAATGTATTCACCGTACTTTCTCCCGTTTGGCAAAGCCCTTTTAAGGGAAGCAAACAGAATAAAAAGAACGCCGTACACCGTGCTATTGTTTTAGTAGCTAGGCACTTTCTAATGTTAGAGTTTTTATACCTCATCTTTTTCAATCATTTTTTGTATCCATACGACACAAAATATGGTGCAAAAATAGACACATTTTTAATAATACCAAAGAATTTTATCTGAAAAAATGAAATAATGTAGTTTTTTCTTCAAAAACGTTCGCAGAACACGCAGGTAGTTTAATAAAAGTGGATAAATAGCCTTTGCGTTGAAAGCTGAAAAGCTTATTTTTGCTACTCCAATGTTGTATTTTGTTTCAAATTACGTTAGACAGCTAAAGATCAAGCCCTACAAATACTCAAAATGACACAATAAAGATGCCAAAGACATTCATTTAGATACAAATTTTGCAATATTCGCATCACGTATTTTTTCCTAATTTAATAATATAGAAAAAATATTAAATATATCACCTATATTAATACAATAAATCTGCATATATAACACTATTTTTGGGTATTTATACACAAAAGGGTTACTACCTATTACCAAAAGGGTTACAGGTTTTTACTAAAATGCTTACTACTTTTTACTAAAACGGTTACTACATTTTAGTAAATACTTTATTGGGTTTTATAAAAAATGTATTTTGTTGTATTTTCGACTCTAACACAATTGTAAAGATTTAGATATGCACCTATCACACTGTTATTTAAAGTTTTTCACTTGCATAATTCCATCATCAAAGACACTTGACCAGAAACAACGCATTCTCGACTCACTAAAAATACAAAATGTCAAAATGATATAATAACATTTATAACCTTTCAGCCAAGGAGTCAGCACGAATGCATTACTTACCTAAATCAATGCCCTAGAAAAATATTATGGAGTATACAAACATTATGCTTTTACTCCACAATAACAAATATTCTGTCTTCTTTATCATTAAACCACCTATTCGATTTCAGGAATAAGTTCAACCGCCCTCTTTTTCTTTTCATCTACAAGTTTTGCATAAATTTGCGTGGTTTGTATATTAGTATGACCTAATAACTTGGATATAGTGTATAAGTCAACTCCTAATGTCAGCATCATTGTAGCATGTGTGTGACGCGCTGTGTGAAAAGTGATATGCTTCGTCACATTTGCCTGGTCAGCCCACCGATATAGTATTTCGTTACTACGACCTAATGAAATAAGACCTTCAAAAACTTTGTCTGTATCTTGTGCAACACCTCTGTCAGGCAGATATTTCATTGCCTCAGGACTTAAAGGGAGTGATATAGCTTCTCTTGTTTTCTGCTGAATTATACTTAATAAAGCATTTCCTTTTTCATCAAAATGTACATCTCCCCATTTTAATGCAACAATATCACAGTGCCTCAAGCCACAAAAACAGCTAAACAAAAATGCTTTCTTTAATAGTTCATTATAAAAGGGGACACGAACCATGCGTGTAAGCTCGTCCATAGTCAGATATTCCCTCTCTTCTCTACAACGTTTAGGCTTTTCTTCATTTTTAATCTTATCCATAGGGTTGTTTTTTATGTAATCTTCAAAAATAGCATACCTCAAACAATAACGAAGCATTTTGAAATAGTAAAGTTGCGTATTTACATGTAGTATCTTTTCACTTTTACAATGTTTTTGTTTGGCAGTTTTCAAATATTCAATAAATCCTAAAATATAATTTTTATCTACTTTCTTGAGTAGTACTCCCTTTGGATCATATCTATCAAGATGCTGAATGATTGCGTGTATCGTATCGTTTTTAGCTTTATTGTCCGCACTAAACTCAGCAACCCGCTTCATATATTCAGTCAATTTCACGTTGGTCAATCGATGATTATCAAATCCGAACACTTTATTTTGTAGTTCCACTATCTTTTGAGATTTTATAGCATTGGCCAATTTTAAAGTTTCATGATTTCTTTCCCTGTCAGTTTTATCATTTTCGGGTATTATATACAGTTTCAGAAACTTATACTGACGCCTCCCCTCCATATATATATCTAAATATATAGACTGACATCCATTAGACAACTCTTTTGTCCGAATCTTAACAGGTTCTTTTATTCTCAATTGCTTTTTCATGTTCATATCATCAAAATTATATACATATAATTATTATTAGTAACAGTGCAGTAACAAAAGTCACTTGCAAAAGATTTTGCATTTGATTTTTATTCTACACTATTTATTATTTTTAGTTTTAAATCACTGAATATCAGTAAAAAAATCTATATTGATTAAGCAAAACAAAGTCAAACCGAGTAACAAATCAGTAACAATTAACTATCAAATATAGATAAATATAGAAAACTGATAATCATAATAAAAAAGTTGGAATAGAACATAATATAATGATAATCATTTTCTTATAGAATCATCTTGTTTGAAAATACTCAAAGTGGGTTTACCGGAGAAAAAGCCATGTCGAATAATTGTGCTCGATAATAATGTACCTCAGATTTCTCTTCATTACTATCCTACAAACAAAAAAGACACAATGAACACAATAATTCGTAACAATTGGAATGTCAGCTATGAATTAGGAGAAGGTTGGAAACAAATTAAAAGAGTAAAGAGAAAAAATAGTTCTTTGTTTAAAGTTGATATAGTGGTTTACCCTGAGTTATCATTGAAAAATCTGGTAATAACTCAGATATACCAAGTATTATTCAACCTGGCACCGGCTTTGGAAGTCTCTTTGTGGAAAGGGATGCGGCTGACTGCACAATTGGTATTACCGGTTTACAATGATGGTTATCCCTATATATACGATAAAGTGCATCCGGGATTCATTGGCATATCACAATCCCTACGTCTACCATACAATATATGGGGGACATTCACCATAGGACACTTCGGCAGCGATCGCTATGGTATGGATATGAAACTATCACACCGTTTTATCCGAGACAATCGCTTCGGTATAGATGCGCGGATAGGATATACAGGAACCGCCTATTGGGACGGCTTTACTTGCCATTACGGCACCAAGATGAAATTAACATGGTCACTAGGAGGCAGCTTCTACTGGCCGCAATATAATATAGAGACAAGCATGAAATGCGAACAGTATTTATTAGGTGAAAGAGCCGTACGAGTGGATATCATCCGTCACTTCCGTTATGCTTCTATTGGTTTTTATGCCATGAAGAGCCCTGATGCAAAAGCCAATGGAGGGTTTCGCTTTCAGATAGCCCTGCCACCTTATAAATATAAGAGAAAAGGATACCTCCCGCGCGTCACCCCTTCCAAAAACATGGGAATGGCTTACAATGCGGGAAACGAGCAATTTTACTATCAGAACTACCGCTCGTCACCGGGAGACAATATTATGCAATCAAATAGTTTTAACCCATATTTTATTAAATCAGAATTAAGTTACTAATTTTTTAATTTTATTGAAATGAAAAAGAAAAGTTTATTTGGATTTAGCGCGAAATTAGCGTTAATGTTAGTGGCAATGTGCGGCATGTTCGCCAGTTGCTACGAAAAAGAAGAAATCACTGTGGACGGTCCCAGTACCGAAAAACCTGTGTATAAGATTGCAGGTGTTGTATCAAATGCTATTACCGGAGAACCTCTCGCCGGAGCTACCGTTAACGGTACTGCTACTAAAACTGACGGTACCTACGAGTTGACTGTTAACGCTGGCATGAACGTAGTTACAGTTTCGATGGCTGATTACAAAACAGTCACAAGTTCTGTATATGTTGAAACAATTGAAAACGGCAAAACTGCTGTTTATACTGTAAACGCTGCTTTGTATCCGGGTTATGACGATCCTGAATACAAGACTGTGAAATATAGCATCAAGGGTAGCGTGAACAATACACAAGGTAAATCTGTAGCTTTGGCATCGGTTGTTATTGCAGGTCTTGACAACGTAATTGTCAGCGGCAACACTTTCACAGCCGAAGATGTGAAGCCCGGCACATACGCCGCTGTACTGACTGCTGATGGCTATAACAAGACTTATGCTAACATCCACGTAGCTCCTGTTACTGCACAAGAAGGAACCGGAGAACAGGCAGCAGTAACTGAAATCTCAGTATTGATGCAGAAGCCCGGCGAACAAGCTAAGTATATTATAGCAGCTACTCTGAAGTATATTCCGGCCGACGATACACAAACAAGAAGCGCAAAAGAGACACTCCTCAATGGTGCTACTGTAAAAATTAGAACTAACAATGGTTTCTCAGCAAGCACAACCAGCGACAGCAAAGGTTACTTCAGCATGGAAATACCATTTGAATATGTAACTCCGACCACTATGGCAGTCATTTCTGTAAGTAAGTTCGGATATAATACAATAGAAATGGCTGTACCGGTTACTCCGAAAGAAAGCGGCTCTATTGTTTATGCATTTGAAGGTGACATCAAGATGACCCTCATCAATGAAGGTGAAATACCGGAAGAAGACCCCAGCCAAGGTGGTGAAGCTAGCGTAGAGGTTCCTGTAGAAGATGCCCAAGTAGTTGCAAAAGAAGAAATTCTGAAGAACGAAGATGTAAAAGCTAGCGTAGAAACTGTAGCTAAAGAATTAGGTATCGACTTGGCAGAAGTTGAAAACATGCCTGTAGTAGAGGTTAAAGAAAATGCAACCATCGAATTGACCTCTGTTGAAGCTACCATCGACGAAGAGACAGGTGAAATCATACAAGGTGAAACAAAAGCCGTAGTAGACCAAATTACAATCCCTGCCGGAACTCAGATCGTTTATGTAGCCGGAGTAGCAGAAAACATATCTCTGAAACGTGATATCACTACAGAAAAAGCAACTGCAGCCGTTCGTGTTTACGAAGGACAACCTTCGGGAACTGTATTCTCTAAGCCGCTTGAAGTTGCTTTCGTACCGCAAACTACTATCACTGTAGAACCTGACTATGTACTGGGCGTTCTTTATCTGGACGAAAAAACCAATACATGGAAAGCCGACGCTAACAACTATGCAGAGTATAACACAAGCGCCAAGTCATTTATCGGTAAGATCAACCACTTCTCTAAGTTCAAATTCGGTTATGTCTCTGACATCGTTGCTAAAGACAGCACTAATTTGGAAGCAATCTATGTTGACAAACCTTGCTACAGCGGTTCTTCTTCTTCAATCGTAACAGTTAATGGTTCTTACATGGGCGGAGCCGCTTACAAAGATGCAACTCCGGCTATGGCTGCTGCAGCTGCCCTAAAAGGCATGAACGACGAAACGGTGAAATATGTAACTCAGTTGCTGACAAACATGGTCAAGGCTGACAATAACAACATCATGCCGAAAAATAGCTATACTAAGCAAAAATTATCTGTAGACCTGACTATCGCTCCTTACAAGCAAGTGAAAGGCTTCAACATTACAAGAAAACAAGTAACGAAGATTTATACCGTACACGTAATCAGCAAAGACAAGAAGGCAATCGACGTAAGCGTAGCAGTAAACAAGATTATTTCTGCAACTTTGGAAGCTGACCTCGAAATCGGTCATACCCATGGTCATGGTAATGGAACAGATTTGAACGCTGGTGGTGGTGTTATCACTTTCGAATAAGAAACGTTTCTAAACACTCAATCATTGAACCGAAAGCATGGGTATGTATAAATCAGGAATTAAGCGGGTTTACATTGCAGTACTCTTTACTTGTACCTCTTCCTTGCTTTCGGCTCAATTGACCTACGGCACTACCGGCTTGCTACATGCTCCTTCAGGAGAAATGCAACGAGATAAAACGGTAATGTTGGGTGGTAACTTTATGAATAAGGAGCTCACTCCTCCTACGTGGTATTACCATACATACAATTATTTTTTGAATGTAACTATCTTGCCATGGATGGAAGTGGCATATACATGTACCTTATTCAAAGCAGAAGCTTTGGGATTGAAGCCTTACGGCTATAGCGGTTTTACTAATCAAGATCGTTACTTCTCTATCCGGCTACGAGCTTTGAAAGAAGGACAATTTTGGAAACACATGCC
The DNA here is from genome assembly GCA_023458215.1 of Bacteroidota bacterium. The sequence continues at coordinate 16,224 of JAEXAJ010000093.1, forward strand.
TGCAGTTGTAGTAGGTGCTTCCGATCCTTTTACTTCTTCGGGAGGAGGAAAGATTGGTTCTGCTGAAGGAAATGGATATTTCAGCCGTTTCTATATAGCTGCTACCAAACATTTCGATATCGGGCAAGAAAAAATTGGCATACATCTCTCCTATCTATATAATAATAGGGCAGAATATAAGCTGAATGGAATTGCGGCCGGTATCAGTTACAACCCGACTTTCGCCCCCAATTTAAGGGTAATAGCCGAATATGATTCAAAAGATTTTGCATTGGGAGCCACTTACCTGCTTTTCAAACACCTGCATATACAGGCAGAGTTGCAACGGATGAAGTATTTTAGTGGAGGATTATGTTTCCGGTTCCGGTTAAGGTAAGATTCCAAATGCAGCTAAAGCAAGAGTGTATTATTAAAAACTAAAAGACAATGAAATATAAATTCAGTATAGTATCTATTATGTTGGCAGGTTTAGCTTTGACAGCTACTGCACAGACTAAGGAGAAATACTACAGCGAGAGGTTCAAAGATAATATCTTTGTCAGCGCCGGTGTAGGAGGCCAAGTTTGTGTCAACCCTGACAACTTTGATTATGGCATTAGTCATGCCGTAACTCCGCTGATACATGTATCAGTGGGTAAATTATTCAACCCCATTTGGGGAGTACGCGGACAAGTAGCCGGTATGTGGTCCACACTGTATTCTAATTATGGAATGCCTGCTGACCAATACAAGGAAGTAAAGAACAAAAACTACTTCACTTTACGTGCAGACGGTTTGTTCAATCTTTCTAATGCAATCGGTGGCTATAACCCGGAACGCTTATTCACTATATCCGTTTTCGCCGGTCCCGGTCTGACTTTTGCCAAAGCTTACGGAGACCAAAGCAAGATTAATGCTTTAGTGAACGGTTCTGTAGGTTTAATGGGACAATTCAATATCAATAGTTATTGGGATATTAACATCGAAGCAAGAGGAGAAGTATCTCCTTCCATGTTCGGGAACTATAGTTCAGCTCATACGGATGGCGCAGTCTCTCTGACAGCTGGTGTAACTTATACTTTCGGTGGCAAGAAGTTTGCATCTTGTGGTGCTAAAGTTGACCAGGATGCAATCAACGCAGAAATCAACAAGTACAGAAGTGAACTTGCACAAGCTCAAGCTGACTTGGCTAACGCTAAGAACGCATTGGCTAACATAAAACCTGAAGTGAAGGAAGTTGTTAAGGAAATTGAAGTTGCCGGTCCTCGTGCCATCTTCTTCAAGATTGGTAGAGCTAATATCGATGATTACGGTATGGTTAACATCGAATTAGCAGCAAAGATCCTGAAGGCTAATCCGGACAAGAAGTACAAAATTGCCGGTTACGCTGATAAGGCTACGGGTAGCGCTTCTTGGAACCAGAAGTTGTCTGAAAAACGTGCTCAGAACGTTTACGATGCTTTGATCAAACAAGGTGTTGATAAAGAGCAGCTTGAACTCGTCGGATTCGGCGGTACCGCTAACATGTTCGGCAAGAACTTCTTGAACCGTGTAGTTATTTTGGAATAAGCAATAACACGTTAGTATTATTGGTACAACTCCTATAAAAAGGGCGACTCAAATCGGTGGATTTAAGTCGCCCTTACTTTATCTAGGAGAATATTAATATACCAACTTCACATTATCAATCCAAAGCGTGTTACCCGGAGAACCTACATAAGCGCCACCGTGGCTAGACGTAAATTGCAATATCAAATGAGTAGGAACATCCTCTTCAGTACCCCAAGCTACTTCTTTTACCGGAACACTCTGTCCTTTACTATTCACAGCATATCGTTCTTCTACTTGCAGACGCATCATGTGAGGCTTATATGCAGGATCACCTGTAATATCACCGTACATGATAGAATACGTCGCATTATTGCGCCAATCTGTAGTAGCATAATAACGAACAACCATAGTACCTACGCGCTTAGCATAGATATTCCCATCCTTATCTTCCCAACGCTTCTGCAAGAATAAATTTGCCTCAGGAAAATCTTTTCCATCCACATCGACAATGCGGCTGAATCCTGTTGCACGAATACGTTTCTCACGATCGGACATTTTCACTTTATAATCGAACTGAACAGCAATTGGCTTCTTAGTAAAAGCAATACCGGAATTCAACATCTTCTGAGGATTCTTTGTGCTCTTTATTGGCTCATGCACTTCGCCCAAAAACATGGAACCTGCCGCTAAAACTGTAATATCCACCAAGCCCAGTACCTTAACACTTTCCATACGAGTATCAAGCCGTGCGCAATAGCCGTCACCTCTTTTTTCGGGAAACACAGAAGTGTTGGTTTTTGTGACTCCTGCTACCTTCGCCATCACATTAGAAGTTGCCCATGGAGAACCACCCATATTCTTATATGCCTTATTCTCATGGATTTCAGCGGTAGGTCCAATAGCATATACATTCTTTGTAGCACCGCCTATAATACCTGATTCCTTAATCTGACGATCTATCCATTGATCCATATTTCCGAAAGGAATCATCTCAACCTGATGTTGCTGCGCCGACACAGTTCCGCTACAAACCACAGCAAACAACATTCCCAACAAACAAACTTTCTTTTGAATCATCATATTAAATTGAAAACTAAAAAAATTACAAATCGTACTTCCACTGCTCCAATGCATATTTCCAGTTTTCCTGAACTAACTGCACTGTGCGGTCATCATACTTATATTTATTTTTCTTATATCCTTTCTTTCCACCTACATACTTTTCTATATCAGCACGAGCTTCTGCAAAACCAGGAATCGACAATGCACTATAAATATGTTCAGTCATTCCCATTGCATCAGCCTCGAAATCTTCAAACTTTACTTCAATCAAGTTTCCGGCAGGAATACTCGCTTTGTCTGATTCATATTTATGATATAATTTCGTGTAAATAGACAAAATGTTCTGTTCTATCACTTCATTACTGATGTCTTCGAGTTTTAGTGGCTGAATTGTATTCGTAAAGAAGCTACGTGTGCTCTCGAACACGGTATAAGGGTTCCGCATCAAATAAACGAACTTTGCATTGGGAAACATCTTCACGAGTTCTTTTACACGCCCGGTATGGGGTGGGTTCTTACTCAGAAATTGAGTCCCATGTGTGTTCCAAAGAGAGATTTTTATCAATTTAGTAAATGTCTCCTCAAATATTTTCAATTCCTTTTCTGTAATATCATCAAATAGCAAATATTTGTCTGCATATTCTTGTTGATACTTAGGCAGAAACCAGAAATTGTAATAGGTATAAGGCATCATATTAGCCAAGGCAAATTCTTCTTCTTGCGGAAGATCTACTGCTAATTCCATATTATCCGTAGGACGCTTATCCGGCATCAGCCAACTCATATTTTTCTTAAAAAAAGGCTGTCCCCACATCATCAAATGCGGAAATACCGTTTGATAAGTCGTATTATAGCCGAAGTGCTTATCACAGGAGAAAACATTATGAACGAATGTCGTTCCACTACGCCAATGCCCTAAAATAAATACAGGATCATGTTCCAGTGGTTTATCGGCCAACAATTTTTCATAACGTCTGTCCTGAATTGGAGCTAAAGTAGATAATAAGCGACAAACAGCTTTTGTCAGTCTATATTTACTTTTATAAGCGGCATCGATTTCACGACCTTCTGTTATTTCTTTAAAGGTTTTCCAATCGGCACCAACCAACGTATTTATCGGAAGTTTATTGAATTCAAGTAACCCCATTGCTTTACAATTGAAATTGAGAATTGATAATTGACAATTAAACTGTGCCAAAATATGCACTTCTAACTGTCGGTTATCAATTATTATTTGTTTATAATGACTTTAAATCCCTGACGCTCTAACTCCTTCACCGCTTTTTCTACAGCTTCGTAATGTTCGGGAGCAATACCCAATTTCGGCAAATCCAATGTCGGAATATCTTCGGATAAATGCATATCTTTATCCTCTACCCTATTGATAATCATCCCTACCGCACTGGTATTGTTGGTTATCGGATCTATCAGGATAAACGAACCGCATGATTTATTCTTCTGATAAGGATCAAAAAACATTTCTTTGGCTGTAGTCAAAACCACACGAGCTATTTGGTTAAGCTGCATCGGTAATGTCTCTTTATTCAACTTTCCATTTTCCAAAGAAAGATGTTCCATCGTGTTGACATCTACTTTATATTTGATATTGTCTACGCGTGTACGACTCAAATTAGTGGTTTGTTTAACAAAGAAGGATTTATTGATATCCATAGCTTCCTCATCCATCCATACCAACATGGCCTCAAAATTACGGTCCATTATCGGAAGATTGTCGGGATGTACTAGCATTTCGCCTCTCGAAACATCGATCTCATCCTCCAAAGTCAACGTAACGGACTGAGGAGGGAAAGCATAGTCCAGTTCTCCATCATAAGTAACTATACTTTTGACGCGTGACTTCTTACCTGAGGGTAATGCCATTACTTCGTCCCCTTTACGCACAATTCCGGATGCCACTTTGCCGCAGAAGCCACGGAAGTTAAGATTCGGACGCAATACATATTGCACAGGAAAACGGAAATCAGAGAAGTTATGATCGTTGTCTATCTGTACTGTTTCCAGAAAATCAAGAAGAGAAATACCCTTATACCAAGGTGTACGTTCAGACTTCTCTACAACATTATCACCATCTAATGCGGATAAAGGAATGCAATTAACATCGGGAAGTCCCAAAGGAGCTATAAATTTCTTATATTCGCTTACAATCTCGTTGAAACGCTCCTCAGAGAAATCTACCAAGTCCATTTTGTTAACGGCAAGCACTACATGCTTAATACCCAGTAATGAAACTAAGAAAGTGTGCCGGCGAGTCTGCGTAATAACCCCCATACGGGCATCGACTAAAATAATTGCTAAATTAGCAGTAGAACCTCCGGTAATCATATTACGGGTGTACTGTTCATGTCCCGGAGTATCTGCTATAATAAACTTACGGTTGTTCGTTGAGAAGTAACGGTAAGCAACGTCAATCGTAATGCCTTGTTCACGTTCGGCTTTCAGTCCATCCAGCAACAATGCATAGTCAATATGGTCGCCGGCGTTTCCCATACGTTTACTGTCACGCTCTAATGCATCCAACTGGTCTTCGTACAGTTTTTTACTATCGAACAATAAACGTCCTATCAAAGTTGACTTTCCATCGTCTACCGAACCGGCAGTCAACAATCTCAATAAGTCTTTCTGTTCATCCTTATCAAGAAATGCCTTTATATCAAGTTTAGAATCACTCATCTTTTAATTCTTAAGTTTAAATTGTTTAGAAGTAGCCTTCGCGTTTTTTCTGCTCCATGCTTGCATCTTGGTCGAAGTCAATCACACGAGTAGTACGTTCACTCTTGGTGGTAGTCATCATCTCTTCCACTATTTTCTCAATTGTATCGGCGTTGCTCTCTACAGCACCGGTCAACGGCCAACAACCTAATGTACGAAAACGCACCATGCGCATTTCTATTTTATCCCGATACTGTTCCGGCAAACGGTCATCGTCAGCCATAATCAAATTGCCATCGATCTCGACACAAGGTCGTTCTTTAGCAAAGTACAAGGGGACAATAGGAATATTTTCCAAACGGATATATTGCCAAATATCAAGTTCAGTCCAGTTACTTAAAGGGAATACCCGAATGCTCTCTCCTTTGTGGACACGCGCATTATAAATATCCCATAACTCCGGACGCTGGTTTTTAGGATCCCATTGGTGAAATTTATCGCGGAAGGAGAAAATACGTTCTTTAGCACGAGACTTTTCTTCGTCACGACGAGCGCCACCAAAAGCAGCATCAAATTTATATTTATCCAGACTGCGAAGCAAAGCTTGTGTCTTCATCAAGTCCGTATGCACCTTACTACCATGTGTGAAGGGACCCACACCGGCATGGAATGCTTCCATATTGCTCTCTACGATCAAATCCCAACCATATTTCTTGGCATATTCTTCACGAAATTGGATCATCTCTTTAAACTTCCATTTAGAATCGATATGCATCAAAGGAAATGGCACCTTACCGGGATAAAAAGCTTTTTCAGCCAAACGCACCATCACCGAAGAGTCCTTACCAATGCTATAAAGCATGACCGGATTCTCAAACTCCGCCGCCACTTCACGGATTATATGAATAGACTCGGCTTCGAGTTCTTTCAAATGGCTTAACTTATATTCTTCTTTCATTATAAATTATTTCTTCTGTATTCTTGGTAAAATGAGTTCTAAAAGCTTATTTACGGATTATTCCAAACTAAGCACAGAGGTATCGAGTGTCAATGCCGGATGAGCAGGCGCTTCAAAAGGAGCGGAAATCCCCGTAAAATTTTTGATTTCACCCCGGCGTGCTTTGGCATAAAGTCCTTTTACATCACGACGCTCGCATTCCTCAATGGGTGTACTGACATAGACTTCCAGGAAATCATCCTGTCCGATAATATTAGCAGCCATCTCGCGAATATCATTATTGGGGCTAATAAAAGCCGCAATAGTAATAACACCAGCGTCTATAAAGAGTTTGGATACTTCTGCTATTCGACGTATATTCTCAATACGGTCAGCTTCTGTAAAGCCCAGATTATTATTGATGCCACTGCGGATATTATCGCCGTCTAATATACGGCAAAGTAGTCCGCGCTTATGCAGTTCGCGTTCTAAAGCAATAGCAATCGTACTTTTACCGGAACCGCTTAAGCCGGTAAACCAAATCATCACACTTTGTTGGCCGAGAAGTTCTTCTTTATCTTGCCTTGCCAACATCTTATCAAAGATGGGATATATATTGTCTGTCATAACTAAATTAGAATGGCCATATCAATGGAATTAATAGAATGGAAATCAAGAATGTAATTATATTCAACGGTAAACCGATGCGTACAAAATCTGTGAATTTATAGTTGCCGATACCTTGAACAATCAAGTTAGTTTGATAGCCGATTGGCGTGGAAAAGCTGGCAGATGCGGCCATACATATAACCACAAAGAATGGCATCGGGCTAACCCCCATCTGTGAAGAGATAGAAAGTGCCAACGGAAAAGCAAGGGCAGCAGCAGCATTATTAGTAATAAGTTCTGTAAACAAATTCGTTATGATAAACATAGCCGCTAACAAGACATGTGGTCCGTAATGATCGCTCATTTCAATAATATAACGTGCCACAACATCCGCCACACCCGAATTAACCATTGCTTTGCTAATCGCAAAAGCGCATGCAATGGTTATCAAGATATCCCAAGATATGTATTTGGTATACTTACGGGCCGGAAAGATCTTTGCCCATGCCATAATAATTGTAGTTACTGAAACGAAAAAGAACATATCCAGTTTGATAGCAGGAAAAGCCTCTTTCACAGCAGGAAGTTCGCCAACCGTTGCACCGGTAATCATCAGTATCAACAAAATAAAAGCAAACCAACGCTTTCCCTTACCGGGTGTAGGTTCTGTATCTTTACCATTCGCCAACATCACGAACACAGAAGACTCTCCCCAGGTTTTCACAAAAGAGTCATCTGCCATTATTACTAATGTATCACCTTCGCGAAAATATTCATTCTCTAAATCTTGGGTAAAACTTTGGCCATTTCGTTTAATCTCTTTTACTTCCGCTCCATAATGACGTTTAAAATCAAAATCTCCAAGTTTCTTATTGATACCGGGAAAACGAGCACCAAGCACAGCTTCTACCCGATGTATATCGCCTTGCTCTTCAGGTTCTTCATCTTGCTTGATTGCATCCGTACGAACATTCGGCAAAAGCTTGGAAGAAAAGGCAAACAGATAAATAATTCCGGCGATAGCGATAAAGATTCCTACTTTTCCTAATTCAAACATCGTGAAGCCTTCGTAACCGGCCTCCAATATCATACCGTGCACTACCAAGTTGGTAGAAGTGCCGATCAACGTACATATACCACCCAAAATAGTTACATAAGACAAAGGTATCAGGAATTTAGTAGCCGGAAGTTTCACTGATTCTGCCCAACGTTTAATAATTGGAGCAAAAATAACAACTACCGGTGTATTATTCAGAAAGGCAGAAATAAAAGCAATGGTCGGTAACATTCGGAATTGTGCTTTGAAAACAGTAGTTTTACCTTGGGGAAGCAACTTCTTAATAACTTGTCCCAATGCTCCGGACTGGCGAATACCTTCACTTACCAAAAACAACATAGCAACAGTAATCATTCCCTTATTACTAAATCCTTCCAGCATTTCTTTAGGTGTCAAGATGCCTGCGCAAAGAAATAATACAACCACTGAAAACAGTACCATACCCGGACGCATTTTGTCCAGTACGAGAGCAACCACCATGCCCAACAGTGCCAATAGCACAAACAGTATTTCAAACGTCATATAAGTCGTTATTTCATTTATGAATGTTTGTTTTCTACAACAAACCAAGGATTCAATAAGTCCTCCTTATTATATACTAAAGGTTCATTCGTCCCTGCTTGATAGATCTCTTTTCCTGCGGCTCTTGCAATAGCATGTCCGGCTGCCGTATCCCATTCCATTGTTGGGGCAAAGCGAGGATATACGTCAGCCTTACCTTCGGCAACCAGGCATATTTTAATTGAGCTACCGCTTGATATCAATTCTACATCCGCATGACATTTCTTCTTATCCTTAATATATGCTTCAGTTTCAGGTGTAAGATGTGAGCGGGAAGCGACAATGACATATTTATCATTTGTTCCGGTTTCGGGTAAGCGTATAGAAGACGCCATTAACTCATCTAAAGATAATTCACCACGTACTGTAATATCTGATAGTTTATAGGCCCCCAGACTTTCCTCTGCAAAATATAACTCTTTCAAGACCGGCAAATAGATAATGCCCATCACAGGCACAGATTTATGAACCAAGGCTATATTTACAGTAAACTCTCCATTGCGTTTAATGAACTCTTTTGTACCATCCAACGGATCAACAATCCATAAAGTTTCCCATTGATGTCGTGCCGAATAAGGCAAATGTTTTCCTTCCTCACTTAGTATAGGGTAAGGAGTGGCATTCAGAAACTCACAAATAACATTATGAGCTTCACGGTCAGCGATAGTTAATGGGGAATTATCCGCTTTCTTCTCTACTTGAAAATCAGATGCAGGATCATTGTAAATGGAAAGGATTTTCTCACCGGCCCGAAGGGCGGCGTCAATTGCATTCAGTATATATCGTCGTTCCATACTATATTCTTACAAATATGAGGTGCAAAATTAAAACTTTTCTATCTCAAAAAGTTTCCATTGCTCTTTTTATAACTTCTTTTAAACGATAAAGAGATGTTTATAAGTACTTTTCACAATGCAAAGCCAAGCTTCCAAATTCATTACTCATGTAAATCAGTAATTAAAATTGCTTCCTAATGCTTTTACTAATAAGATAATTTATTTAGCTCAACTGCTGATTAAGCGGATCACCCACTATGAATTGTCTTTTTTAGAAATTATATTTAGCTCAAAACGCGAAAGAAAGGAAGCAAAAATGGTGATAGGGTAATAAAGTGATAAGGTGATAAGGTAGCTGCGCTATGTGCCACAGAGTGTTATCCCACTATCACTTTATCACCCAATCACTTTATCACATTTAGCTCATATCCGTTCAGAAACGAAGTAAACGAAGATGGCACGCAGATGATAATAGGCTACATTTCATGCTTATTACAAGTACAGTTGTATGCTGAACCAAATTCAGTCGTATACTGAACCCAATTCACTCGTATAGTGAATGCCATTCAGTCGTATACTGAATTAAGGCAAGAATAATACACTGATATTCAAGTGATTGAAAACACATGTTTTATTATCAAATAATTGAGACAAAAAAAGGTTATAACGAATCAATAGAATACGATATAAACAGTGTCTTAACCCAAATTCGACAGAAATAAACTTATTCAACTGCTGATTCACAAAAAAAGGCAGCAACTTCACAGTTGCTGCCTTAACTATGAAAGGAGGAAAATACCCCTTTCTTATGTATTACCAAAAAGAATTCTATTAATTAATGCGATACAACAGCCAAGCTCCTTGAAAGTCTTTACGATTAGGATATTTAGCCTTAAATGCATCACGGGCATTAGCAGCAGAAGCTCTGTCAGCAAAAGTATCAACGATTACACGATACATAGCGGCATCTGCGTTAAATACAACTATTGCATCGTAACCTTGTTTATCTAAATAATCTTTCAGATTTTCAGCATTAGCCTTAACTCCAAAACTACCGCAAACTACACTATAGTCCTTTAAACCGTTAGTGCCAGATACAACTGTTACTTTCTCTTGACGGACACCGGCTGTAGAACTTTCCACAACTCTTGCTTCCGCCGGAGCACTTACTACAGGAGCTACATCTTCAACAGGAGCAGTAGTCTGTGGTTCTGCCAATTCTTGTTGTTTAGCTTTTTCGTATGCTTTCTTATAAGCACTTTCACTTGATTTACAAGAAGAGAATGCCAATGCTATGCATACTCCCATTCCCAATACAATTAGTTTTTTCATTCTTCCTATTTTTTTGTTAATAAATTCTATGCCTATTCTATCTCAAAACCATATAGCACGAAGTGTACAAAATATCATGATTTATACAATCTATACTTTCGGGCAGCAAATTAATAGAAATTTCATCATCTTTCAAAGAATTATTCCTAAAAAAACAAACATGACGAACAAAGTTTCAAAAATTATTGTTATTTTTGTCATATGAACCTCTTAAAAGAAAGGAATACATTATGAAAGGATTAAATGTTTTGGCTGCTTTCTTGGGCGGCGCCGCAGTCGGTGCAGCTCTCGGTATTTTATTCGCTCCTGAGAAAGGAGAAGATACTCGTAATAAAATCGCAGAAATTCTTCGTAAGAAAGGGATCCGTCTGAACCGAAATGAGATGGAAAACCTGGTAGATGAAATTGCTGCAGAAATTAAAGGCGAAGCAACAGAATAAAATTATTTAAAACAGAGCCACTATGTTCTCAGACGACAAAAGCATTGATAATATCCAACAGTTATTCATAGAATTCAAGAAATATCTGGAACTTCAGAAGGAATACACTAAACTGGAAGTTACTGAAAAACTTTCCATATTGCTTTCTACATTCATTTTAGTAGTATTAGTCGTTACACTCAGCGTAGTGGTTCTGTTTCATCTTTCATCCGCACTGGTTTACGTATTGGCACCATTGGTAGGTGGCCTAATGACAAGTTATGCGGTGATTGCCTGTTTCCACATTCTGCTAATCGTATTACTTATAATATTCCGTAAACAGCTTATCATTAACCCTACTGTAAAATTTATCGCAAAACTTTTTTTAGGTTCATCTGATTTAAAATAAAATATCCATGAACGATACATCCCACACTTTTCCTATCACTCTAGAAAGCATAGCACAACAAAAAGCTGAGTTGCTTCAACAAATCCGTGGGCAAAAGGAGGTTATGACCGAAATAACAAGAGATATCTTTGCCCCACTCGCCCCTGCCACAAACAAAGCCAATTCCATGATGAGAGCTTTCAACACCGGTATGGCTATTTTTGATGGTGTTATGCTAGGAGTTAAGTTGATGAGAAAATTCAAAAAACTATTGAAATAAAATAACCCGGTCCGAATCAAGTTCGAACCGGGTTATTATTTTATCTAAAACATTCAGACATAAGTCTCAAGTAATTTCACACGACCTTGTGGTATGATCGTTACTTCCTGTATTGCTGCCGGAAGCAATACTGTTTCACCGGCCTGCAATGAAATTTCATTTTTCTCATTATCTATTAGGTTACAAGCACCTTCTACACAGATAAAAATAACAAAAGAGTCGAGTTCTGAATAATCGCAACTAATCTCTTCGGTCATTTCATATACAGAAGTAGTAAAATAAGGACTAGCCACTATCTCTACCGGCTCATTCTGTGCCTGTTCATAGTCAGTACGAAAATCATCCTGTACATCAGTGAAGTTAATAGCATCCATAGCTTGGCTTGTATGCAACTCACGCGACTTTCCATCCTTATCTTTCCGATTGTAATCGAAAATACGATAAGTTATATCGGATGTCTGCTGAATTTCTGCGACAAAAGCACCCGCTCCAATACCATGAACACGACCGGCCGGCACATAAAACACGTCGCCCGGCTTGACATCACAAGTCTGCAAAACTTCCGCGAATGTACCATTATGTACTCTATCTTTGTACTCTTTCGGAGTTATTTGCTCTGAAAAGCCTGAGATTAATTTGGCACCTTTATCTGCGGCAATAACATACCACATTTCATTTTTGCCAAAACTGTTATGACGCTTTTTCGCCAACTCATCACCCGGATGCACCTGAATTGACAAGTCTAATTTAGCATCAATAAACTTTATCAACAAAGGAAATTTAGAACCGAAACGTGCATAATTAGTCTCGCCTACCAGCTCTTCTTTATACTTCCTGACCATTTCCGGTAGTGTTAATCCTTTATCAGCTCCATTGGCTACAATAGACTCACAACCTTCAACAGCTGATACTTCCCAACTCTCACCCACATTAGAAAGGTCTTCATTCAAATGTTTGAATGGAATAATCTTGTCGCCTCCCCAAAGCGTTTGCTTCAAGATAGGCTCAAATTTTAGAGGATACATTCGTTTTTTTTATTTAAAACATTCAGTTAATGATATGATCTTTTTAGATTATGGCAGCAAACATACAAAAAATATCAATTTGTCTTCTATTTGTTAAACGCTAAACTTTCCTAAAATGTTTTCCACATTTCCTCCCAATTGCTTGGGAGAACAAAAGAATTTCTTTTTATTTGCAAGAAATTTAAATAATACCATAGTATGATAAACACCGCTCCAACAGAAAGCAATTTGTCCGGCTTGGACAAAAAAGACTTTCAAAAGGATTTAAATGATAAAAAGACAGATCTATTTATCCTTCGAAATGCACAAGGAATGGAAGTTGCAGTAACTAATTACGGATGTGCTATCCTTTCCATCATGGTACCCGATAAAAACGGGAAATATGCCAATGTAGTTTTGGGTCATGACAGTATTGATAATGTCATCAACAGTCCCGAACCTTTCCTTAACACGGTCATCGGACGTTATGGCAATCGTATTGCCAAAGGAAAATTCAATTTATACGGCGAAGAGCATCAGTTGGCAATCAATAATGGACCTAACTCACTACATGGTGGTCCCACCGGTTTCCATACCAAAGTATGGGATGCTACACAACCGGATTCGTCTACTGTTATTTTCAACTACACATCAGCCGATGGCGAAGAAGGTTTCCCCGGCAATCTGGAAGTAGAAATGACTTATCGCCTGGAAGATGAAATCAACGCATTAGTCATAGAATACCGTGCAACAACCGACAAAGCTACCATAGTCAATCTGACGAGTCATGGTTTTTTCAATTTGGCAGGTATTGCCAATCCTTCTCCCAGCATTTTAAATAACATCGTCACAATTAATGCAGATTTTTATACTCCAATTGACGAAGTATCTATCCCTACCGGAGAAATTCTAAAAGTAGAAGGTACTGCACTGGACTTCCGTACGCCACATACGCTTGGCGAACGAATCGACGACAACTCCCAGCAGATGATAAACGGTGCGGGATATGACCATTGTTACGCACTGAACAAATCGGAGAATGGAGAATTAAGTCTTGCAGCAACCTGTACGGAACCTGTCAGCGGACGTACTATGGAAGTCTACACCACTGAGCTTGGAGTTCAGCTCTATACCGGAAACTGGTTGAATGGTTTTACCGGTGCCCACGGAGCAACTTTCCCTGCAAGAAGCGCAGTTTGTTTCGAAGCACAATGTTTCCCTGATACCCCAAACAAGCCCCATTTCCCATCAGCAATACTGTTGCCGGGTGATGAATATCAACAAATAACCATTTACAAATTTGGTGTACAAGAATAAAATAACTAACCTAATTATAAACTTATAATTTTTTTAAACCATGACACAACAAAAAACGAATGGTAAGCTCATCGCAATCATTACGATGATTTTCCTTTTTGGTATGATTTCATTTGTTACCAATCTTGCCGCTCCAATGGGAATTGTATTAAAAAACCAATTCTCTGTATCTAACGCATTAGGTATGCTGGGTAACTTCGGTAACTTTATTGCATACGCAGTGATGGGAATTCCCAGCGGTATCCTATTATCACGAGTAGGATATAAGAAAACAGCACTTATCGCAGTAGCTGTTGGCTTTATTGGCGTAGGTATCCAGTACATGTCCGGTCACTCCAGCCCCGAAATGGCTTTTGTCGTATACCTGATCGGCGCATTCATCGCAGGTTTCTCCATGTGTTTGCTCAACACGGTTGTGAATCCTATGCTTAACAAACTTGGTGGTGAAGGAAATAAAGGCAATCAGCTCATTCAAGTTGGTGGTTCTTTCAACTCTGTAATGGCGACAATTACTCCTATGTTCGTAGGTATCCTTATTGCAGGCTCTATTGAGAAAGCTACCATTTCTCAGATCTTCCCTGTAATGTATACTGCAATGGCTGTATTTGCTCTCGCATTCCTCGTACTCTTGTTTGTACCGATACCTGAGCCCAACACAGCCAAAACAACCGAGCCTATCGGAAAATTAATGTCAGGAGCTTTAAAATTCCGTCATTTTGTATTAGGAGCTATCGCAATCTTTGTATACGTAGGTATCGAAGTAGGTGTACCGGGCACATTGAATTTATTCTTAACAGACCCCATTGAAAGAGGAGGAGCAGGTATTCCTTCTACCATCTCCGGTTTCGTAGTAGGAACATATTGGTTCCTAATGTTAATCGGACGTCTGTTTGGTGCTTCATTGGGTGCTAAGATTTCCAGTAAAGCAATGCTTACCTTTACCTCCGGTTTAGGTTTGATTTTAGTATTCCTCGCCATCTTCTCATCTACAGGATCATTGGTTAATTTGCCGGTACTCCAACAAAGTGCTACGGGCGGTTTGTCTTTCGGACTCGCCGAAGTGCCCATCAACGCAATGTACCTGGTACTTGTAGGACTTTGTACTTCAATCATGTGGGGTGGAATTTTCAACCTTGCAGTAGAAGGATTGGGCAAATATCTAGCAGCCGCTTCGGGCTTGTTCATGGTATTAGTTTGTGGTGGAGGTATCCTGCCGCTTCTCCAAGGTTGGGTAGCCGACGTTGCAGGTTTCATGACAAGCTATTGGGTTATCATCGCTGCATTGGCTTATTTGCTATTCTACGGTTTGGTAGGTTGCAAGAATGTTAATAAGGATATTTCAGTAGAATAAAGAAGATAAAAGACATATATAGGTAATTAGATTTATTCACCTTATAAAAATATTATATCATGGAAATAGAATACGTAAGAAGCCGTTTCATCAAGCACTTTGACGGAACAACAGGAGCAGTATATGCTTCTCCGGGACGCATCAACCTCATCGGTGAGCATACTGACTACAACGGTGGTTTTGTATTCCCCGGAGCAATCGACAAAGGAATGGTTGCTGAAATAAAACCGAATGGCACAAACACAGTAAAAGCTTATTCCATAGACTTAAAGGATTATGTGGAATTTGGCTTGAATGAAGAAGATGCTCCACGCGCCAGCTGGGCTAGATATATCTTCGGTGTTTGCCGGGAAATGATGAAACGCGGTGTAGATGTAAAAGGCTTCAATACGGCTTTTGCAGGCGATGTACCTTTGGGTGCCGGAATGTCTTCTTCCGCTGCATTAGAAAGTACTTATGCTTATGCAATAAACGATCTGTTTGGAGATAACAAAATAGACAAGTTCGAACTTGCCAAAGTTGGTCAGGCAACAGAACATAATTACTGCGGTGTTAACTGCGGTATTATGGACCAGTTTGCTTCCGTATTTGGTAAGAAGGGCAGCCTCATCCGTTTGGATTGCCGCTCACTGGAATACCAATACTTCCCCTTTGATCCAAAAGGCTATCGTTTGGTACTAGTAGATTCAGTAGTGAAACATGAATTGGCATCATCGGCTTATAACAAGCGTCGTCAGAGCTGTGAGGCAGCAGTTGCCGCTATCCAGAAGAAACATCCGCATGTAGAATTCTTGCGTGATTGTACAATGGAAATGTTGGAAGAATCTAAAGCTGAAATCAGTGCCGAGGACTATATGCGTGCCGAATATGTGATTGAAGAAATCCAACGTGTACTTGACGTTTGCGATGCTTTGGAAAGAGGTGACTACGAAACTGTAGGCCAAAAGATGTACGAAACTCATCATGGCATGAGCAAGTTATATGAAGTAAGTTGTGAAGAACTTGATTTCCTCAACGATCTTGCTTTTGACTGTGGCGTAACCGGTTCACGCGTTATGGGTGGTGGTTTCGGCGGTTGTACTATCAACTTGGTAAAAGAAGAATTATACACTACTTTTATTGAAAAAGCTAAGGAACAGTTCAAAACTAAGTTTGGCAGAAGCCCGAAAGTATATGATGTAGTTATCAGTGACGGTGCTCGCAGAGTAGAATAAAAGTTAATCACTATCTTATAGTAAAGGCGCTTTCGGAATGCAACCGAAAGCGCCTTTTTAATTAATCAAAATAAAACCCAATTTACACCTAAACCTATAACCCTATTTTATTAGACTATACATTACCATATTCCCTCCGTAGTCATCTGAACCCTTTTCATTGTCCCGTCTTCATTATAGAACAAGCGGTCGATACAAACAGAACGGCGGAAGCTTCCACCGGAAGGATTTGCGCCTCCATTATGATAGATAAAATACCAATCACCGCCAAACTCGATGATAGCCTGATGGTTTGTATTACTGTTTCCGGCCAGCTCATTCAGTATACCTTTGTACTCCCAAGGACCGTTTATATTACGACTCATGGCATAACAAATCTTCTCCGGAAATTCGGAAGCGTATGATAAATAGTACCAATCACCCCGCTTATGCAACCAGGGAGCTTCCGTAAAACGCGGCAAATCAATCGGTATAATAGGACCATCCAGCTCTATCATATTCTTCTTCAACTTGGCATAATAGCATTGACTGTTTCCCCAACAAAGATAGGCTTGCCCGTCATCGTCTATGAAAACCGTCGGATCAATGTCATCCCAAAAACTTTTGCTGCGTTCGGTCGTCATATCATTCGTCACCAAGGCCGAACCACGGGCATCGACAAAAGGACCCGTCGGTGAGTTGGAAACGGCTACTCCGATAGACTTACCCCGTATGGTGCCATGTTCTACCGTTACATACCAATAATACTTTCCATCACTCTCAATCACTTGGCTTGCCCATGCTTCCCCTTTTGCCCAAGCAAAATCTTTCGCTTTCAACGGCACGGGATGCTCCGTCCATGTTTTCATATCTGCGGAGGAAAAGACACACCACTCATTCAGCAAATAATGTTCCGCTGAAGGAGGACATTCATCGTGCCCGGCATAAATATAAACTTTTCCATTAGCAACCATAGCGCCGGGATCGGCCGTATATTTATACTTCACCAATGGATTTCCTGTAGCAACAAAAGTAGTATCACTTTGTGCCGACAGCCCTTGCGGAACTGCCAGCATCAAAGAACTAACCCAAAAAACTAACCCATAAAACCTATTCATAACTATAGTATATTTTACTTTTTCAATATATATACGGCAAATGTATTCGGCTCCAAATCAACACTCAATGTCTGACCTCCTATCTTCAATGACGTTTCTTGAGGCACAATTGCCATAGGATACTCAATCGTGTTATCCTTGTCCAACTCTACTGATGACAACTTGACGCAGCGTGCCTGATTGAAGAAATGTTTTTTATTCATACCTTCGAATTTCAGGAACAAAGGCTGAACTTTATCCGAGGTATTGGCTACTTTAACGATATACTCCTCTTTATCTTTGTCGTATACAGCACTGGCAAACAGTCCGTTCTGACCGTCAGCACCCGTTACAGACTTCTTATCCATAGTCAGCGGAAGCACGTTGGTACCTTTGTAGGTGGCATAAAGCTGTTGCACGTAGTAACTCACCGTACGTACAGAGTTCAAATTATCGTACCAAATCATATCCGGACGCCATTGCCAGCCTTCCACATGTGCAAACAAGGGTGCATAGGTAGCCATGTGTACAATGTCGGCATTGCGTTCCAAGCCCGTCATAAACGCAGCTTCCAACAATGCAGCATGATAGTGGTTCCATTTCTTACCTTTACCATGACAAGCATATTCTCCGGCAAATACCTTCGGACCTTTGCGGTCATAATTGTCATAGCGTGCTCCTTGGCTCAGGAACCAGTCTTCGGGACGATAGAAATGTTCATCTACTAAATCAGCTTTCAATCGTTTCATTTCCGGCCACAAGTAATCAAATTGCTTCCCTTCGGAGTCGGGACCTGAGCTACCTACTATCTTAATATCGGGATATGCCTTGCGAATAGCTTTCACAAACGGCTCCAAATGTTCAGGATATTCTGTTCCCCACTGCTCGTTACCGATACCGATAAATTTCAGATTAAAAGAAGCCGGATGTCCCATATCGGCACGCACTTTACCCCACTTCGTAGAAACATCACCATTCGCAAACTCTATCAGGTCGAGAGCATCTTGAATATAGCCATCCAAATCACAAACAGCCACATGAGCATCCGCATCAGGATTTTGGAACTGACAAGCCAATCCACAACTCAATATCGGCAACGGCTCTGAGCCCATCTCTTCAGAAAGCTGGAAGAATTCATAAAAGCCCAAACCATAACTCTGATAGTAATCGGCGAAGAAACGGTGCGGGAAAGTATATTGCCAACGATTCTCATTGAGCGGGCGATTCTCTACCGGACCTACTGATTTCTTCCAATCGTAGCGAGTTTCCAGATCGGTACCTTCTACAATACATCCACCGGGAAAACGGAAAACGCCCGGTTTGATATCAGCCAATGCTTGTGCCAAATCTTTGCGCAAGCCATTCTCATGTCCTTTCCAGGTATCTACGGGAAAGAGTGAAACATGTTCCAAATCGACTGAACCTTTCGATGTCAGGAATATCCTGAGTGTAGCTTTCGGATCAGTAATTTCTGATTTAAGTATGACTTGATACTTCTTCCACTCTTTAGAATCTATCGTCAGATTCTCGGTAACAAAAGCCTGCTGTTCGCCCATCGACTTGGTATCGACCAATTCTATACGAATACTCTCTGAAGCAGCATTTTGCGGTATGCGTGCCCATACAGAGAAACGATATTCCGCACCCGCTTTCACACCAATGCCGAAGAAACCTTCGTTATCCAATCCCGTCTGCTTGTGGGGATGGCCGGAGTAAGCCAAACGTACATAATGAGGATTCCTCTCGAAAGGACCGTCATCCATCAAAGAGACTTTTCCAAAAGTCTTCCAACCCATCAAATGTTGGGGAAACTCAAACGAACGGTTTTTCACTAATTCGGCATACAAGCCACCATCGGCGGCATAGTTAATATCTTCAAAGAAAAGCCCGTACATGGTGGGCTGAATTTCGGCACCCAATTTCTTGGTTTGTATTACCAATTCATTGGTTTGCGCTTGGAGCATGATACCCGTAGTCAAGGCCAACGCTGCCAATAATCCTGTGCATTTTTTCATGGTTTTAATATATATTTATGTAACTATTTAATTCTCTTTCCCCATACAGAACGTCCACGAGCATCCAATCCGGTAAAAAGAACGGTTTCCGTTTCGTTTTCCCAATCATGCCCTGCAAAGACAACCAAATTCTTCATGGTATCTCCTTCGAGAACCAACTGCAAAGATTGTTTTGCTTCTACAAACTCCCAATTTCCTTCATCATTACTCAAAGAGTTTCCTTCCCGCAAATTCAAGTGTTCAGATTGATTCCACTCTTGTGAGAGCAATTCACCTTCACCCCACATGATTTGCCCGGCTTCCAACCGACGTTCGTACAAAGGTTCCTGTACCCGGATAATCTCCCACTCGCCTACCATATCCGCCGTAGTGAATTTCCTGGGTTCGCTACCGGCATAACGTTCGGGCGATACGACAGGCCAACCATCTTCAGTAAAGAACACTTGGCGTACGTGGAGGTCCATCATCTGGTTATTGGGTGAAAGACGCCCTTGATGTACCATAAAATATTGTCCGTCATCCGAAGTGAACACTCCGCAGTGTCCCGTACCTGCCCAGCCCGGATGATTCTCGAAACGATAAGGAGCAGTAAGAATAGGAAAATTATTCGTAGTATCTTTCAAGTCCTTGCCGAAGAAGTCGGTAAAGGGCCCTTCTGCCTTGTCCGACCTACCGACGCGTACATTATAGGTCGTCATTAACGGATCGTATGAAGCAAACAGGTAATATTGATTCAATTGGGGATTGTATACAATCTCAGGCGCTTCTAAATTATCTTTCTGATAATTGGCACGGCGAGCTACCAAATGCCCTTTATCACCTTCTGTATGAGGGAGTCCGGTAGCAGGATTCAGTTCTACACAATACAGACCGCCGAAGTATGAACCGTAATGCATCCACCACTTCCCATCCACAGGACTGACAATAACAGTAGGGTCAATAGCGTTCATTGGAGTGGTATCCTCCGTTTTGACCACACACCCGATCTGCTTCCAGGGTCCTTCGGGAGAATCGGACTCGGCAAGTCCTATATAAGAAGCTTTTCGTCCAAAGGCCGAAACACTAAAATACAATCTATATTTAGTACCGAAAGGGATAATATAAGGAGCCCAGATATTGGTTGCCCCATGTCCCCCGGCATGAGCCCTCACCCATTGAACGGCTTCTTGCGGTATCTCAGGGAATGCCCAACCAAGAAACTCCCAATGAACGAGGTCTTTGGAACGACGCACTTGTATATAACCCAACGGCACTCCTTCTTTTTCCGCCACTCTGCGATTCTCTTTATAAATAGCATCCGTAGAATACATATAATAATAGTCGCCCAGCTTGCGGCATGACGGGTCGTGCACATTGTAAGTGCCCCACGATTTATAGTCTTTCATGGAAGATAGTCCGGCATAATCATCCTGCCAGGGATTGGGCGATGCAACAGGAGTAAACACAGATGGAGTACAGCAGACCAATAAACCGCCCGCTAGTAAAACGGCAATGTATAACAGTTTTTTCATAATATCAGTAAATTTCAAATGATGTCGCAAAAATACGCCAAGTCTAAGTATCGAAAGGTGGATAAATGAACTTTTAAGGTGGACAATTAGCCAATCAGCAGAAAAAGCGCATGGAATTCGAATTACAATTACAAGTAATCTATTAACTTTGCTTTCACTAATACGGAATGATATGAAAAAACACATCCTACTATACCTTATTATACATATCATAATAAGTACCTCTCCGCTCAGGGCACAAGAATCTTTTGCCGACCGGTATAACGTGGCATATATTACGATGAATGAGGGGCTACCCCACAACTTCATCGATAATATCTACAAGGACAGCCGGGGATTTCTTTGGATATCCATGGCAGGCGGCGGGCTTTCCAGATACGACGGGTATGAATTTATCAACTTTACCCCAAGCACTCCGCATTGCAAACTCAAAAGCAACTTCATACGCAATGTCTATGAAGACTGTTTTCAACGACTTTGGATTGTATCGGAAGGAGGAACAGACATCATCGACCTTTCAACCATGCAGCCAGTTGTTCCCTATGATGCGCAAGGACAGCTTGCCGACCTTATCAAACAACCCGCTACACACGTAATACAGGATACGCAGAAATGCATCTGGCTGCATTGCGGCAAACGGCTTCATCGGATCTCCTTCAACAGTAAAGGCGATGTTGAAGCAATTCGCTCGCTGGGTGTTCCCGATTTATTTCAGAATGACGTCATCTTCAAAGATATAGATGGTGACGGAAAAGTATGGATTGGACTAAATGGCAAATTATGCAAAATAGGCGTAGATACGAATGGCGAACTGGAAAGTATACCGGTGGCAGATTGCCTGACATTTACCCTGGATACCTACTTCACTGATTTTATAACTAAAGAGGATGAGATATGGATATCCACCAGCCTCGGATTATACCGTTACAATAAAAACGAGAATATAGTCAAACGGTATGAGTACAATCCCAATGACCCACACTCCCTTTCGCAAAACTATCTGACCGGCCTTGCCATTACAAATGACAAGCAATTGATGATAGCCAGCCTCAAAGGAATCAATATTTATAATCCTATCAAAGATAACTTTGAGCGTATAGGAGACCAATTTTCCAATACCGGAACCTGCTTATTGAACAGCAACTTCATTAACTGCATCACCATAGAAGGCCAGCACATCTGGATAGGCACAGAAAGCAGAGGTCTCAACAAACTATCACCCAAGCGTCTGTTCATACAGAATTATCAGAATGACACAAAAAATCCCCTGACTCTATCACACAATCCGGTCAATGCCATTTATGAAGACCACAACAGGAACCTTTGGGTAGGAACAGTAGAAGGCGGATTGAACCGGAAGGAGCCGGGCAGCGACAATTTTACCCACTATACTTCGGAAAACGGTTCGCTCACCCATAACTCGGTCAGCGCCCTCACCGCCGACCCGGAAGGTCGCTTATGGGTAGGCACCTGGGGAGGCGGCATCAATCTTTTGGAGTTAAAGAATCCACGGCACTTATTGAAAGTCATGTCACCGGAAAGCGAAGGCAACTTCCCAATCTATTTTATCGGTGCGCTGGCCTACGACTCAATAAACAATGGAATGTGGATAGGAGCCAACGAAGGTGTATTCTTCTATGACATGGAAAAACAAAAAATCCTATCTCCCTTAGCCAATAATGCTTCTGAAAATATCCGTGGAAGTATCGGCTCTATCATAGACAAGGATGGAAATCTATGGATAGGTTGCCTGGAGGGTGTTTATATTATAGACCTTCATTCGCGCACCAACGGTGTTTTCCAGTATCGGCATCTTAAGTACAAATTGGATGAACCTGAATCCGGACTCATAGAGAAGATTTGCTGCTTCTATGAAGCAGCAGACGGCACGCTATGGTTAGGCAGTAACAGCTATGGCATCTATCAACGGGTGATAGACGTACAGGGAAAGGAGCATTTTATTTCTTATACAACCTCGCAAGGATTGCCCAATAACAGTATACGCAGTATCTTGGAAGATAACAAAGGCTGCTTGTGGATAGCTACCAACAACGGACTCTCCCGCTTTCATCCGGCAGAGAACCATTTCATTAACTACACCCAACAAGACGGACTCGCCGATACTCAGTTTTACTGGAATGCTGCCTATCGTTCCACTCAGAGCAAGCTTTACTTCGGTACCGTGGCAGGGCTGGTAGCTATTGAATCCGAGCTGCCCTCTGTATCCACTCAGCCTGCCCAAGTACGCTTCACACGATTGAAAGTGGGAAACGAAGAAATATTCCCCGGCAGCGGAATACTGCCACTGGATATCTCCGTAACCAAGGAAATCAGTATTCACGAGCGTGAGAAATCTTTTTCGCTGGAATTCTCGGCTCTCAACTTTGACCCTGACGATGCGTCTACCTATAGTTACCGACTCCTGGGCTTTGACAATAAATGGATACAAGTGCCCAATGACCGGCGGTTTGCCAGTTACACTAATCTCTCCCCCGGCACCTATACCTTGCAGGTGAAATACACCCCGTACAACGGAGAAAAGGAAGAAAAGATTACCGAACTAAAGATTACGATTAAGCCTTACTTCTACAAGACAATTTGGTTTGTATTATTGGTTATTGTTCTCGCCTTGCTCATCGTATGGCAATTCTACCAATGGCGCATACGCAACCTGAAACACCAAAAAGAACTCCTGCACCGCAAAGTGGAACAGCGTACCCATGAACTCAAAGAGCAGAAGCAATTACTGGAAGAACAAACTGAAGAATTGTCGCGCCAAAACCAAACGCTGAAACAGCAGAATGAAAAGATTACCCGGCAGAAAGTTCAGTTGGCGCGAATGACACGGAAGGTGCAAGAACTGACTCTAGACAAAATTGCTTTCTTCACTAACATTACGCATGAGTTCCGCACACCGATTACGCTGATTATCGGTCCGATAGAACGTGCACTAAAACTAAGTTACAACCCACAGGTTATCGAACAACTACATTTTGTAGAACGCAACTCCAAATATCTGCTGTCACTTGTCAACCAGCTTATGGACTTCCGTAAGGTAGAATCGGGCAAGCTGGATATAGTTAAGACCAAGAATAACTTTCTCAAATTCGTTGACGAATTGCTCGTCCCCTTCGTTGTCTTTGCCCAGGAACGGAATATTGTATTGAAACGTTTTTTCCGAATGTCTTCACCGGAAATCTCCTATGATGAAGAAGCGATGCACAAAGTATTAACAAACCTGCTGAGCAATGCCATCAAATTTACACCCAACGGCGGAAACGTGTCTTTATACATAGCCCTACTACCGACTGCTGATGACCGTAAATCCATGCTTTACATCTGCATCAGTGATACCGGCAGCGGTATTCCCGATGATGACATCAACAAGATATTCAATCGGTTTTACCAGTCGAAAGGACAAACCAACTATCCTATGTACGGACAGGCGGGAAGCGGTATAGGGCTTTACCTTTGCAAACGCATCGTACAAATGCATGGTGGCGAAATCCATGCCCGAAACAACCATGCAGCAGGCTGTTCACTGCGTATCCTCCTGCCTGTAACTCCGGAAAACAGCACGACGGATACAATAACCGAAAGCAATCCGCAAATTGCAGTCACCGATACGATACAAATGTACGGTTCTGCCGGAAAAGGCTTGTCTATTTTGGTAGTAGAAGATAATGCAGATATGCGCGGATATATCCATTCTATCCTGCGAGACAAATACAACGTACTTGAAGCCGCCCAAGGCGCGGAAGCCCTGAATATACTGAACTCGCATGCCGTAGACTTTATCATCAGCGACCTGATGATGCCTGTAATGGACGGCATCGAACTGTCTCGCCGGGTAAAGGAGAACTTCGCTATCTCTCACACCCCTTTCCTAATGCTGACAGCCAAGACATCACAGGAGTCCCGTTTGGAAAGTTACCGCATGGGAGTAGACGAATATCTACTGAAACCCTTTGACGAGACTCTGCTGCTTACGCGAATAGAGAATATTCTTGAAAACCGAAAACGTTATCAGAGAAAGTTTGCCATAGCAATGGATGTAGACGCTCTGAATATGGAAGAAGAATCGGGAGATAAGAAATTTCTCAACCGCATCATGGATGTCATTAAGGAGAATTACAAAAATTCCTATTTTGAGGTCAGCGATTTCTGCGAAGCGGCAGGTGTCAGCAAGAGCCTGCTAAACAAAAAGTTGCAAAGCCTCGTCGGGCAGTCTGCCGGACAGTTTATGCGCAACTACCGCCTGAACATTGCCCGCGAACTGTTGCTGAAGAACCGGGAAAACAAAAGTATGAACATTGCGGAAATTGCTTATGAAGTAGGATTCAACGACCCTAAATACTTCACCAGGTGTTTCACCAAATACTTTAATGCAACACCGAGTTCAATGCTTTACGAAGAAGAATAGTTTTATCTCGGAGGAAATGCTCTTTCCCCTGTATGCAAACGATGTTACATACAGGGGTAAAACAATAAACCCACACAGTAAACTGTATTTTTTACACTTAAAATTCATTTATCCACCTCTAAAACACATTTGTCCACCCTCATTTACGACACAAGCCCTACTTTTGTCATGCAATCGGTGCTCAATCCTTAGGGAAAGAACCATGCATTTAAAGTTTAATTTAATCTTAATATTATGAAGAACAACAAGAGAACGGCTGTCGCATCGTACATGTCATTGGCTAAATTCAACCTTCCCCAATTTATCACATTACGTTTATAAAGTCTATGACCTGACTACCTCCCGTAGTCAACGTCGGATCGTGCATCAATCCGACATCGCAATATAATCAGAAACAATCTTATTAATTAATAACCTTAATACTTTTAAAAATGAGGAAACATTTATTTTTTTCCGTAATGCTTAGTCTGTGTGCCTTTGGCGGCATGACGGTGTATTCTACACCTGTCATGGCTACCGTGACACAATCTCCGACTATCAAGGTTCGTGGTCAAGTTGTCGACGAACAAGGTGAACCCATGCCAGGGGCTACCGTCAGGGTTAAAGGTGGACAAGGCGGAACCATTACCGACCTGGACGGAAACTTCCAACTGGAGGTTTCCGGAAACGCTACCCTTTTGATAAGCTATGTGGGTTTCAAGGAACGTGAAGTGGCTGTTCGCAATCGTGCCATCATTGAAGCCATCCAGCTGCAAGGTGATGACCAAATGCTTGAGCAAGTGGTTGTCGTAGGTTACGGTACACAGAAGAAATCTGACTTAACCGGTTCTGTGGCCGTAGTAGATGCGGATGCCTTGAAACAGACATCAAGTTCCAATATCTCCACCATGCTCGAAGGTAAGGTTTCCGGCGTGCAAATTACCTCCGACGGACAGCCCGGTGCCGATCCTACCGTTCGCATCCGTGGTGTCGGGTCTTTCGGCAGCACTTCTCCTCTTTATGTTATTGACGGTGTTCCCATGGGAACCTCTATCCGCGATTTCTCTTCAAACGATATTGAAACCATCCAGGTACTAAAGGATGCTTCGGCGGCGGCTATCTACGGTTCGCGCGCCGCCAATGGTGTAATTATCATCACTACCAAACGCGGACAAAAAGACCAACCACTGAAAGTGGATTACAACGGATATTTCGGTGTGGATAATATTCCTAAGGGTGTTTATGATGTAATGAATGCCGACCAGTACAGCCAGTACCTCGGTCAGGCGTGTGCCAACTCCAACACTCCGCTGCCATCGGGATACAAGCTGGATAGCGAAACCGGAAAATATCATTTCCAAGATACCACCAACACCAACTGGTTTGACGAAGTATTCAAAACGGGTATTCGCCAAAACCACAATGTGAACCTCTCCGGAGGAGGTGCCAATAACACCTATAATATATCATTAGACTATTTCAACCAAAAAGGAACACTCGAAGGTGCCGGTCCTAACTATGAACGTTACACTGCACGTGTCAACAACAGTATGGATACCAAGTTCATAAAGTTCCAAACCAGCCTTGTCTACTCCCACTCCGACCAAGACAACATGGGCTTATCGAATGCTTCCGAATACGTTCAAGGTTTGTATGGCGATGTAACCAACGTGCTGCGCGGTGCTTTACTGATGCAGCCTACCATCAAGGCGTACGATTCTTCTACATGGGTACTTGACAACTTGGTAGGAATCGCAAACAACTTCAATTATGATGCTTACGGCTATGGTGTATACTACGACACCGTGCATGGTGACATTTCCGCTTCCAACCCGTTGCTCGTAAACAACCTGCTGCAACGCAACACTCGTGTAGACCGTTTCGTAGGGACAGGTTCGGCGGATGTAGACATCTTCAAGATGCTTGGCATCAATAGCAAAAGTCACAAGCTCAACTATAAGATAAACCTATCTTACAGCAAAACCCATTGTAAGGACTTTACTTGGATTCCCGCATGGGTACAGAGTAACCGTGTGTACTTGGCCAAAAGCAACGAACGACTCACCAAAGGGTCGCGCGACTATTCGGATGCTTTGATAGAGAACGTGATTACTTACGATGGTACGATAGGCAAGCATCACATCAACGCAGTGGCAGGTCAGACTTACGAACAAGAAAACACCGACCTGCTGACCGGATGGGGAATCAACTTCACCGAACCTTATTTCCTACAGCTCCAGAATGCAGCCAAAACGTATTCTGAAAGTTATGAATACAAGCATGCTATCCTCTCTTACATCGGTCGTATCAATTACAATTACGATGACAGATACTTATTTTCGGCAACAGTGCGCCGGGATGGCAGTTCTCGCCTGACCAGAAGTATCCGTTGGGGAACTTTCCCCTCCGTCTCTGTAGGCTGGCGTTTTGATAAAGAGAAATTCTTCCCTTTCAATCCAAATACCGTAAGCATGTTCAAAGTCCGTGCCAGCTACGGTGAACTCGGTAACGAGAATATTGGTGAGTATATGTATCAGGCTGTTATGTCGCGCAACAACATGACTTACAATTTCAACGGTAACGTAGTGACCGGTTCTGCTGTTTCAACTTTCGTGGATAATAACTTGTCATGGGAGAAAAAGAAGACTTACAATGTGGGTATCGATCTAGCCCTGTTCCGTAACCGTCTGGAATTTACAGCCGAATGGTACAAGAACATCAGTGAAGACTTGCTGTATGCTGTTCCTGTTCCCGAACAAGCGGGTGTATCCAATACCACGGTTACAATGAATGCAGCCTCGATGAACAACTCCGGCTTCGAATTCTCCGCAACCTACCGCAACCGGGATCACGATTTCAAATATGAAATATCGGCTAACCTTAGTACGGTACGCAACCGAGTAACCTCGTTAGGATTCGGTACCGACTCTTACATCTCCGGAGCATACATTACCAAAGTGGGCCATGAAATAGGTCAGTTTTACGGCTGGGCTTATGATGGTATTGCCCGCACACAGGAAGATCTGGACAACCATGCCACCCAAGAGGGTGCCAAGATTGGCGACTGCCTCTATAAAGACGTGAGCGGACCGAACGGTGAACCCGACGGTAAAGTAGACGCCAACGACCAAGTAGTACTGGGCAGCGGCATGCCTAAAATTCATTTCGGTCTCAATGCCCGTTTTGAGTACAAGCGCTTTGACCTTAGCATTGCTACCTTCGGTGCGCTGAACTATCACGTCAGCGACGATATCTACAACTCGCTTAACTCTTGCTACGGCTGGGGAAACAAAGAAGTGGGTATGCTCGATGCCAATCGCTTTAGCGAAGACGGCAGCACTTACCTCTCCAATGTGCCACGCACCTATGTCACGAACAACGCCAGCTTGGGTTGGAACGACCTTTTCAGTTCACGCAAGATTCAGAACGCAGCCTACTGGAAGATCGCCAACATAGAATTGGGCTACAACTTCCCTAACCAGTGGTTCGGTAAATATGTATCAGACGTGCGTTTGTACGTGTCAGCACAAAATCTCCACACATTCACCGGCTATCACGGTTATAATGTAGACTATGCGGGAGGAACTTTCACCCCTGGATACAACTTCTGTTCTTATCCTACTGCACGTACTTTCATGTGTGGCGTTCATTTTACATTCTAATCGTTACTATCCGGTACCTAAATATTAAAAACATATCTTATGAAACTAAATAAATATTCACTTGCTCTCATTTTGGGATTGAGCACTTTGGGTTCTTGCAGTGACAAATTGGATCTGTTGAATCCCAACCAGCAAACCTCAAGCACTTTCGGCTTCAATGCCGATGATTTGGAAGAGAGTGTTATTGCCGCCTACAACCATATTCGCATGGAAGGATCTTACGCCCGTGTAGGTTACACCATTGATGTGTGCCGTGGCGACGAAGCATGGAACTCTTCACAAGTATGGTATATGCCCTTCGATGACCTTAACGCAGAAGTAACCTCGGACATCACGTGGTGGCCTTGGCGCGAGTGGTATTACACCATTAACGTATGCAACTTTGCCATCTCCCGTTGCAGTGAGGATAACAGCCAACTCTCGCAAAAGATGAAGCGGATCAAGGGGCAAGTGCTCTTTTTGCGCGGATTATCATACTATAACTTAGTTGGTTATTATCAGAATCCGCCCCTCATTACGGATTACGCCACCTACTCCTCGCTCTCTGGACTTTATGGCGGCAACAGTACTTATGACAATGTGCTCGACCAAGTGGAAAAAGACTTCCACGAGGCGATGGAATTGCTTCCATCTCGTGACGAAGGCGGCGAATGGGCTGGCGGACGGGCTACCTGCGGTGCTGCGGCAGGCTATTATGCACGTGCCCTCATGATGCGCCAAAAATACAACGAAGCACTCCCGGTGTTAAAAGACATCATCGGTAAGAAGTATGGTACTTATAAACTGATGAACAACTATGGAGATAATTTCCGTGAAGGTTCGGCTTACGAGAACAATGCAGAGAGTCTCTTCGAGGTGCAGTACCTCGACTATGGTTCGCAAGGTACCGACGATGAATGGACGCCGGTGAATACGAGTCCTAATGCCACACAAGGCTCGGCCATTGAAAGTAACTTTGCTCCGGGTGTCTATGGCGGATGGGCCGATATCTCGGCTTCGCCTTGGCTCTATCATCTTTTCAAAAGTGAACGTACTACCAATGGCAAACTTGATCCGAGACTCTATTGGACCATTGGTACCTACGAGACCGATTGGGAGAATTTTGAGTATGGTAACGTAGCTTACACCCACAAACTTTCGGCTACCGATAATATTGTGACGAACAACAACTACGGCGGCCTACCGATTGCCAAATTTACGAATTTCCGTACAGGTCTGTATAGTACTGTGGTTACGGGTTTGCACGATGGCATCAACCTGCGCTTGATGCGCTATTCCGATGTACTGCTCCGCGCTGCCGAATGCGAGAACGAAGTTAATGGTCCCACACAGCAGGCTATCAGTTGGATTAACGAAGTGCGCAATCGCGCTGATTTGCCCGACTTGAAGCTTTCTGACTTCGACACGGCCGACAAACTCTTTGAGCAGATTGCCAATGTAGAACGTCCCAAGGAATTCGGATGCGAGTTTGGCCGAGGCTTTGATCTCATCCGCTGGGGTTTCTTCTACGACAACGGCCGCTTGCAACAACTCAAGGAACACGGTACCTTCCGCCGTTCCACCGAAGCGGTGAAAGACCCCGTCAGCTACAGTGATATAGCAACCGATCCCACACTGAAGAGTTCGTTCGATACTTACGTACCGGGACACGAGTTCCTGCCTATAGTGCAGCAGCTGACCAACAACAACCCGAACTTGAAAGGCAACTCTGCCAACTATAGTACAGATAACTCCACTTACTTCCGGGAAAGCGGATGGAAAGTGCGTCCGGTTGTAGATCTAATTCAACCCATTACCTATTAAAATTTAAGACAATGAGACATATCAATAAAATAGCATCCTTCTGCTGTGCAATAGCCTTGGGGCTGCTGGCATTAACGGGTTGCGAGGGTGGCGAACTCTATGATGTAAACGCCCCCGACTGGATTTCCCAGAAAATAGACTCTATAGCGAACTCGAATAAAAATACGGACGAAGTGCTTGAAGGTATGCAGGAAGATGTATACTCGATAGGAAGTACAGATTTCAAATCCGGTTTCTGGAGTGCTTTCTCCAAGTATTACGTAGTACCCGATGGCGAAAAATGGAACGCAGTGTTCAACCTTAACATCAATTCGGCTGATAATACATATTACAAAAACTTTGCCCTCGTTCTCACTAACGATGTAGATCGTGGAGGTACAGGATATACTGAATATGGAGCTATCCGTTTTGATGCCACTGGTGACTCTGTAGCTTACAACTCGCAATGGGGCAAACTCTATTTTAAGTACACCACAAGCACGCTGCTTCTAGCTCCCGATGCCAGCAATACAGATGCTGGCGTACAGAAGTTGGGCGGCAAGGTGACGCTTACCGTAGACCGCACCAGTGAAAGTGCTTTCACCATCAAGATGACCAACGGTGTAGCAACTAAAATCTATGCACAGCCCTACAAGGAGGCTAATCTGAATGAAGACCCTACCAATACTAATATCCGCTGTTTCTTAGTACCCGAAGGTTCTTACATTGACTTCTTGCAAACCAACGTCGTTCCTATCGGTGGCCTTACTTCTGCCCAAGACAAAAATCCGGTATCGATGAAACTGCAGAATGTACCCAATCAGGTCAACGTAGGTACTTCGCTCGAATTGGCCATGGCCAATATATCAGCCATTGTTACCTTTGAAGAGGGAGTGACCAAAACTGTACCGGCTTCCGAACTCTACATCTCTGCCATCCCCGATATGGAGCAACTGGGTGTGAAAAACCTTGTGGCCATCTACAACAAAACCTTTAAGGGTGAGAATTGTGAACAACCGATTGTGGCTAATGCTACTTTTGAGGTCGTAGAAAAGATTGTATCCATCGAGGTGACTACACAACCCTCGCACACACAATACTATTATTATACCTCAGCAGCTACCAATACTTTAGCGGACCGTATGATGACCTTCGACCCGACTGACATGGTGGTTACGGCAACTTACGCCAACGGAAGTTCAAGAGTTATTGACAATGCAAGACTCAACTTCTCTGCCGTTCCTGCGAAGACCGGTTCTCAGACTGTTACCATTACCGCCGAAGAAGGAGTCATCGCAACTGTAAAAGTTACCGTCTCCGAGTCTACCGTTTCTGTAGTGAATAATACAGCCAACATGGTAGGAGCACAAGATAATTCAACAGCCTTTTGGGGAGCCTTCTCAGACGATTTCAATGTTCCTGTGGGTAAAACAAAATCCATCACTTTCACCAACTACAGCAGTTTGGCGGGCAACTGGAATAACTTCTGCGTAGTTCTCCGTAAAGCTGATCTTACCGAATACGTAGTAGTTCGTGCCGATAACTATGGCTGGGGCAGCGGATACGATGCCTGTATTCACAACGGAACACAAGGCGACTGGGCCACTTGGCTTGCCGGTATGAATGGAGCCCAAGTGACGGTCTACGTGACCAACTGTGGCAATAGTACCGCCGACATTCAGGCAGTGATGAAGGGTAGTACAAATACAACCTCCACCCAGTACTATTTAGGTGTCAACACTGTGGACCCCAGCGACCTGAACTTCTCATTGACCGTTGACAGCAGTCATCTCGTCTTCGGTGCTAAATAACCAAGAATTTCTATACCAGCCATGCCGTCTCCTCCAATTATTAGAAGGGACGGCATGGCTCTTAACACCAAACAAATGAAAAAGTTATTATTCCTCAGGATATTCTTGCCGATGCTCTTCACCTTCGCAGCTTGTTCTGACAGCCCCGACGAGATCGAAAACGGTAATTTAATCGTAGGCACTCCTAAAATAACCGCAATCACAAGCACCTCGTTAAGTGTCACTTCGACGGTTACCAGCAGTATCAATCAGATTATCAAGAAGGGCTTCTGCTACAGTGTCACTACCCAAAATCCAACCATCAAAGATAACATCGTGGATGCCGACGAAAATTTCAGCGCCACGATTTCCGGCTTGACGGGCAATACCTCTTACTATATTTGTGCTTATGTCTACAGCAACAGCCGCTATACCTACTCGGAAGCATTCACGGCAAGCACAGAAAGCCTAAGCATTGACGAACAACTCAAAAACTACGTGGCCCCCACCTATCCGGATAATTACACGGCAATAGCAGACTGGAGTCAACGAAGTAAATGGAATCTGTCCAACGTTCATGACCCAAGTGTGGTGCTGGCAGAAGACGGTTATTACTATATGTATCAGACAGATGCTTCGTATGGCAACGCTCATGTCAGCGGTGGACATTTCCACGGTCGTCGTTCCAAAGATTTAGTGAATTGGGAATATCTAGGAGGCACTATGCCCTCATTACCAGACTGGGTAATCCCCAAACTGAATGAGATACGTAAAAGCATGGGACTGAATGAAGTCCAACCCAACACGAATGATTTCGGTTATTGGGCACCTTGTGTACGCAAAGTCAGAAACGGGCTTTATCGCATGTACTATTCCATTGTATGCCCCGGTTTGCTGAATGGTAACGGTACTTGGAGCGAGCGTGCCTTTATTGGCCTGATGGAAAACAGTGACCCTGCCAACAACAACGGTTGGGAAGACAAAGGCTACGTCATCACCAATGCTTCGGACAAGGGACTAAATTTCAACGTCAATGCCAACGACTGGGGAAACTGCTACTACAAATGGAATGCCATAGACCCCAGCTATATTATTGGTAAAGACGGCAAGCACTACCTGATTTACGGTTCATGGCACAGCGGTATCGCCGCCCTGGAAGTAGATGCCAACACAGGAAAGCCACTGAGTGCACTGCCCAATCCGTGGGGTACAAACGAAGACATCGCTTCTTACGGACAACTACTTGTAACCCGCCAAATGGGAAACCGTTGGCAAGCTTCCGAAGGACCGGAGATTATTTATAATCCAACTACAGGCTACTATTATTTATTCATAGCTTACGATGCGCTGGATATACCTTATAACACCCGCGTTTGCCGTTCGCAAAACATTTATGGCCCTTATATGGGCATCGACGGTACAGATCTAACCAACTTTGGTGGTGACATGCTTCCAATAGTCACTCATCCCTACAAGTTCAATAATAGTAACGGCTGGGTAGGTATTTCGCATTGCGCTGTATTTGAAGACGGAAACGGAAACTGGTACTTTGCTTCACAAGGGCGTCTACCGAAAGATGTACCGGGAATCAATGCCAGTAATGCCATTATGATGGGACAAGTACGTTCCATCCAATGGACTGCTGACGGATGGCCCGTAGTAATGCCCGAGCGTTACGGCGCAGTACCTTCGGTAGCTATCGCCGAAGACGAGTTAACCGGAAACTGGGAACACATAGACCTCTCGTACTCATACGGCAAGCAAAAGACCTCCGCCACCATGACCCTCACTTCCGACCACAAAGTAACCGCCGGTGCCTGGAAAGGCGCAACATGGAGCTATGATGCCAACAACTGCCGTATCACCTTCAGCAACGGAGTAGAAGTATGCCTACAACGGGAAGTGGACTGGGAAGCCAATCCAAGAACTCACACCATTGTCTATGCCGGCTATACCAATAGCAAGACATATTGGGGCAAAAAGACAAAATAAAAGTCAGTTTCTTACCCGAGCCATATCAAAATCATATCAACCCCGCATCTGCTCCGCATAAAAGTACCCTTATGCGGAGCAGATACGGGGTTGAAGCGGAGTTAATGCGGAGTAAACCATCTGAGAAGTTCTTTTTTTCGCTTTTATGTTGCACAACATATTGAAGTGTAGATATTACACCAAATAAAAGTGTTACTTTTACACCCATAAAAGAATAAACATCTCATTTACATTAAAAATGAAACCATGAAAAACAGTTTTCTACTTGCAGGAATAGCCTCTTTGATGCTTACTGCGTGCAACAACAAACCAACTCAGGAGTCAACATTATCCGGTCTAAACCCGGCTAATTTCGAGACAACGGTAAACGATGCCCAAACCCATCTTTATACCTTAAAGAATAAGGCAGGCATGGAAGTTTGCATCACCAATTTTGGTGGACGTATCGTATCTATTATGGTACCCGATAAAAACGGGAACATGCAGGATGTAGTTCTTGGATTTGACAGCATAGCCGATTATGTCAATATCCCCAGTGATTTCGGAGCATCTATCGGACGATATGCCAACCGTATCAATCAGGGAAAGATTGTATTGGACGGCGATACGATCCAATTGCCGCAAAACAACTTCGGACATTGCCTGCATGGCGGTCCTAAAGGATGGCAATATCAAGTATACGATGCGAAACCAATTGATGAGACCACTTTGGAACTAACACGTATTTCACCTGACGGAGACGAACAGTTTCCCGGAAATCTTACCGCTAAGGTTATTTACAAACTTACAGACGATAATGCTATTGATATAAAGTATAGTGCTACGACAGACAAAAAGACGGTTATCAACATGACCAACCACTCTTATTTCAACTTGTCGGGTAACCCATCCAAGGCAGCAACAGACCACATTCTTTATGTAAATGCGGACAACTACACTCCGGTAGACAGCACTTTCATGACTACAGGAGAAATTGTAACTGTAAAAGACACTCCGATGGACTTCACTACCCCAAAAACAGTAGGACAAGACATCACCAACTTCGACTTCGTGCAACTAAAGAACGGAAACGGATACGATCATAACTGGGTATTAAATACAAAAGGCGATCTCAATCAAGTAGCAGCCAAGCTGACGTCTCCCGAAAGCGGTATTACCCTGGAAGTTTACACCAACGAGCCGGGTATCCAAGTTTATACAGGTAACTTCCTGGATGGAACTGTAACAGGAAAGAAAGGCATCGTATACAACCAACGCGCTTCCGTTTGCCTCGAAACTCAACATTATCCGGACAGTCCCAATAAACCTGAATGGCCTTCAGTGATACTGGAACCGGGACAGACCTACAATAGCGAATGTATCTTCAAATTCTCTGTAGAGAAATAAAATATTAACCCTATAAATCATTATTATCGTGGGAACATTAGATTGGTTAGTCATTGGAATATTTTTCCTGGCTTTGATTGGAATTATCGTTTGGGTTGTCAGACAAAAGCAGAATGACTCTGCAGATTATTTTTTAGGCGGCCGTGATGCTACATGGCTCGCAATTGGTGCATCTATCTTTGCATCTAATATCGGTTCGGAACACTTAATCGGATTAGCAGGTGCCGGAGCTTCCAGTGGTATGGCTATGGCTCACTGGGAAATTCAAGGATGGATGATTCTTATTCTAGGTTGGGTATTCGTACCGTTCTATACACGAAGCATGGTTTATACGATGCCTGAGTTTTTGGAGCGTCGTTATAATCCGCAATCGCGCACCATATTGTCTGTTATCTCTTTAATCAGCTATGTGCTGACAAAGGTGGCCGTTACGGTTTACGCAGGCGGATTGGTTTTCCAGCAAGTATTCGGCATCAAAGAACTTTGGGGCATTGATTTCTTTTGGATTGCAGCTATCGGCTTGGTATTATTGACAGCACTTTACACAATCTTCGGAGGTATGAAGTCGGTACTTTACACTTCGGTATTGCAGACTCCTATCCTACTCTTAGGTTCACTGATTATCCTCGTACTCGGTTTCAAAGAACTGGGCGGTTGGGACGAAATGATGAGAATCTGCGGTGCGGTTACCGTAAACGATCAAGGCAATACGATGACACAACTCATCCGTAGCAACAGTGACCCGAACTTCCCCTGGCTGGGTGCATTGATAGGTTCGGCTATCATTGGTTTCTGGTATTGGTGTACCGACCAGTTCATCGTTCAACGTGTACTCTCGGGTAAGAATGAAAAGGAAGCTCGCCGCGGTACTATCTTCGGCGCTTATTTGAAACTGTTGCCTGTATTCTTGTTCTTGATTCCGGGTATGATAGCTTTCGCACTTCATCAGAAATATATCGGTGCAGGTGGTGAAGGTTTCTTGCCGATGCTGGCTAACGGTAATGCCAACGCAGATGCAGCATTCCCTACTTTGGTAGCTAAATTGCTTCCTGCCGGTGTGAAAGGTTTGGTGGTTTGCGGTATCCTGGCTGCATTGATGAGTTCATTGGCATCTTTGTTCAACTCATCGGCTATGCTGTTCACGATTGACTTCTACAAACGTTTCAAACCTCAAACTTCGGAAAAGAAGTTGGTAGGTATCGGACAAATGGC
Organism: Bacteroidota bacterium; assembly: GCA_023458215.1. The sequence continues at coordinate 53,559 of JAEXAJ010000093.1, forward strand.
AACTATCGTTATCGTGATTCTCGGTATTCTCTGGATTCCTATCATGCGTAGTGTAGGCGATGTGCTTTATACTTACTTGCAGGATGTGCAGTCTGTATTGGCACCGGGCATTGCAGCAGCATTCCTGCTGGGTATCTGTTGGAAGCGTACATCTGCCAAAGGCGGTATGTGGGGCTTGATTTCGGGTATGATTATCGGCTTGACACGACTGGGAGCAAAGGTATATTACAGCAATGCGGGCGATGTGGCAGACAATGTATTCAAGTATCTGTTCTATGATATGAACTGGCTGTTCTTCTGCGGATGGATGTTCTTGTTCTGTATCATCGTGGTTGTCCTCGTCAGCTTGGCTACAGAAGCACCGAGTGCGGAAAAAATACAAGGTCTGGTATTCGGTACCTCAACACCGGCACAAAAAGCAGCAACACGTGCCAGTTGGGACAAGTGGGATGTGATTCATTCAGCAATTATTCTGGGAATCACAGCAGCTTTCTATTGGTATTTTTGGTAACCGCCGTGTCGCCGGAGACTGTTTTCCATGCGACACAGCAATAAATTAGTAAAAATATGAGCAATTATTATAGTTCCAATCCTAAGTTTTATGTAGCTATCGACTGCATCATCTTCGGGTTTAGCGAGGGAGAACTGAGTTTGCTGTTGCTGAAACGCAACTTCGAACCGGCCATGGGTGAATGGTCTTTGATGGGAGGATTTGTGCAGGAAAACGAAAGCGCCGACGATGCCGCCAAACGAGTATTGAGCGAGTTAACCGGATTGAGCAATGTGTATATGGAGCAGGTTGGTTCATTTGGTGATATAGGTCGTGATCCCGGTGAACGGGTTATCTCCATCGCCTACTACGCATTGGTCAATATCAATGAATATGATAAAGATTTGGTGCAACAGCATAATGCTTTTTGGGTAAATATCAACGAACTGCCCGCACTCATCTTCGACCATCCGCAGATGGTGGAGCAAGCACGGAAGCTGATGCAGCAGGCAGCATCGACCGAACCTATCGGCTTTAATTTGTTGCCCAAGCTATTCACCTTGTCGCAGTTGCAAAGCCTGTACGAAGCTATTTACGGCGAAGCGATCGACAAGAGAAACTTCCGTAAACGGATAGCCGAAATGGACTATATTGAGAAAACGGACAAGATTGATAAAATGGGATCTAAAAGAGGAGCCGCCATGTATAAATTCAACGAGAAGGCATACCGCAAAGCTCCAAAGTTTAAATTGTAAATAGAATCATGTTAGAAGAATTAAAAGAAAAAGTATTTCGGGCTAACCTGGAGTTAGTGAAGCATGGCTTGGTTATCTTCACCTGGGGCAATGTATCGGCTATCGACCGTAAAACCGGTCTGGTAGTTATCAAACCCAGCGGAGTGAGCTATGACGATATGAAAGCAGAAGACATGGTAGTGGTAGACCTTGAAGGTAAGGTTGTGGAAGGACATCTGAAACCTTCTTCCGACACCCCTACTCATGTGGTGCTTTACAAGGCTTTTCCTGAAATAGGCGGTGTGGTACATACACATTCTACTTACGCCACCGCATGGGCTCAAGCCGGACTGGACATTCCAAATATTGGAACCACTCATGCCGATTACTTCCACGATGCCATCCCCTGCACCGCAGATATGACAGAAGCTGAAGTAAAAGGTGAATACGAAAAAGAAACGGGTAACGTGATTGTAAAACGCTTCGAAGGACTGAATCCTGTACATACACCCGGAGTATTAGTTAAAAATCACGGTCCTTTCTCATGGGGCAAGGATGCTTTCGATGCTGTACACAATGCAGTCGTTATGGAACAGGTGGCTAAGATGGCAAGCATTGCCTACAGCGCCAATCCCGGGTTAACTATGAACCCACTGTTGATTGAGAAGCATTTCAATCGCAAGCACGGTCCGAACGCTTACTATGGACAATAAAATAAAATATTAATAATTAAAAATGAACGTATCATGAACGCATTTGATCAATATGAAGTATGGTTCGTAACAGGAGCACAGCTTCTGTACGGAGGTGACGCAGTAGTAGCAGTAGACGCACATTCAAACGAAATGGTAGCAGGATTGAATCAATCCGGTAAACTGCCTGTAAAAGTAGTATATAAGGGAACAGCTAATTCATCGAAAGAAGTAGAAGCTGTATTCAAAGCAGCCAATAACGAAGAGAAGTGTGTAGGCGTTATCACTTGGATGCACACTTTCTCTCCTGCCAAGATGTGGATTCACGGATTGCAACAATTAAAGAAACCTTTGTTGCACCTGCATACACAGTTTAACAAGGAAATTCCTTGGGACACAATGGATATGGATTTCATGAACCTCAACCAGTCAGCTCACGGCGACCGTGAATTCGGTCATATATGTACCCGCATGCGCATCCGTCGCAAAGTGGTGGTAGGTCACTGGAAAGACGAAGAAACGTTGCATAAGATTGCCGTTTGGATGCGAGTTTGTGCCGGTTGGGCAGATTCTCAGGATATGCTGATCCTTCGTTTCGGCGACCAAATGAACAACGTAGCCGTAACCGATGGTGACAAGGTAGAAGCTGAACAACGCATGGGTTATCACGTAGATTATTGTCCGGTGAGCGAATTGATGGAATATCACAAGCACATCAAGGACGAAGAGGTAAATGCATTGGTTGCCACTTATTTCAGCGAATACGATCACGACGCTACTTTGGAAGACAAATCGACCGAAGCCTATCAGAAAGTTTGGAATGCTGCCAAAGCAGAACTCGCCTTGCGTGCCATCCTGAAAGAGAAAGGCGCCAAAGGTTTCACCACTAACTTCGACGACTTGGGCGACTTGGAATTCAACGGTTTCGATCAAATCCCCGGCCTGGCTTCTCAACGCCTGATGGCAGAAGGTTATGGTTTCGGTGCCGAAGGCGATTGGAAATCAGCTGCACTCTACCGCACCGTATGGGTGATGAACCAAGGACTTCCTCGCGGTTGCTCATTCCTCGAAGATTATACGCTGAACTTCGATGGTGCTAATAGTTCCATCCTGCAATCTCACATGTTGGAAATCTGCCCGCTGATTGCAGCCAACAAGCCCCGTCTGGAAGTACACTTCCTCGGCATAGGTATCCGCAAGAGCCAGACTGCTCGCTTGGTATTTACTTCAAAGACCGGTACAGGTTGCACCGCTACCGTAGTCGACATGGGTAATCGCTTCCGCCTGATTGTAAACGATGTGAAATGTATTGAGCCGAAACCGCTGCCTAAGTTGCCGGTTGCTTCTGCCCTTTGGATTCCGATGCCTAACCTCGAAGTAGGTGCAGGTGCATGGATATTGGCAGGTGGTACTCACCACTCTTGCTTCTCTTACGACCTCACAGCCGAATACTGGGAAGACTATGCCGAAATCGCCGGTATCGAAATGGTACTTATCGATGAAAAGACCACCATCAGCGAGTTCAAGAAAGAATTGCGCATGAACGAAGTTTACTACATGCTGAATAAAGCACTTTGCTAATATTCAAGAAGCAGATTATTTAAAATAAAAGTGCTCGACGAGCAATCGTTTGTAGCACTTTTATTTTCACTTCTTATATACTTATCATTGTTCCTTAAATTATTAGTTCCATTATGAAATTAGATGCAAAATCAACCATCGAAGCAGGCAAAGCCATTCTTGGTATAGAATTTGGTTCAACACGCATAAAAGCCGTTCTCATTGACCAAGAGAACAAACCGATCGCTCAAGGAAGCCACACTTGGGAAAATCAATTCGTCGACGGGCTATGGACGTATAGCGTAGAAGCTATCTGGTACGGACTACAAGACTGCTATGCCGACCTGCGCACTAACGTAAAGAGTTTATATGACATTGAAATAGAAGCATTAGCAGCAATCGGTGTCAGCGCCATGATGCATGGCTACATGGCATTCAATGAAAAAGAAGAAATCCTCGTACCCTTCCGTACGTGGAGAAACACGAATACAGGTCAGGCAGCAGCAGCCTTGTCGGAACTGTTTGTATATAATATCCCACTGAGATGGAGCATTTCTCATTTATACCAAGCTATCTTGGATAATGAAGAACATGTCAAAGATATTAATTTCCAAACCACTCTTGCCGGTTTTATCCATTGGCAGATCACAGGAGAAAAGGTATTGGGCATAGGCGACGCATCGGGCATGCTTCCCATAGATCCGACTACCAAGAACTACTCTACCGAAATGATTGACAAGTTCAATAAACTGATTGCTCCCAAAGGATTTGGATGGAAGTTACAGGATATTCTGCCGAAAGTATTGTCGGCCGGCGAAAACGCAGGTTTCCTTACACCCGAAGGCGCCAAGAAACTTGACGTATCAGGCCATCTGAAAGCAGGAATCCCTGTTTGCCCACCCGAAGGAGACGCCGGTACCGGTATGGTTGCCACCAACGCCGTGAAGCAACGCACCGGAAACGTATCGGCCGGTACATCTTCCTTCTCAATGATCGTATTAGAGAAAGATTTGTCAAAGCCTTACGAAATGATCGACATGGTTACCACTCCCGACGGAAGCCTCGTGGCTATGGTGCATTGTAATAACTGTACCTCCGACCTCAATGCGTGGGTGAACCTATTTAAGGAATATCAGGAGCTCATGGGTATCCCGGTAGATATGAATGAGATATTCGAAAAACTATATAACCATGCACTCAAGGGTAATGCAGACTGCGGTGGCCTGATGTCTTACAATTATGTTTCGGGCGAACCTATCACCGGACTTGCTGACGGACGTCCCCTATTCGTGCGTTCGGCAAATGACAAGTTCAACCTCGCAAACTTTATGAGAGCTCACCTATATGCTTCGGTCGGTGTTCTCAAGATCGGCAATGACATTCTTTTCAACGAAGAGAAAATCAAAGTAGACCGAATCACCGGACATGGAGGATTATTCAAGACCAAAGGCGTAGGTCAGAGAGTACTTGCAGCAGCTATCAACTCCCCTATCTCCGTTATGGAAACAGCCGGTGAAGGTGGCGCCTGGGGTATCGGCTTACTTGCTTCATACCTGGTGAATAATGAAAAGAATCAATCGCTTGCCGATTTCCTGGATGAACATGTATTTGTCGGTGATGCCGGTATCGAAGTATCACCAACAGCCGAAGATATAGCAGGATTTAACGCATACATCGAAAACTACAAGGCAGGATTGCCTATCGAAGAAGCAGCAGTAAAATTTAAAAAGTAATACGTATGAAAAATAAACTTTTTATCAGCGGCCTTATGCTTGCCGCTTCGCTTACAACATCCGCACAAAAGAGTGCGACAATCACTATTCAAGCCGACCAAGGCAAACAAATCATCCCTAAAGAAATTTACGGTCAGTTTGCCGAACACTTAGGTACTTGTATCTACGGTGGACTTTGGGTAGGTGAAAATTCAGATATCCCCAATACCCAAGGTTATCGTACCGATGTATTCAATGCCTTGAAAGAACTAAAGGTGCCCGTTCTTCGCTGGCCGGGCGGTTGCTTTGCCGACGAATATCACTGGATGGACGGTATCGGTCCTAAAGAGAATCGTCCTAAAATGGTAAACAATAACTGGGGGGGGACCATCGAAGACAATAGCTTCGGTACCCACGAGTTCCTTAATCTCTGCGAAATGTTGGGAACTGAACCCTATATCAGCGGTAACGTAGGTAGCGGAACCGTAGAAGAACTTGCCAAATGGGTAGAATACATGACTTCCGAGGGCGACTCGCCGATGGCACGCTTGCGTCGTCAGAATGGTCGTGACCATGCCTGGAAAGTAAAATATCTCGGTGTAGGCAACGAAAGTTGGGGATGTGGTGGTAGCATGCGCCCGGAATATTATGCAGATCTGTATCGTCGCTATTCTACTTACTGCCGCAACTACGATGGCAATCATCTATTCAAAATTGCCAGTGGAGCCAGCGACTACGATTATAACTGGACTAAAGTCCTCATGGATCGCGTAGGTGGTCGTATGAATGGTCTTTCTCTGCACTACTATACCGTAACCGGATGGAATGGCAGCAAAGGCGCTGCCACTAAGTTCAGCAAAGACGATTATTACTGGACGATGGGCAAATGCCGTGAGATAGAAGATGTCATCAAGAAGCATTGTGCTATCATGGACGAGTACGACAAGGACAAGCATGTTGCCCTGATGCTTGACGAATGGGGAACTTGGTGGGACGAAGAGCCAGGTACCGTACCCGGTCATCTTTATCAGCAAAATACTTTGCGTGACGCTTTTGTAGCGTCCCTCAGCTTCGATATTTTCCACAAATATACCGACCGTCTGAAGATGGCTAACATTGCACAAGTAGTAAACGTTCTGCAATCCATGATTCTGACGCAAGGCAAAAACATGGTACTTACTCCTACTTATTACGTCTTCAAGATGTATAATGTACACCAGGACGCAACATATCTGCCTCTCGAACTGAATTGTGAAATCATGGATGTACGTGATAACCGCAAGGTTCCTATGATTAGCGCAACCGCCTCAAAAGACAAGAATGGTAAGATACACGTATCTATGTCGAACATCGATGCCGACAATGCGCAAGAAGTGACGATCAACCTGCCCGGTGTACAAGCCAAGAAAGCTGTTGGTGAAATTCTCACCTCCGCCAATCTGACAGATTACAATTCTTTTGAGAAACCTAACAATGTAAAACCTGTTGCATTCAAAGAAGTAAAAATTAATAAAGGAGTACTTACTGTAAAACTCCCTGCAAAATCGATTGTTACTATTGAATTACAATAAAGCAGCTAAAAAAATACTTTATGTATTTTAGCAGGCAGCGGATGATAAAGGGTAGAAAAAAGACGTACAATCTATGTTGTGTATTACGTATAAAGAGTTATCTTTGTCCCTGTTAAAACTGACAAGTAGCAACTCAATTCGCAAATTTGTAATCAAATATATATAAAAACAGAAAGATATGAACGATAACAAACTTATGAACCGTGCAGCGGATAACATCCGTATTCTTGCTGCATCTATGGTTGAAAAGGCTAATTCCGGACATCCCGGAGGTGCCATGGGAGGTGCAGACTTTATAAATGTACTCTTCTCTGAGTTCTTAGTTTATGATCCCGAAAATCCGACATGGGAAGGTCGCGACCGTTTCTTCCTCGACCCGGGGCATATGTCACCCATGTTATACTCTACCTTGGCATTGACCGGAAAGTTCTCTTTGGACGAATTAAAAGAGTTCCGCCAATGGGGTAGCCCTACTCCGGGACATCCCGAACGCGACCTGGCCCGTGGCATTGAAAACACTTCCGGCCCGTTGGGACAAGGACATACCTTTGCCGTCGGTGCCGCCATCGCTGCCAAGTTCATGAAAGCTCGTTTCGAAGAGGTAATGCCGCAAACCATTTACGCATACATCTCCGATGGGGGTATTCAGGAAGAAATTTCTCAAGGTGCCGGACGTATCGCAGGTGCATTGGGCTTGGATAACCTGATTATGTTCTATGACTCTAACGACATCCAGCTCTCTACTGAAACCAAAGATGTAACAATTGAAGACACTGCCAAGAAATACGAAGCTTGGGGATGGAGAGTTATCAAGATTAATGGTAATGATCCTGATGCTATCCGTGGTGCATTGAATGAGGCTAAAGCAGAAAACGAACGCCCGATACTGATTATCGGTCAGACTGTAATGGGTAAGGGTGCACGCAAGGCAGACGGCAGCAGCTATGAAGCCAACTGTGCTACTCACGGTGCCCCTCTCGGTGGCGATGCCTATGTGAATACAATCAAAAACCTCGGCGGCGACCCGACGAATCCTTTCGTTATCTTCCCCGAAGTAGCCGAACTTTATACAAAACGTGCTGCTGAATTAAAGAAGATCGTTGCTGAGAAATATGCCATTAAAGCAGCTTGGGCAAAAGCTAATCCTGAAAAAGCAGCCAAACTCGAATTGTTCTTCTCAGGCAAAGCTCCCGAAGTGAACTGGGCAGCCATCGAACAAAAAGCAGGTGCTGCTACCCGTAATGCTTCGGCTACGGTTTTGAGCGCTCTTGCTACTCAAGTAGAAAACATGATCGTAGCTTCAGCCGACTTGTCTAACTCTGACAAGACAGACGGTTTCCTGAAGAAAACTCACGCCTTCAAAAAAGGTGACTTTAGCGGAGCTTTCTTCCAGGCTGGTGTTGCTGAGTTGACAATGGCGTGCTGTTGCATCGGTATGGCTTTGCATGGAGGTGTTATCACTGCTTGCGGTACGTTCTTCGTATTCTCCGACTACATGAAACCTGCTGTACGTATGGCAGCCTTGATGGAAGTACCAGTGAAGTTCATCTGGACTCACGATGCTTTCCGCGTAGGCGAAGACGGTCCTACTCACGAACCGGTAGAACAAGAAGCTCAAATCCGCTTGATGGAAAAACTGAAGAATCACAAGGGACACAACTCTACTTTGGTACTCCGTCCGGCAGACGCAGAAGAGACAACCATTGCATGGAAACTTGCCATGGAAAATACATCTACTCCTACCGCTTTGATCTTCTCTCGCCAGAATATCGCTAATCTGCCCGCAGGCACCGATTACGAACAAGCAGCTAAGGGTGCTTATATCGTAGCCGGTTCAGACGAAAATCCGGATGTAATCTTAGTTGCTTCCGGTTCAGAAGTTGCTACGCTGGTTGCAGGAACCGGACTGTTGCGTAAAGACGGTATAAAAGTACGTATCGTATCTGCACCTTCAGAAGGTTTGTTCCGCAGTCAGGCTCCGGGTTATCAGGAAAGCGTTATTCCTGCCGATGCTAAAGTATTTGGTTTGACAGCTGGTCTGCCTGTTACTTTGCAAGGTTTGGTAGGTGCTCACGGTAAGGTTTGGGGCTTGGAATCATTCGGTTTCTCTGCTCCTTACACTGTGCTGGACGAAAAGTTGGGCTTTACTGCTGATAATGTATACAAGCAGGTAAAAGCAATGCTTTAAAATATAAGAAGAAAGAAATGGAGTTGCTTTAAAACCAAAAGCAACTCCATTCGTTATTTACTAAGTCAATATTTAAATCGTAGATAGAATGAAAACTATTGGAATCTGTTCCGACCATGCAGGATTTGAATTAAAAGAATACGTGCGCGGTTGGCTGGAGGTCAAAGGTTGGCCTTATAAGGACTTTGGTACTTACTCTGCCGAAAGTTGCGATTATGCAGACTTCGCCCACCCGTTGGCACTGGCTGTTGAAGCCGGCGAATGCTATCCGGGCATTGCCATCTGCGGAAGTGGCGAAGGCATCAGTATGACGCTGAACAAGCACCAAGGTATTCGTGCTGCATTATGCTGGACAGCCGAGATAGCCCATCTGGCCCGTCAGCACAACGATGCCAATGTACTCGTGATGCCGGGACGCTTCATCAGCACCGAAGAAGCCGATATGATTATGACGGAATTCTTCAATACAGAATTTGAAGGCGGACGCCATCAAAGAAGAATTGATAAGATACCGGTACAGAAATGACGCAAATGCTATAAAAGACATTACGTTCATAAATAGTGATATTAACAGCAGGCTTTTAAAACAAAGCAAGCAATTCTATAGTAATATTAGCCCAAAGTCTTGACATTCTGATAGAATTTCAAGAAACTTTGGGCTTCTTTATTTGCTCCTTTTTCTTATTTTTCACAGAGAAGTTGCTGATTGTCTTCAAATAAAAGCTATCTTTGCGATTCAATAATCCGGAACTCAGAATGAAATGGAGCAACTGAATACCATAAAAGAGCTAATCAATCAGGGAAACGTAGAGCAAGCAATTCAAATGCTCGACGAAGTACTACAAACTGATTTCCCTGGTAAAGATGAAGCTTATTATCTGCGGGGAAATGCCTATCGTAAACAAGGCAACTGGCAACAAGCATTGAATAATTATCAATATGCCATCGACCTCAACCCTGAAGGTCCCGCCCTACATGCCCATCAAATGGCTATGGACATTCTGAATTTCTACAATAAGGATATGTTCAATCAATAAATAACGTAAATTATGGCAAAAATCAAAGGAGCAATCGTAGTAGACACCGAGCGTTGCAAAGGCTGCAACCTGTGCGTGGTAGCTTGTCCGCTCAATGTATTGGCCCTCACCAAAGAGGTGAACATAAAAGGGTATAATTTTTCCCAGCAAATATTAGAAGATACTTGTAACGGCTGCTCGTCGTGCGCCACCGTTTGTCCCGACGGATGTATCTCGGTATATAAAGTAAAAGTAGAATAAAATCAGAAGAATATGGCAGAAGAAGTTGTATTAATGAAAGGAAACGAAGCCATCGCCCACGCAGCTATCCGTTGCGG